>CAYMTW010000013.1:0-45982 GCA_964393485.1 uncultured Melioribacter sp. | reverse complement strand
TGGATCCCTGCTTTCGCAGGGATGACGATTTGGATCCCTGCTTTCGCAGGGATGACGGATCCGTACCTCCGTACCTCCGTAACTCTGTAACTTCTCCTTCATGATCGCTCTCACACAATACTCGCATGGGGCTGGATGCGGATGTAAGATCGCGCCAGCAGTTTTGGATGGAATTCTTCAGACGTCTCTGGAGATGCCGAAAGATGCACGGCTGATCGTTGGCAATGCATCGAAGGATGATGCGGCGGTATACGACCTGGGTGATGGAACGGGCATCGTTAGCACGACGGATTTTTTCATGCCCATTGTTGATGACCCGGTGGACTTCGGACGCATTGCCAGTGTAAATGCGATCAGTGATGTCTATGCCATGGGTGGACGTCCGATGATGGCCATCGCGATCCTCGGGTGGCCCATCAATACGGTGCCTGTCGAGGCTGCGCAGCTGGTTCTGGAAGGGGCTCGCATGGCTTGTATGGATGCGGGCATTCCGCTAGCCGGCGGACATTCCATCGACAGTCCGGAGCCGATCTTTGGGCTGGCCGTAACGGGCAGGGTGGACCTGAAGCATCTCAAGACGAATACAGGTGCTCGCGAAGGCGATGTGCTGTTCCTCACCAAGCCCCTTGGCATCGGCATTCTGACCACTGCACAGAAGAAGGGGATCCTAAAGCCGGAGCATTCCACGATGGCTCGCGATGTGATGTGCGTGCTGAACCGCGCTGGAGAAACATTCGGCACGCTGCCGTATGTGCATGCGATGACTGATGTGACAGGCTTCGGTCTACTCGGTCATCTACTCGAGTTGTGTGAGGGGGCAAACCTGTCGGCGGAGGTTGATGCTACTGCTGTACCATTGATCGACCGCGAGGTGCTCCATGAGTACCTCGAGCAGAAGTCCTTCCCCGGCGGCACAACGCGCAACTTCGCATCGTATGGTCATCATGTCTCGGAGCTTAGCGAGACGCAGAAGTACATCCTCTGTGATCCGCAAACAAGTGGTGGCTTGCTGGTGTCTGTCGATCCGGCGAACGTTGAGCAGTTTGTTTCACTAGCCCAGACCATGGGGCTTGGTCGCCTTCAAGCCATCGGACGCATTGTGCCTAACGGCGGCAAGCGTATTACGGTGCGATGGGCCCCCTAAAGAGAATCAGTCTTCCCAGTCGGCAATGAAGACGTTCGTGTCGCGCGTGCCGTTGTTGTTGCGGTTGCTCGACCACACAAGCTTCTTTCCGTCGGGAGAGAACATCGGAAAGGCATTGAACATGCTCTCCGAGGTGATCTGCTCAAGCCCCGTTCCGTCTTCGTTAACCATATAGATGTGGAAGTCATATCCACGCTTGGATGCGTGGTTGGACGAGAAAAGGATCGTCTTGCCCTTCGGATGGTAGTAGGGGGCCCAGTTGGCTTTTCCGAGCTTAGTGATCTGCTTCATGTCCGACCCATCGACGTTGCAGGTGAAGATCTCCATTTCGGTGGGGGCGACTAGACCTTGTGCGAGTAGCTCTTTGTACTCGCGGGCCGCACTGTCGGACTTTGGACGTGATGCGCGGAAGACCAGCTTCTTTCCGTCCGGAGAGAAGAACGCACCGCCGTCATACCCGAGAGTATTCGTTACCTGACGCTGATCAGTACCGTCGATGTTCATTGTCCACAACTCTAGATCACCGCTCCGGTCAGAGGTAAACACGATCTTATCTCCCTTCGGGGAGACCGTGCCCTCGGCATCATATCCAGGCGTGTCCGTGAGCTGTTTGACGATTGCCCCATTTTCGTCAGCCACGTAGATATCATACGTTGGCAGTACCTGCCATAGATACTTCCTGTCAGCACGTGGGGCAGGCATGGGCGGGCAGTCCTCTCCGGCTGCATGGGTGCTTCCGTAGAGAATGTGCTTGTTGTCTGGCATATAGTACGAGCACGTTGTGCGGCCCTTGCCAGTGCTGACAAGGGGCGGACGGTAGGCGGAATCACCGGCGGCTACGATCGTCAACGCATGGATCTGATCGCACTTATGTCCCCAATTGGCATAATTGCTCTGAAACGCGAGCTTTTTTCCATCGGGACTGAAATATGCTTCAGCGTTGTCACCGCCGAATGTCAGCTGTCGTATGTTCTTCAGGTGTGGTTCAGTGGCATGCACCTGAACGGCAAACGCTGCAAGGGCCAAGGCAAGCCCCATACGGCGTGTAATGGATACGCTAAACATGACTCGAAGCTACGAAGTCTCCGTATTTTTGTGCCCTATGTCACACAGTGATTCCTCCAAGCGCGGGTTTGATATCCTGCGCGATCCTCGACTGAACAAGGGAACGGCCTACACGAGACGTGAGCGTAAAGAGCTCGGCCTGATCGGACTGCTACCCGATATCGTCTCCTCCATGGAGATGCAGCTGGAGCGCATCGAAGGTCACGTTGATTCCTTGACGACCGATCTCGACAAGTACATCTACCTGAGCGACCTGCAGGAGCGCAATGAGTCGCTCTTCTATGCCATGCTCCAGAAGGACCCGGTTAAGTACATGCCAATCGTGTACACGCCTACCGTTGGCCTGGCATGCCAGACCTTCGGGCGGATCTACCGTCGACCCAAAGGCATGTTCATCAGCGTCCGTAACCGCGGCATGATGGCCGAGGTACTGCGCAACTGGCCGGAAAAGGACGTGCGCTGGATCTGCGTCACCGACGGCGAGCGCATCCTTGGTCTTGGCGACCTCGGAGCGCAGGGCATGGGCATTCCCGTCGGAAAGCTTGCGCTCTACACGGCCTGCGCCGGCGTTCCTCCAGAGGTCACGTTGCCGATTGCGCTGGACGTTGGTACGAACAACGAGGCACTGCTCGAGGACCCGTTTTACATTGGCGTGCGCCAGCGTCGCCTTCAGGGTCAGGAGTACGATGACTTCATTGAGGAGTTCGTCACGGCCGTGCAGGAGGTCTTCCCCAAGTGCGCCATCCAGTGGGAGGATTTTGCTAATCCCAACGCCAGCCCCATTCTAGAGCGGTACCGTCATCGCATTTCATCATTCAACGACGACATTCAAGGCACAGCTGCTGTGGGCGTAGCCGGCGTGATCGCCGCCACGCGCATGAAGGGTGAACGCCTGAAGGACCAGACCTACATGTTCCTCGGTGCTGGTTCGGCAGGTATTGGTATTGCCGAGCTACTCTGGCGCTTGATGATCGACGAGGGCTGCACGGAAGACGAGGCTCGTTCGCGCTGCTGGCTGCTTGACAGCAAGGGGCTGATCGTTGCCTCACGTCCGGATGTTGAAGGCACTCAGAAGGCCCCCTACGCGCACGATCATCCGGAAGCTGCCACGCTCATCGATGCGGTTCGCTCGGTGCGTCCAACGGTGCTGATCGGCACGAGTACCATCGCGAAGGCCTTTACGCAAGAGGTGATCGAACACATGGCCTCATACTGTGATCGTCCGATCATCTTCCCGTTCTCGAATCCGACGTCAAAGAGTGAATGCACAGCAGAAGAAGCCTACACCTGGACCAATGGAAAGGCGATCTTCGCCAGCGGTAGTCCGTTTACGCCCGTGGAGATCAACGGCCGGACGATCCACCCGGGTCAGGGCAATAACGTCTATATCTTCCCCGGTGTTGGCCTTGCCGCCTATGCCGTTGATGCAACGAACATCCCGTACAAGACCTTTGGTGTTGCCGCCCGTGCGCTTGCCGGCATGGTTGCACAGGAGCAGTTTGACAAGGGGCTGATCTATCCTCCGATGTCCGACATTCAGAAGGCCGCAAAGGTCGTTGCTGTCGCTTGTGCCGAGTATCTCTTCGACGACGGTCATGCGGGCATCGCACGTCCTGATGACGTGCAGGCACTGGTCGAGGGCGTGATGTGGAAGCCGGCATACTAGGATGCAGACCAAGCTCGATATCGCACGTAACTGGTTGCCGCGGTACACAGGTACGGACGTCGATGCGTTTGGTGACTACATCCTGCTGACCAATTTCCGTGGATACGTCGATGCCTTTGCTGAAAAATTCAACGTCGAGGTCAAGGGCCTGGACCGCCCAATGCAGACGGCCACGCAGGGTAATCTGACGATCATCAACTACGGTATCGGTTCGCCCAATGCCGCTCTGATCATGGACCTGCTGGTGGCGCGTATGCCGAAGGGTGTGCTGTTTCTGGGCAAGTGCGGCGGACTCAGAGGCTCGACGGAGATCGGGCACTTTGTGCTGCCAATCGCTGCCATTCGCGGTGATGGAACGAGCAACGACTACTTCCCTCCCGAGGTGCCGGCACTCCCGTCATTTAAACTCCACAAGTTCGTTTCCGACAAGGTGCTGATGTTCGGTCAGGAATACCGAACCGGTGTGGTGTACACCACCAACCGCCGGGTGTGGGAATGGGACGAGTCTTTCCGACGTCGACTGCAGGATCTGAGCTGTCTGGCCATTGATATGGAAACGGCCACAGTCTTTATCGTAGGCCACAAGAACGGTATCCCACGCGGAGCACTGCTGCTGGTGAGCGACGTACCGATGGTGCCGGAAGGCGTCAAGACCGAGGAAAGCGACAAGCGCGTAACAAAGGAGTTTGCCGATCTACATCTGAATATTGGCATCGAAGCCATGCGCGAGATCGGTATCAAGGGTGAAGAGATCAAGCATCTACGTTATGACTAGCACACATGTACTCAGCAGGGGGCTTGCCGTGTGCTGCGCCCTCGTACTATTGGTAGCGCCGTTCTTGAGCGCCCAAAGCCCCCTTCGCAGCGGCCCTATGCTGGGTCACGTTGACATGCGTGGCGCGTCGATCTTCGTGCAGACGCACAAGCCAGCATCGGTGGCTGTCCGGTATGTTGATTCGGCATCGAATGCGACGTTCACAACGCCGGCTATTCGCTCCATGGATGAGCATGCGAACTGTGTGACACTCCAGCTCGATAGCGTCGAGCCAGGCAGAACCTACCGATACAGCGTACTTGTTGACGGAGCAGAGGTTCGATTGTCGTTCCCGACGGTCTTCCGCTCGCGTCCGATCTGGAAGTACCGCGGCAAGGTTATCCCGAACGTTGCCATCGCACTCGGCAGCTGCCACTATGTGAATGAACCAGGATACGAGCGGCAGGATTCCTCCGGTACGGAAAAGGGCTACGGAACGCCAACTGAGATCTTCTCGTCGATCCTTGCGCGTCGTCCGGATGCTATGCTCTGGTTGGGTGATAACGTGTACATGCGCGAGCCCGACTGGGGCTCGCGTGCCGGCATGCTCAAGCGATATTCGCATACGCGTGCGTACGCGCCCGCACGGCCGATGCTGGCCAACGTTCCTAACTACGCCACATGGGACGATCATGATTACGGTCCGAATGATTCCGACCGTAGCTGGTGGATGAAGAATACTGCCCTCGAGGTGTTCAAGCTCTTCTGGCCCAACCCGTCCTACGGCATGCGCGGGCAGGAGGGTGTCTGCACTAGCATGGAGATCGCCGATGTGCAGGTGTTCATGCTTGATGACCGCTGGTTTCGCAATGCCAATGACCGCATCGATCAGCAGCGTCGCATTTTGGGCGATTCTCAACTTCAATGGCTTATCGACGGTCTGGCGGCAAGCCGCGCCACGTTCAAGGTTGTTGCCGTGGGCTCACAGGTGCTGAGCGACAACAAAAAGCGCGAGGGCTTTGAGCGATCCAGCTTCGAGCGCGATGAACTCATCCAGACTATTACGAAGAATCAGATTCCAGGCGTGATCTTCGTCTCCGGTGACGTGCACTTTGCCGAGCTTTCCAGGCGTGATCGCGAGGGTACGTATCCGCTCTATGAGCTGACCAGCTCGCCCCTTTCCGCCGGACTGAATACCAGTCAGACCTATCGCACCAACACGCTCAACGTCCCCGGAACAGAGTACGTCGGCCACAATTTCGGCCTGATCAGTGTTGAAGGGGCTCGCGGAGCCCGCTTGTTGACCCTGCGAATTGTCGATGCTAGCGGTAAGGACGTTTGGCTAAAGACGTTTAGCGAGAAGGACCTGCGCTGAAAGGGGCCACGTTACGTTGCCAAACACCTTGAAAATTCAAGGTCGGACTTTCAATTTTCAAGGTGTTTTCCCGGACGATGAGTTTTGTTGTCCTGCGCCTCATCACCGTGAGGTGGTAACTTTGCGCCGTGACACTCCTTGAGCTCATCGCCAAAACCGAGTTCGCGGTGCGGCCGGTCATCGCTTACATCCCGCCGTCGCTGACGGTACGGCTGTTCACGGCCGGACGCAATGCCTACCTGCCGCGCTTTGCCAACGACGTACCTTCGACGTCGTATGAGCCCCCTGCAGAGCTAGGCGTGACGGCATGGGGCTTGCGGTTCCGACTCCCGATCTGGAATGCGGCAGGGATGTTCAAGAGTGGCTCAGGCTATGCGATGGTTGCCCGTGAAGGGGCAGGGGCTTTCGTTGCCGGAACATCCACCTCGCGTGCGCGCATGGGGAATATCCGTGACCATATCAAGTGGCCATCGACACAGTATCCGTTTTCGCACTCAGCGGCAAACTGGATGGGCTTGCCGAACAAGGGACACGTGGCGGTAGCTGAGCGTTTGGCTCGTGAAAAGCATGTTCCCGGATGTCCGTTGGGGATCAGCGTCAGTGCTGAGCCCGGACTTGAGGACCGCCTGGCCGTGCCGGAGCTGATCGATGGAATGCGCCGCTTTGAGGATGTAGGCGTTGACTACATCGAACTCAACGAAAGCTGTCCTAACGTTGATGGTCATGCGCGGCATGACGGGCTCGACACGGCGCTGCTGGCGCGACTTGATGCCGTTGCCAATGGGTTCCTTGTAAAGCGCGTTCGGACTCTTCCAGTCGTGGTAAAGCTCTCTACCGACACAGCCCACGCTCAGATCCCGTCACTGGTGAGCGCGCTTGTACAACGGGGCTTTGACGGAATGATCCTTGGCAACACCTCCACGCGCTACGCCGAGCTACGCCAGCACGTGCACGACAAAGACCGGGCCATGTACGACTACTTTACGACGCGCTATGGAGGAGGCGTCAGCGGTGCGTTGCTGACATCATCGTCACTGGCCTCGTGCACGGCTGCCATGCAGGCACTGCGTGAGCTCGCCCCCTCACATGAATTCCATGTTATTCGATGCGGGGGAGTGATGACTCCGCACGACATCGAAGAGTCACGCCGCATTGGTGTACTGCTCAACCAGTGGTATGTGGGCTACTTTGAGATGTTCGCCCGCCACGGACATGATCTCTACCGCGTGCTGTCCGATCGCATGCGCTCGAGCTCGGTGCTGACGCTGTCATAGAACGATCGCAGGTCCTTTGGCGTGGTGCCATGCTCTCGTAGGCGGCGTTCAAACTCCTCTACGGTGTAGCCCGAAGCCTTGATGATCGAATCAATATGCTTGGCTGCTGTAGCTGAGTCAAGACCGCCCTCCCGCTCGATGAGAACGCGGGCGTAGGTGGTGGCAAGTCGCTGACCTTCCTGCTCGATGTTGTCACACGACGTGATCACGAAGACACACAGGCAGATAGACAGCCGGATGATAGTCCAATTCATGCCGTCTCCATTTCATATTCGTTCATGAGCATAACAAGTTCATTGAGCATCATGGCAGTGGCACCCCAGAGTGGAATCACTGGATGGACGGCCCAGTAAGGAACGTCAACAGGCACCCCCTTGATGATATCGTTGCGCGAGTGAACGTTCCGTGGATCACGAAATCGTGATACTGGAACAACGAGAACTTCCGAGACTTCGTCGGCATTGAGCTGCCACGCCAACGGCTGCTCAACGATGGCAACGACCGGGGTAACGGCACTATGGGATGGAGGGATGTAAAGAGAAGAAAGACGTCCGAGAACACGCACACGTTCCGAAGCCAGGCCAATCTCTTCGTGAGCTTCCCGTAGCGCTGTCGTAACCGCGTCCTCACCCTCATCAGATCGTCCACCAGGAAATGAAATCTGTCCCCGATGATTGCGCAGTCCCTCACTGCGCACGGTCAACACGGTTTGTGGGCCGTCTGTCTCGTTCATAACGATCGGTATCAGCACAGCGCTCTGCTTTGCGCCCTCTGGTGCTGGCATGAGTCGTGAGCGCCGGTCTGGTATCTCAGGCACAAATCGTTCATGCGCCTCGACTCCCGGCAGGGGGCTCTGCAGCCGATCAATGAGCCACTGTTCGAGTTTCATGCTGCAAATCTCGCCACTTTCACGTTGGTGGGGAATGTAATTTGCATTCATGAAGAAGCTGTCTGCAGTGCTCTCGGCACTTTCTCAGCCGATCTGGGCGCGCTATGCGGTCACTGGTGAAGACGCCCACGTCATCGATGTCTCGACAGACTCCCGTGGTATTGCACCCGGGATGATCTTTGTGGCCGTAGTGGGCACCAGTTTTGATGGTCATTCGGCTATTGACGATGCCATTGCCCGCGGAGCCGTTGCCGTGATCGTTGAACAGGAATCACTACGCCCCCTGCCGGTAAGTGTGGTCTGCGTGCGGGATACTCGGCGCGCCTTTGCCGAACTGGTTCAGGCGATCTTCGATCATCCGTCGGCGCCGCTACGGATGTACGGCGTGACGGGTACCAACGGCAAGACGACCTGTGCGACTCTGCTTGAACAGATCCTGACGCGTGAAGGTCGAAACGTCGGCTTCATTGGAACGACAGGTAACCGCTACGCGGGTGTTCAGCTCACAACCGAGTACTCAACTCCTCATGCCCGTCAACTGGCACAGTTGTTCCTCGAGATGCGCTCTTCTGGCGTCGATACGATCTGCATGGAGGTAAGCTCGCACGCCTTGTCGCAGTATCGCGTTCTAGGCATTGACTACCATGGAGCATTGTTCACGAATCTGACACGTGATCACCTCGACTACCATGGCACGATGCAGGAGTACGCCCGGTGCAAGAAGCTGCTCTTTGACGGGCTCTCAACTGACGCTGCTGCCGTGCTGTGGGGAGATTCCGAGTGGACCCCGTACATGAAGCGCGGCTGCAACGCCCGCCACGTCATCACGGTGGGGAAGGGGGCCGATAATCACGTCCGCGTGTGTAATGTACAGCTCTCAATTTCTGGTACGACATTTACCCTGCAGCGCCTGCGCAGCGACATCCCGAATATGCCCGAGCAGTGCGTCATCCATACGCGGCTCCTTGGCGAATTCAACGTAGCCAACTGCGCTCTCGTTGCTGTGCTGTGCATGGTCGATGGCATGCCCCCTGATCACGTCTTGTCGCACATGCGAGAGGTTGCCGGCCCCAAGGGCCGAATGGAAGTCCACCGCCTGGCGTCTGGCACCACGGCTATTGTTGACTATGCCCACACACCCGACGCTTTGGAAAGCGTTCTTAATGTTCTCCGTGATCTACGTGAGAGGGAAGGTGACTCCGGAAAGATCCACGTCGTCTTCGGCTGCGGAGGCAACCGTGACCGCGGTAAGCGCTCTGAGATGGGGCGCATTGCCTCGGAACTGGCCGACAACGTCGTGATCACCAATGATAACCCACGCACCGAATCACCATCAGACATCATCGCTCACATTATGGGTGGCATCGATGGTCCGCACCGACACCGCGTAACTATCATTGAGGACCGACGCCAGGCCATCCACACTGCCCTCGATTCCGCCGGCCCCGGCGATGTCGTCCTGATAGCCGGCAAAGGCCACGAAGAATACCAGATCGTCGGCTCCGAACGTCTGCCGTTTAGCGATGCAGAAGAAATCAGGAAGAGAGTTACGTAATTACAGAGTTACGGAATTACACAGTTACGAACCCAAAACCCAAAACCCGAAACCCAAAACCTAAAAAGAAAAACCGCAAATGGCGCGAAACATTCGCCACCACTTGCGGTTCATTGATGTTCGTTTTTTTAACCGAACCTTACGAGCAGACGGAAGACGTAAGTACCTCTATACTTCCGTACCCTGTAACTCCGTAACTCAGTAATTCCGTAATTCCGTAACTACTCTTGTTCCATTTGCGCGCGGTGCTGACGGCGTGCAGCCTTGAGACGAGACATTCGGCGCTCGACGCTCGGCTTCACGAAGAATGCGCGCTTCTTGAACTCACGCAGAACGCCGGAGCGCTCGTATTTCTTCTTGAAACGGCGCAGGGCACGGTCGATCGACTCATTGCTTTGTACGGTGACTCCGATCACGGGATGACCTCTAAGTTGGGGGGTTACTTGAAATTCTCGACGAGACGTTTTTCCTTGTTCTTTTCGAAGTGCACCAGAACAGCGCCGCGGCCGTTGGACATCACTTCTTTCGCACGAACGATACCGACATCATCCCACAGCTTGTGGTAGATAACGTCACCAACCTTGTACACGTTCTTTGGGGAGTACTCTTTTGAGTCCTCACGAGCCAGCTTGATCTCTGTTACCTTCTTCTCGGCGCTGTTGGCCAGCGTGTCGAGATTGATCATCTGCATGTGGCGGCTGACCGTGCAGCGGGCCCATTGCATACGTCCGGCTTCGGTCTCGGTTGGCTCGCCCATCAGCTCGTGCTTGGTGTCCTTCATCAGGAAGGGCGAGTACAGCACCATGTACTTGGCTTTGCGCTTCGTTTTCTTAGGTGCGGCTACGCCATCAATCTCAACTTCTTCCGAAGCTGCTTTTTTGGCTTTAGAGGTCTTGGTTGTAGCGGCCTTGGTGGCTTTCGCTGCAGGCATAGATTCATCCAACGGTTTTCAGGGGCCTGCAAGATACGAAGAAAATCGTCTTTGCCGACCTAACCGAAGAAAAATTAGCCCCTTAGCGAGCTTTTGCGAGCTTTGCCTTGAGTGCTTGGATGACCGGAACGGGGCTAGGATCGACCTTATTCAGCACGGCAAGGTGCCAACTTACCCAGTCTCCGAGGTAGATCTGGGCAAACATCCGGCCGAGCAGGGTGGCACCTTTGACGTCTGGAGTGATGACATCCGCCACGTTCGCCTTAATGATGTCCTTGAGGGCATCAAAGCGAATCTGATTACGGCGGTTGTCCTCTGGGTCTCGGAGCATGATCACCGAAAAATTCTTCGTCTTGCCCTTTGGGTGCTGCCAGCCGTTGATCTCATTGTGGTTCATCTCCGGGAGCAAGTTCCCGAAGGCCAGCTGCTTGGCGTTCTCCTGAATCTGTCCGCGCCAGCGCAGGTTGACGACATCCATCCGCTCGTTTGCAGAATAGACCACGGGAATTGTTCCGTGGAGCTTCTTGGCGATCTGTAGAGCAGGATTTTTGGCTGCAGAAGAGGCGTAAAGGTCTCGAACTTCATCCGTGTGTGCCAGGATCTCGCGAATACCCTTGGCATTTGCACGTCCAGCACGCGTATCCATGGCCCCATAGCGTTGCATGATCGTGAGCAGCGGGAAAAACGAGTAGGCGATGGCGCAACGGGGCTGGTAACCCGGCGGGATGTTGATGATCGGGAACCCGTAGGTTATCGCACGCTTCCCAAGCTGTCCGCCCGTGGTGATACATACCACCCGCATCGTCTTCTTTCGCACATCATCGAAGGCTGCGAGGGTTTCCTCGGTCTCCCCGGAGTAGCTTGTGCATACCACATTGGTGTCGCTATCCATCCAGGACGGTACCCCGTAACCACGGTGGACAGAGATATTCAGGTGGTCGGCTCCGGACGTCGATGCTGCATAGCTGCGCAGGAGATCAGCACCGATGGCAGATCCTCCTAAGCCGAAGAAAGCATAGCGGTTAGAGGTAGATTGCTGACGCCACAAGGGGGCGCCTTCACCGATGCTGACAGCTTCTTTAACCTGTTCCGGAAACCGGTACAGGGTATCAAACATATTTGAGGCATCCAGTGACGAGGCCGGATTTTTAGGCATGAGGGCCCCCATCGTTTACGAACATTGGGGGCGATAATAGAAAGGGTTACCATCGTTTCCAAACGAAAACGTGGTCAGTTTTCTACTTTCGGGTCCCGTAGTTCTACTGGCTTTGAGCCCTGGCGCTTTCGGAAACGCATATTCAGGAACTCGACACTGATCGAAAACAGCATGGCCGTGTACACATATCCCTTCGGAACATGGATGGCCAGCCCCTCAAGCATCAGCACAAAGCCGACCATCATCAAAAAGGCAAGGGCCAGGATCTTGACCGATGGATGCTGGTGAATGAAGGCCGAGATTCTGCCCGCACTGAGCTGCATGACGATCACGGCAATGACCACAGCGATGGCCATAACGAGGAAATTCTGCGATAAACCGATGGCCGTGATGACCGAATCAATTGAGAAGACAATGTCCAGAACAACGATCTGGAGCACGATGCCGGCAAACGCACTCCGTTTACCAGCGGACTGTTCGTGCTCCGAGCCCTCAAGCTTGGCGTGGATCTCACTGGTGGACTTTGCCAGAAGAAACAGGCCGCCGCTGAGCATGATGAGATCACGTCCGCTTATACCCCATGGGGCTGACATTCCCAGAACCTGTGGGACGTGGAATAGTGGCGATGTCAACTGGGCGATCCAGACAGCACCCATCAGGAAGAAAAGCCTCAGGACGAGGGCCAGAGAAAGCCCGATTGTCCGGGCACGAGCCTGGTCATTTTCATCAAGTCGCCCGACGAGAATCGAAATGAAGATAATGTTGTCGATGCCGAGGACGATCTCCAGAACGGTGAGCGTGAGCAGCGAAACGAGACTGTCGGTGGTCAGCAGTGTTTCCATGGATGCAAAACTAAATTTGTTCTTATGACCTTCATCAGTATTAATCCGGCAACTGAAAGTATCATCGGCCAGATACCTGCCCACCCTCCGCAGCAGGTGCATGGAATCATCACGAAGGCGAGTGAGGCACAGCGCCGATGGCGCAGTATGAGTAGTGCCGATCGGGCGTTGGGAGTTACACGTCTGGCTGACGTGATCATGCAGAATCTTGAAGAGGGGGCTGCCCTGATCACTGCAGAGATGGGCAAGCCCCTTGCACAGTCTCGAGCAGAAATGGAAAAATCAGCTGGAGTCTGCCGGACAATGGCCTCGATCGGGCCCACCGTGCTTGCTGATGAACATATCGATGCCGGCTTTACAGATAGTCAGATATGCTATGAGCCCCTTGGTCTTGTACTGTCGATCATGCCATGGAACTTCCCTATGTGGCAATTCTTCCGGTTTGCAGCTCCAGCGCTCATTGCCGGCAATGGGATCCTGCTGAAGCATGCCCCGACGACGATGGGGTGCGCCCTCATGGCCGAGGATCTCTGCCGTCAAGCTGGGTTGCCGGAGGGCCTCGTCGCAGCCCTCCTGATCGACATCCCGTTTGTAGCCGACGTCATCGCTGATCCCAAGGTATCAGCCGTGACCTTCACAGGATCGACCGTCGGCGGCAAGGCAGTTGCCGAGCTGGCCGCACGGAGCATCAAGCCGACGGTGCTGGAGCTTGGTGGGAGCGATGCCTACATCGTTCTGGACGATGCCGATCTGGATCGCACGGTGCAGGCCTGCGCAAGCGGACGTCTGCTCAATGCCGGCCAGTCCTGTATCGGTGCCAAACGTTTTCTGGTCCATGCTTCTGTTCATGATGCGTTTGTCAGTCGTCTTGCCCATCGCTTTGACACAGCCGTCATCGGCCATCCGCTGGAGCCATCAACTGAGGTTGGCCCTCTAGCCCGTGCCGACCTGCGTGAAACGCTTCTGGATCAGATGCAAAGAGCTATTAGGCAGGGGGCTCGCGTGGCTACGCAGAGATCGCAGCATGATGTGCCGAACCGGGGCTGGTATGTTGCACCGACTCTGTTGGTTGACGTCGATCCCCCAAATCCGGCGTTCCGTGAGGAACTATTTGGCCCGGTTGCAACAGTCACCAGATTCGTCGATGACACCCAAGCCGTAGCGCTGGCCAATGATTCGGAGTATGGGCTTGGTGCCGCCGTCTTCTCAGAAGACCACACACGGGCATCACAGATAGCGTCAGAGCTACAGGTGGGTACGGTCTTCATCAACGACTTTGTACGCAGTCACGCCCTGCTGCCATTCGGCGGTGTCAAACAGTCCGGCTATGGACGCGAACTCGGTCGCTGGGGTCTGCTGGAATTCGTGAACGTAAAGAACATTACGACTGGGTGATCCGAGCAACACGCGCATCACGCCGTTGCTTGGCCAGTGCACGCAGGTCAACAACATGATCAGCCTCATCGACGATCTCAGCCCCAAGCATTGTCTCAAGCACGTCTTCCATGGTCACGATACCTTCAACACCACCGTGCTCGTCAACGACCATGAAGATGTGCTGACGCTGCTGGAGGAACTGCTCCAGCGCGTGGTCGAGTGTGATCTTTTCGGGTATGTAAGAGATATCCCGCTTCAAACGCGAAAGTTCAACCGTATGACGTCCTGCCAGGGCTGCACGTAGGATATCCTTGGTCATAACGTAGCCGGTTACCGAATCTAGGTCGGCCCCGTCATAGATCGGAAGACGCGAAAACATCTGCAATTCGGGATGCTTAACAGCCTCTGCAACGGTGAGCCCAGAAGTCATTGAGGAAACGACCATACGGGGCGTCATGACATCACCAACCTCGATGCTGCTGAGCTGCATGATGTTGGTCATAATGCGATACTCTCCAGGATCGAGTGCCCCTTCCTCCCGCGCCGTTTCGACGAGTGCTTCGAGTTCCTCGCGGGCTTCCTCTTCTTCTTCTTCCTGCGTGCGGGGTTTGGTGAGCGTGACTAGCAGCCGATGTACCAGCAGCATTGGCGTAGCCAGGACTGAGACGACAGCAAGGGAATTGCTCACAAATCGCAGGAGATGGTCGGCGGAACGTTCGCCAACGGTGCTGGCAATGACCTTCACAAGGGCCAGACCGGTTGCCAGCATGGCCACATCGATGGCCAGCCGGCTCCCGTCGTTACCGGTATTCATGACCAGCACGACAACGGCAAGTACTTGTGCGATGACGTCAATGAGACTGATGGAGAGGCGAGCCTCCGTAGGCTCGTCTAGCGCATGTTTGAGGCGTCTTCCGATCACGGAACCCTCCTCTGCCATGGTTCCTACGGCCGAGATCGGCAGGTTGGCAAGGACACTCGCTACGAGCTCGAGGTAGCCGCTAAAGAGGACCGCAAAGGTCAGTAAGGCAACATCCATTACCGGGCCCGAAACTCCGTGTTCACGATCCGTATCGGACGCGGACTCTTCATGATGCCATATGGCGTGCTGACGGTAGGAGTTGCCTCCACCATGAGCTTGGTTGGTTGAGAATTCAATCCGCCGATCGACAATGCCAGTGCCATAAGGTCCTCATAGCCCCGGTCATTGATCACCGACGATAGGTCCACGGAGATCTCCAGTGGGAAGGGGGCGGATGTTCCACCACCAGGAATGGCGACTTCGGTGCGGATATCGCCGCTGACGCTTGGACGCTCGTCAATGTACAACTTCCAAGGCAACGCCTTGAGTGTCAGGTCGGCAGGCTTAGCACCGCCGCTTCCGTCATTCGGATTGCGCGCCTCGACGTACAGTGTGAAGGTCGTCACCAGACGCTTGGAGTGATAGGCATCGAGGAGCTTGAACGCATCACCGGCCGAGAGTCCTTTGAGGTTCTGCAGACGAGACACATCGACGCCGGCGACGCGCATGTTTTCGACCCGGACCACCCGGAACTGCATGTCCTTGAGTGACATAATCGAGTTGGCCATGTCGCGAATACTGGCACAGGAGGTGACCAAGAGCAGAACAACCGGGATGAGCAGGCGAAGACGCATGGTGATCAGAACGATGATGAGTGAATGAGTTTCGCGGCAATCATGCCGCTAGTGGCAACCAGCGGAATGCCGCCTCCGGGGTGGGCACTGCCACCAACATACCAAAGATTTTTTACCTCTCGTGAGCGCTGGCGAGGACGAAGAAAGGCGCTCCATGGTGTGTTCGATGAGGCACCATAGAGCGATCCGCGATCGGTTGACCACTGCCGGGCCATGGTGTCGGGCGTGCGGATGTTCATAGCATGGATATGTGGACGCAAACCGAATCGCTCCATACGCCGCAGGACGATATCGGCCTGCTCTTCAGCCCGTCCTTGCCAGACTGATGGTGTGACATCTTGCGGGTGTGACCCCGAGCCCCGTGCCGGAGCGTTGACGAGAACGAACCAGTTCTCCATGCCGGGCGCGGCCAGCGTGGTATCGGCATGAAACGACCGCGAGATGTAGATGGTCGCTTCAGGATGGGGGACATCCGATCGCTCGACGGAGTCGAACTCGCTTTGGTACTCGTCGCTAAAGAGGATGGTGTGCTGGGCAAGCGCACGGTCTTGACGGTCGGTGCTTATCTGCAGCACAAGACCGCTGCAGGAAGGGTTGCGCGGAAGTTTAACGTCCATGCCTAGCAGCGCTCGGCGCGTCACTGTAACATCGGCGTTGGAGATCACATGATCGGCACGGTGCAAAACGCCACCGTCGAGTTCGACTCCGCCTGCGCGCCCATTCTGGATGTAGATACGCCTGACTGGAGTCTGCAGGTGGATCCCAACGCCAAGTTCGCTGGCAAGTCGTGCCAGCGCATCAGACACAGCATGCATGCCACCAAGCGGATACCATGCGCCAAAGCCGATCTCTACCCAGGGGATCACCATAAGTGTTGCCGGCGCTCGGTAGGGTGATGACCCGTTGTAGGTCGCAAAGCGATCAAAGAGCTGCACCAATCGCTTATCGGTAAACATCGACGCATTGTGCGCATGCAGCGTCGAAAAGGGGCGCAGCAGTGGAAGCGACGGTAGAAGGGGCAGGTTGCGAGGCTTGAACAGTTCGGATAGTCCGTCAAACTCACCGAAGATGAAGATGTCCTTTGTGAGTTCGTACACTCGCCGTGCATGGTCGAGATAGGCGCGGGCTCTTGCCCCCTGTCCCGGGGAAAAGGACTCAATCGCTGCGATCACATCCTCAGGAGTGAATGGCAGATCCAGGAGCGAACCATCACTCCATCGGTACTGACAGGCTGGATCGACCTTGAGCAGCGTGAGGTAGTCTTCTCGACGCGCCCCAACAGAGGAAAAAACACCGTCGAGCACGAACGGCATAGTCAGGAGCGTGGGTCCGGTCTCAAAGGTGCTTCCATCAAGGAAGACGCGGTTGAGCTTGCCGCCAACGCGGTCGTCCTGCTCAAAAAGATCCACCTGGTGCCCCTTGCCAGCCAGCTGAATGGCGGCCACCAGCCCACCGATTCCGCCACCGACGATCGCGATCTGGTGATGTCTAGCTGCTGGCATTGCCCGGCTCAAGGTCGATGACCATGTGGCGTCCGCAGGCAATAGCATCAAACACCTCGAGAGCAGCCATGATCCCATCAACGCCGACGTGCGATTCCCACATCGCCAGCGGATAGACCCGCTCCTGCAGAGTGTCAGCAGGCATCACTGATGCGTGTACGGTGCGAGCACGCTCAACGATGGCTGCATGACGGCGTTTAGCGGCCGCTCGGATCTTACCCTCGAGTGCATCAAGGGCGGCCGATATGCCGGAACGCTGTGCCTCGACGGTCGGGACCAGCGTGACATCAATTGCCTCGGCTGCCGATCGGTAGGGGGCCAGCAGTGAGTCTGCGATGACATCACGTTGGGAGCGCTCGGGAAACATCTCTCGCGTGAGTTCCGTGGCAAGGTCACGTTCAATGTCTGCCCACCGGCGCAGATACGATTCCATGGGTGCGTCCGATTTCCCGATAAGACGACGGACCTTAGGCGTGAGCAGCGTCGCACCGTGGCGAAGCACAGGTACGGGCTGCTCGATGCCGCAGGCGCGATAGGCCTCGGCAAGCTGTGCATGATAGGAGAGCTCGGCGCCACCGAGGACGTTGACGACCGTCGGGAACAGGGCATCTTGAACCAGTGGACGCGTGAGCACTGACGGACTGAAGTCCTGTGGCGAGGTTCGTGCCCGGTCTTCAAGACCCGGCTCATTACGCAGGGGGCGCCGGCGCTGGTTATCGTCGAGGACAAAGAAGCCGAACTCGGGCACCGTTGCTTGCAGGCCAAGACCTGTCTGCTCGCAGGCTACGGAACCTTCAGTCAGAGCGGTTGTGATTGCACTTGATTCAGTTTCCATGAGCACCAGAGGCTGATGCATTCCAGACTTGATGACTTCGCTGGCGCGAACCACCAGTACGCCCCAGCGCTGTAGGTAGGGGGCCAGCATGCCAAGGAATGCGTCTCCCCACGGGGTCCCGGCCGACCACGCAGTCGTGATCCGTGTAATGGTCTCGTGTGCCTGGGCCCCTGTCAGGTGAGAAGCTGCCGCGGCAACCTGCTCGTGCATCTGCGTGTCGCACAAGCGCATGCTCACCGGCAAACGCCGCTCATCGGCACTCCATACTGGGACAGCCATCGGCAGCGCATCCGGGCCCTGGAGCGTCAGTGCGGCCGCTTCAGCGGCGTCGTGATCGTTATCCTCCAGCCAGAATAGAGCTGTGCAGGCAACGCCCAGAGTGGAGCTGATGCGCCGGGCCTCGGCAACGGCTGTGCGAATCTTGTACAGTGTGTACATGGGACCGCCCATCATGCCGATTTGCTGACCCGTGGCAACAACCACCGAAGATTTGTCGCGGAGCACTTCGAGGGCTACACCTTGCGCCTCAGAAAGCTGGTTCGGGACCATCGAGTCTTTTACCAGGTCGACAAGTCGCGAACGTGAAGCCCCCTGGAGAGAGCGCCGTTGGCAAAGCTCGGCCGTGACGGAGAGTCCGGCGAATCTTTCACTCAGGCGAGGGTCGCCGTCGGCTAGCATCCGTGCAGATGCTGAAACCGCAACAACGTCGGCAGTAAGAATCTTCATCGACCCTGGCTGCTACCGGCCACCTCGTCATCGGCTGTATCGCAGTGATACTCGCGCCGAGGACCGCGTCCTCCTGCGGCTGGGGAAGCCCCCTGACCGATGGCCGTGATGGCTTCCTGCTCGAGGAATGCCCGCAGCTCTGCATCGCGACGGCGTAGCTGCTGATCCACGTCGCGGGCAAAGTACTGGCGCCCATCAACGAACGTGCGTTCAACGCGAGACATGTTTGATAATGGGTTGCCTGTCCAGACGACCACATCGGCGTCTTTGCCCACCTCGATGCTTCCTAGACGCTGATCGATCGCCATCTGCTTTGCAGCATTGATGGTAACGAACTTTAGAGCATCTTCTTCAGAGACTCCACCGTACTTGATGCTCTTGGCAGCTTCCTGATTGAGGCGGCGCGCCATTTCGGCGTCGTCAGAGTTGATCGACACCGTAACGCCTTGCTCGTGCATGATGGCCGGACTCTCCGGGATGGCATCATATACCTCGAACTTGTACGCCCACCAGTCGGCAAACGACGAGGCGCGGGCGCCATGCTTTGCCATCTCCTTGGCAACCTTGTAGCCCTCGAGGATGTGTGTGAACGTGTGCACGCGGAAACCGAACTCTTCAGCCAGGCGCATGAGCATCAGGATCTCGCTCTGCACGTAGGAGTGACAGTGAATGTTGCGCTTGCTGTTGGCGATCTCGACGAGGGCGTCGAGCTGAAGATCCCGGCGGACCGGCTTTGTTGGGTCGCCAGCACGCATCTCACGCTCATATTCCTTCGCGGTGCGGAATGCATCGCGCATGATCTCTTCTACGCCCATGCGCGTCTGTGGATATCGCACGGTGTATCGATCACCCCAGTTGGCCTGCTTGACGTTTTCGCCCAGGGCGAACTTGACCGTTGGAATGGCCCCTTCCACCTTCAGGTCTTCGGCGTCGGCACCCCAGCGCGTCTTGATGTACTGCAGCTGACCGCCCATCGGATTGGCCGATCCGTGCAAAAGGTGCGTCGATGTAATCCCACCAGAGAGCTGACGGTAGATGTTGACGTCGTCAGGATTGACAACATCGCCGATACGGACTTCCGTCGTTACCGCATGCGTGCCTTCATTGACACCACGGCTGATGGCGATGTGCGAGTGCTCGTCAATAATACCCGGTGTGATCTGCATCCCCGTGCAGTCGATGGTAGTGTCGGCCGTTAGCCCCTTGCCGATGGCAGCAATCTTGCCGTCGCGCAGCACCACGTCTGTACTGTCGAGGATCCCTGCAGCTGAGGCCGTCCACACGCGCGCATTTTTCAGGACTACACTGAGCTGCTTCGGTTGTGCTTCCACGCCATAGGGACCGAAGGGGGCGATCTTCGGCATCGCACGACGTTGACGCGCGCCTGCCACGGCAGCGTCTGACTTCTTTGGTTCCTGCACCACTGAATCACGGCGCAGCACCAGAGACGCCATCGAGCCGTTCGGCATCAGGGCCTCGGCGGTGATCATAACGCTATCGGCAAGGGCCGTTGCCCGGATCGTGCCGTTGAGACCGATCGTGTCCGTGGTCACTGTCAGAGTTACGCGCCGACCCTGGACTGACAGTGAAGACGGAAGCGTGAGTGAATCGCGACGTGCTTCGATACTAGGATTTTCGGCTGATCCAGTTATCGAGATGCGAAGTGCCTTGCCCGAGGGTAGGCCTGCCGATGAGAGAGTCCAGTATCCACGCAGGTCCACTTCAGCCGGGAAGTACATAGTATTCTCACGTCCTGCTACGACCACCGAGCGCATTTCACTGCCGCTCTCGAAGATTGGCTTGGACATGACGATGAAGTTGGCATAGAAGCCCTGCTCGAGCTTGCCCACGCGGTCACCGAGGCCAGCAATGCGCGCTGCTTCGGTCGTCATGGCAGCAAGCGCTGTTGTTGGATTCAATCCTCTCTGCACGCATTCGCGGACGTTACCGAGGAAGGCCGAGCGGTCCTTGAGGCCATCCGTGGTAAAGGCAAAGCGAACACCCACGGAGTCCAGCACGCGTGCATTGTCTGCTGACCAGTACCAAGTCATCAGATCAGCAAGATCGACCTCGTAGGCGGCGTTGGGGTCACGCACGTCGGGTACTTTGGGCAGATTCACTGGGATGATCATATCCGGTTTGATCTTCGAGACCATGGCAAGGCGACGGAACTCGTTGCCCGTGCCCTTGAGGATCATCGGTACAGAAAACTCGCGAGCGATGCGGTTCCAGCGGCTCACATCGTGCTCGTCAATGCATTCGGCAACAAACGGAACCTTGGAAGCCACGGCCGAGCGCAGAGCATCAAGAGAGTGGTTGAACTCCGGTGGACGCTGCATGGAGCCCCGTGCTGCCATCGCGTGAGCGCGGCCATACCAATCCGCATCGTAGAAGGCCTGCCGGATAAGGGCGATCGAGCCCATCTGTGAGGATGGATATGGCGTCTTGGAAGAGCCCTTCGTGAACGAGAGTGCCTGATACATTCCGTCATTGATGATCGTTTCCGATGCCGTTCCTGCTCGCAGCAGCACCGAGGCGGCACTGCCGCGAAAGATCCCATCATTGGAGACGGTTGCGGCAGCTGTGAAGCCCAGCTTCTGCCATTCCTTAGCGGCCTCGGCTGAGATCGTCAGGGCATCGGATGCCCGTCGCTCCGGTCGCACAGCCTGGTTCCAGTAATGGGCACCCTGCTGACGAGGTGTCACTGGATTTTCATCTTCCTCCCAGCGTGCACCGGCACGTCCGCCATCCTTTTCCTGAACCAGCGCGCTGACGGGCAGAAACGGCTCGACAAGGCCGGCATAGACCCATGAGCCATGCATGTCACGCACGACGGCGCCCGGCGGAATGGCCAGCCCCCTGCCGATGCTTGCAATGCGCTCGCCTCGGACGATGATCACGGCCGAGTCAATCCTGACGCCAGGCTGCGGCACGGCTGTGCAATTGACGTAGGCCACTACGGGTACGCGCTTATCACGCAGACCTTCGACGGCAGTGGTAGAAACTTGTGCGGCCGCCATCACGGCCGACACGGCAAGAAGCAGTAGCTGACGAATCATCCCGCAAAACTACGGCTCCGATGCACTCGATATTCTCGGCATCGGAGGATTTCAGCTGTGGCCTTGGCGGACGCGGTGCATAGCCCCCGCCTGATCTACAATGCCGGCCCCTTGACGGGAGGCTGCGACGTTCGCCAGGGGGCGTGCGGTCTCCATAAGGATAGTCTTTACCTTCTGAGGTGTAAGCTCAGGATCGGCTGCCAGCAACTGCGCCACAATACTGCTGACGATCGGAGCGGCAAAGGATGTCCCATCGACGAGCTTGTAAAAGGGGCTCACCAGCTGCTCACTCGTTATCGCGGCCGCAATCTGACGTCGAAGCACCCGGATGTCAGTTGTGGACCATTCCGACGTTGAAAGACCGCCGTGTTCGATGAGTCGCGAGGCAAGCTGAGCCAGCAGATCGTCTTCAAGGGCCTCCATTGCAAAGAGGGCCGATGCCATACGCTGCTGCCTTGAGTCAGGCATCAGCGGGCCGGCGAGCCATATCGCCGGTGCGATCAACTCGGGCTTCTGCACGCCAAGGTCTGTGATCCCGAAGGCCGATGGATACATGATGTTGTCTTCGCTGCTCGTGGTGTTCCGATCATCGAGTCCCCCGACAGTGATCGCGCCAGGCGCTGCTGCCGGTGGACGGATCGGAGCAAGCGGATTGTTGCCCGCTGCAGTGACGACGACAATTCCACGGGCAACGAGGTCTTCGACGGCAGCATTCACCGGATGGGCTAGTGTCTGATCAAGTTCATCGGCATACACGCTGATGTTCACCACTCGGATGCGGCATTCTTCTGCATTCTCGCGGATCCATCGCAAGGCCCAGGTGATGCAGGGCGTCGTGACCCTTCCAGCATCGTTCATTGTGCGGATAAGCACCAGTCGTGCGTCGGGAGCTAGCGACGTGTAGAGGCCTCGTGAGCGCCAGCCGTTGCCAGCAGCCGTGCATGCCGTCATGGTCCCGTGCCAGTGGCGAGCTCCTGCCGTTGCGGGTGGACGCAGCGACTCCGTCTGTTCAACGGCATCAACGTATCGCAAGATCCGATCATGTGGCTCGGTAAGGTCGGGATGGAGGACAAAGTCGCTGTCGATCATTGCGATGCAAATGTTTTCGCATGATGGAGCAACTTCGGCACGGAGCCGCACGGCGATCGGTAGGGGAGAAGGGTACGGTGTCATTGCTGAGTGAAGTGGTCGCGAAGTTAGCCTGTCTGATCGCTAGACCTACCTTTGCACTCGAACTGGTCATTCTTGAGTCTAGGAACTGCACATGTTACGTCGTGCCATCACATGTACTGCCATTCTGCTCGTTGTCGTTACCGGCGCTCATGCTCAGGTTGACGCAAAGCTCACGATCGATTCGCTCAGCAGGATACCGGCGAATAAGGTGGCCTCCGGACCGTGGTCCTGGTACACGAAGCTGGGTGTCGGCTTCACCACAGTTCAGCTGACGAATTGGACAGGGGGCGGCCAGGATGCCATTAGTGTGGCATTCAACTGCCTGGCATCGTATGACTATGCCGATTCGGTGATCTACTGGGATAATGAGCTGGATCTTGGCTACGGCATTATTCGTCAAGGTCAACAACCAACGCGCAAGTCTGATGACCAGATCATCTTCAGCTCACGGGCGTCTCTGACCACTACCGACTGGTACCGGTTCACAGGGTTCCTGGACCTTCGGTCGCAGTTTACTGATGGCTACAGCTACAAGGTGTTGGACTCTGCCGGCAACCCTAGCCTTCTGTCATCATTCTTCGCACCTGCCTTCTTGACGGCGGCACTCGGTGCCGAACTCCGGCCCGTTCCTCAGGTAAAGATCCTTGCTGCCCCCTTGTCATCACGCTCAACATTCGTCAGTGATGATCGAATCGTGGCCACTGGAGTTGCCTCGGGCGCTGGAGTCTTTGGTCTTGCACCGGGGCAACGCTCACGCACATCGCTTGGTGCGGTCCTCAATGCCAGTATCGACTGGGAGATGTTCACCAACGTGACACTGCGGACTCGCTTTAATGGCTTTATGCCCTACGAAACGCCCGATCTGTGGGTGGTCACGCTCGAAAATGCCGTCATGATGAAGGTCAATACCTGGCTCAATATCTCTTTCCTGACTGATGTCTTTTACGACGATCGCATTCCCGTGCTTCGCACCGATGGTACGACGGGTCCGGCAACGCAGTTGCGCAACCAGCTGATCGTCAACGTCAATTGGAACCTTGGTTCCTGACCATTTCAAGAAACTCATCCTCCGAGAGCACCGGCACTCCTAGCTCGGTGGCCTTGGCCAGCTTGCTACCGGCAGCAGCACCGGCCACAACGTAGGACGTCTTCTTTGAGACTGAGCTGGAGGCCTTACCACCTCGCAGCTCGACCATTTCCTCAGCTTCACGACGAGTCATTTGTGTGAGCTCCCCAGTAAAGACAAACGTCTTTCCGGCAAACTCAGAGCTGCTCGCAGCCGTAGTGTCTGATTCCATTCGCAATCCGGCCTGACGCAGAGAGGTGATCAGTGCGCGGTTGTCTTCCTCGGACATGTAGGAACAGAGTGATTCAGCTATGGCGTTGCCGATCTCATGAACAGCCGTGAGCTGTTCGGACGTGGCGTTCATCAGCAGGTCGATGGATGGAAAAGAGCGGGCAAGGATCTTGGCAACACCCTCGCCAACAAACCGTATGCCGAGGGCGAAGAGTACGCGTTCAAACGGCTTTTTCTTACTCGCATTGACCCCATCAATGAGCCTCTGAAGGCTCTTCGGTGCCCATCGTTCGAGGGTTAAAATACTTTCCGAGCGTTCTTCGAGTCGGTAGATGTCGGCGATCGAAGTGAGAAGTCCAGCCTCGATGAACTGTTCGATAGCTTTCTCCCCAAGTCCGTCGATGTCCATCGCATCGCGTGAGGCAAAGTGTTCAAGCGTCCGTCGAAGCTGCCATGGACACTGAGAGTCATTACAGAACCACTGCGCATTTCCTTCTGGACGATGCAGATGGGAACTGCGCTCACACGGGCAGATGTGCGGCATATGCCACGGCAGTGCATCAGACGGCCGCAGCTCTGTGGCCACGCCGCTGACCTTGGGGATCACGTCGCCCCCTTTTTCGATGATCACGGTATCGCCGATTCTGAGGTCGAGCTCATGAACGTAATCTTCGTTATGAAGAGTTGCTCTTGAGATCGTTGAACCTGCCAAGAGTGTGGGTTCCAACTCGGCAACTGGCGTAACCACGCCCGTACGACCGACCTGAAGCGTGATGTCGCGCAACAGCGTACGTGCCTTACGTGCCTCATACTTGTAGGCAATGGCCCAGCGCGGTGAGCGGGCTACGAAGCCCAGCTCAGCCTGCTGGCGCAGCGAATTGACCTTAATCACCACGCCGTCGATCTGAAATGGCAGATCAAACCGGTGCTCATCCCACTGGCTGAGAAAGGTCATCACCTCTTCTACTGACCCGCACGTGGCGGTAGCCGGTGATGTTGGAAAGCCCATCTGCTGCAGGAGATGGAGATTAGTCGAGTGATCCGCAAGCTGCACATCCGGTGTGTCAATCCAGTACGCAACAAACTCCAACCGACGTCGGGCCACGGCCTTCGGGTCTTTCTGTTTGAGAGTGCCGGCCGTAAGATTCCTCGGATTGGCATAGGTCTTTTCGCCCTGTGCTTCGGCGCGACGGTTGATCTCGAGGAAGGTTTCGGTGAGCATGTACACTTCGCCGCGCACGGTAGCCGAGCGGATCGTGGGATGGTCGATGGAAAGGGGCACAGCATGGATGGTACGCACGTTCGCCGTCACATTATCTCCCGTTTGACCGTCCCCGCGCGTTGCCGCCTGCACCAGAACACCATTCTCGTAGGTCAGAGACATGGCCACTCCATCGTACTTCAGTTCGCAGACATAGGAGGCGGAAGCCCCCTCCAGCCCCTGGCGTACACGGCGGTCAAAGTCTTCGACTTCCTGGCGTGAATAGGTGTTGGCCAGCGAAAGCATTGGTACCGCGTGTGTGACAGTTTCAAACGTACCGATGGGCTCGCCGCCAACCCGTTGCGACGGGGAATCGGGCGTGATCAGCTCCGGATTGTTCTTCTCGAGCCGAATGAGCTCTTCGAGCAGTGCGTCGTATTCGCGATCGGTGATCACGGGCTGTGCTTCGACGTAATAGAGCCGATCATGCTGCTGGATCTGTCGGCGTAGCTCCAGGACACGCTCGGCAGCGTCATATGGCTGATCGAAGAGGGAAAACATTCCCAAATATCCGACCTGAACAGGGTATTTTGGCCGCACTTTTCATACG
Organism: uncultured Melioribacter sp.; assembly: GCA_964393485.1. Lineage (GTDB taxonomy): Bacteria > Bacteroidota > Ignavibacteria > Kapaibacteriales > Kapaibacteriaceae > UBA10438. Next base: position 19,895 of record CAYMTW010000013.1, on the reverse strand, counting down.
TGAGGTACGTAATGCCGTCGATGACTCCGCTAAGTGTGCTCCTGATGTCTCTAATGATGCCGATGATTGCGGCGGCGCAGTTGACGTTTACCCCGGCAAGCATCGATCGATTGCGCTCGCGTGAGCCCCTTCCAAAGGAGGCATCGCTAGTGCTTCCGCCAGCGGGAATTCTTGAGGCGCTTCGTCCGGATGCCACGGTCTCGATACGCCTGCCCCTGCGTGGACGTGTCGTTACGGCTACAGGAATTGGATTTCGTCTCTTTACGCACGACGCAGTGCTTGTTGACCGCGCTGCCGATGGTGAGCAGATCCATGATCTGCCGGAGCATGGATTGTTCCGGGGTAGTATCGATGGGCTGCCCGGTTCGTCGGTTCTGATCGCCGCATTTTCTACGCACGTCGTGGGCTTTATCGAAGTTTCGGAACCCGAAGGCAAGCGCCGGTATATGATCTCTCCCGACACGGTCATTGCCGGACGTATCGCCACGCACGTGGTCTATGAGGTCACGCCGGGTATGGGAACGCCTGCACAATGCGTTGCCGAAAACCTTCCCGAGTACCAGCGTCAGAGCGATTCGATCATGCAGATGGTCAACGCCTGGGAGCGCATAAAGGGGGCTGAGGAAGACCCACAGGATGCAACACGGCGCGTTTTGCAGCTGGCCCTTGACTGCACGTTTTCGTTCTACAGAAATCTCGGCAGCAATCTCTCGATGGCGGCGACGTCAGCCATCGCGATCATCGCTGCTGATGCAATGGTGTTCTCGCGAGATGCGAACGTCATCATCCGTGTACCGTACCTACGCGTGTGGACCTCAACGGACCCCTATCCGGGAGAGATCGGCGACAAGCTCGGCCGTGTGCGCGAGCACTGGACGAACTCCATGCAGCATGTCAACCGAAGTGTTACGTGCCTGATCTCGGGAGAGGGTGGCGGTGGTCTTGCCTGGGTGGGCGTGCTCTGCAGCGGATACGGGTACAACGTTTCGGGTGTGGACGGACGTGTGAATTTTCCGGCACCCGGCTACCAGTGGGACGTGGATGTAACGTCGCACGAGCTGGGGCATAATATCGGTTCGTCCCATACGCACAACTGCGGGTGGAATCCGCCGATCGACTCATGCTGGAATGCCGAAGGCGGCTGTTACTCTGGTACACGAGCGCGTCGTGGGACGATCATGAGCTACTGTCACCTGCAGAACCAAGGGACAGAGCTGCAGTTTCATCCCCGCGTTGCCTCACTGTTTAACCGCGTGCTAGCAAACACCGGCTGCACGGGACCTGAACCGACACAGAAGGATACCGACCTTGCCGTGATCGACATCCGCACTCCGATCAATGGGGCTTCGGTTCTCACCAAGCAGAGCTTTGCTCCATCGGCTGTTGTGAAGAATCTCGGACAGCGAGCCATCACCGGTGCAACGGTCCGGTGTTCCCTGACGCGCCTGAACAACACCGTCAGTAAGACCATGACAGCAACACTCGGGCGTCTTGATCCGGGGCAGTCGCAGCTCGTGACGTTCAACACCGTAGTTCTGGATACGGCTGACAGCTATCTGAATCGCGTGGCCGTTGAACTTGCCTCGGACAAGTTTTCGACAAACAACATTTTCACGCGTCCGTTTGCCGTTGTCGATCGTGACTCCGGCTCCGTAAAGGTCATCTCACCAAACGGTGGTGAAACACTCATCTCCGGCACCTCCGTCGATATCACGTTCACGGCCACAGGCACACCGTCGGTGTTCATCGAGTATTCAACCGATAATGGTGCAGACTGGCTCACGGTGCAGCGTCTGGTCGAAGCGCCAAAGGGTTCACACAAGTGGACCGTACCCTATACACCGTCGAAGCAATGTTTGGTTCGGATCCGCAGCGCCATGAACTCCGGTGCATCGGATGTTTCCGACGCCGTTTTCACCATAGCCACCGAACGCGACGTGCAGGCCTTTGATATTGTCGAGCCCGGCATCGACGGTACGATCAACACGCCCCTTTCCCCGCGTGTGGTGATTCGCAACAACGGCACGCTTGATATGTCGGATGTTTCCGTTCGACTTTCGATGCGATGGAATCGAGCTCCGGCAGTATCCTACGATACCACGGTGATGATTCCTCTGTTGAGAGGGCTTGCTCAGGATACGCTCGCTATGCCCCCTTCACCGGTGATGGCCAATGGCATCCACTACATCGAACTCAACGTCGATGCTAAGCAGGATGTCGAGAAGTCCAACAACCGCTTCTGGAGGGAGTTTACGGCTAAGGGGCTTACACCTCCGTCCGGCGTACGACTCGAGGCCGGACCAAATCGTGTGATCGTTTCGTGGTCGTTGTTTGAGTCTGATCCAACTACCCGCGTTGAACTATGGCGCGGTGATGATCAGTCCGGACTGCAGAAGATCCGCACACTGCGTCCGAGTGTGAGTACGTATGTCGATGACGGTCTCGAGAATGGCCGCCGGTACATCTACGCGCTTCGCGCCATCAAGGGGTCGTTGGCCAGCGTCTTCACACCAGCCGTGGGCGAACGTCCGCAGTCCTATCCGACGGGTGCCGATCTCATGACTCCGGTGGTCATCTCTCCGCAGGAGGCCACGCAAAGCGTTCCGGCCCTGGCGGACCTGGTCTGGGGTTCTGTTGAAGGGGCAGACCAGTACGAAGTGAACGTTGCGACCGACGCTGCGTTTCAGGACCTCGAGCAGGTTTATGTTGTGCGCGATGCCGGATCGATCATGGTGCCCTTCGACTTTGGCGTCACGCGTCGCTGGCGCGTGCGGGCTCTGAACCAGACCATTGTCGGACCCTGGTCTGCGACATCGACATTCATCACGACCAAGAACTGCGCAGGTTCAGCGCTGTCGTTTGACGGTGCCGCCCAGCGTGCAGCAGACCCCACGCTTACCTGGGATGGCGGTCCGGTGACCGTGGAGTTCTGGACGTATGTCAAACGCTCTACTCTCAAAGCCTCGACGTCCTTCATGCTCAGTGAGTCCGATAACGCTGGCAACCGGTTCCAGTCGCACTGCCCCTGGGAGGACGGACGCATCTACTGGGACTATGGTGACATTGGTGGCAAGGGGCGAATCTCGACGCCGTTCGGTGATGCCAACTACGATCGCTGGACACATATTGCCATGGTCAGCGACGGTTCGACATTCAAGGCGATCTACATCAACGGTGAGCTGGCTGCCAAGGCCGATGATGCCGCCGAACCCAAGGGGCTGAAGAATCTTGTCGTGGGCGGTCCCGTTGCCAACCAATGGGGCTTTAACGGATTGATCGACGAGTTCCGGATCTGGAACGTCGCGCGTTCTGGTGAGGAGATCCGCACGACGATGGGGCGGCGCATGCCGCAGGCGAATGAAAATAGCCGCGTGATCGGATGGTGGCGATTTGAAGAAGGCTCCGGAACCGCTGCCAAAGATGCCGTGCGGGGCCGAACACTCACGCTCAGTGCGCCCGGACTCTGGACGCCGAGTCAGGCCGGCATTACGTGTGATGACCCGGCTGTTTTGCAGGCACCGACCTTTACGGCGGGGACGGGAACAGCCCCCTCCATCCGGACAAGCGTCCACGATGTGTCGTGGTCTCCAGCAACGGTCAATCGCGGTTCGGTCTGGTATCAGCTTCAGGTGGCCGATACATCGGGATCATCAGTCCTGATGGACATCAATAACATCATAGCACCATCGGGCTCACCCGCGGTCACATACTCCTTGCGAGGGCTGCCAGCGGATTCGCTGTTGAGCCTGCGCGTGCGTGCGCGCAGCACATTTGGAACGGGACCATGGACGACGGCTCGACTGAAGACGCTAACGCCGTGCACCAATAACGCCGTGACACTTGATGGTAACGGAATTCGCCTCACATCGGAAGATTTTCTCTACCGCGGCCGTGCCACGACAGTCGAATACTGGAGTCGCGTGGATTCGGCGCAGGTGATGAATAGCGTCTCGTTCATGGTGGGAACGTCGGATAACCCGACAAATCGTTTTCAAGCCCATGCTCCATGGTCGGACAGAAACCTCTACTGGGACATCGGTAACTGGCAGGAGTCCGGCCGTCTTTCGACGTCGTATAAGGATCAGATTGGCCAGTGGACGCATGTTGCTGTTGTCAGCAACGGCCATGATTCAATGGCGATCTACTACAACGGAAAGCTCGCTGCCCAGTCGGGCATGACCAGCACGACCGGTGATCTGCGACAGTTGACAATTGGTGGGAATCCATTCTCACGCACATACTGGAAGGGCACAATTCGTGACTTCCGCGTTTGGAATACTATGCGCAGTGAGCGACAGATTCGCGAGTCAATGTACGATCGCATCACGGAGCGTCGAAGCGGTCTTCTCGGCACGTGGCTCATGGACGAGGGCAGGGGGCTGAGAGCTTTTGATGTGACGTATCGTTCGAGTCCGGCCCGCAGTGACGTGGAGTTTCGTTGGGACACCACCTCGCATCGGCTGCAGCACGCGTCTGCAGTGGTTCAGGGACGTCGTACAGTTCAGCGTGGTGATACGGCCGAATACGAGATCCGCGAGATCGCTGATGCCCGCACAACATGGAGTGTTGTGGGTGGAACCCTGCAATCTGACCCGTCAGCCTCAAATGCTGTGGTGAAATGGAATGCAAATGATTCTGCTGGAACGCTTACTGTTCGACGCACCTGGCCCGGTGGCTGCACAGACGAGACCCGGATTTCGGTGCGATTGCCGGTGCTGGTATCGGTCGACGATGATGCACCGCTAACCACTGGGGATGATACACCTCAGCTCATGCCCAACCCCGCTAACGACGTGGTGCGAATTCGCGTCTCGGGCACGTCCGCTCTGGAGATCCTCGATGTGCATGGGCGTGTAGTGTTGCGTGGAGACCTCATCTCCGGCAGCAACGAGATCGCTGTGGTGGACTTGGCCCAAGGATCATACTATGCCCGCATCGCCATGCCGGCCCGCTTGGTCACGCTTCCGTTTGTTGTGCGCCGCTAAGCCCCGTTGTCATGTTTGAACTTCCAACAGTATCTGGGCGCAACGACGAGCATCGCAGCGATATCCTTCGTTCGATCGAGCACATTACAGCCGGCGAGCACGACCTTGTGGCGAACTGCGCAAATGTGGCATCTGTGCTCTATCACTCGCTGGATAAAGTCAACTGGGCGGGCTTCTACCTGTTCGATGGCACGGAGTTAGTGCTGGGTCCCTTTCATGGAAAACCAGCGTGCATCCGCATTGCTCTCGGCCGTGGTGTCTGCGGTGCGGCTGCCGCCGAACGCTGCACTGTTGTTGTGCCTGACGTTGAGGCATTCCCGGGACATATTGCCTGTGATGCGGATAGTCGGAGTGAGGTGGTGGTTCCGATGATCCGCGTAGGGGAGCTCGTTGGTGTTCTGGATGTTGACAGTCCGCAGGCGGATCGGTTTTCAGCTGATGATGTGGCACTCTTCGAGGCCGTCGTCAAGGTGCTGATGTCACGCTAGAGCTTCGTTTCTGCTCTTAGGGGTCATGAACATCAGACCCCGAAGCATCGCCCCTTCCTTCATGATCGCCATTGCCGGCATCCTCGGCGTGGTGCAAGCCCCCTCGCAGATCGTGATCACCGAGGTGCATCCAACACCATCCTCTGGTGAGCCCGAGTGGGTGGAGTGTGTCAACACTTCACCTTGGGCTATGCGGCTTGACGGTTGGTTGGTCTGCGATAATCGTACGTGCATGTCCATCGGTAGTGCCAATGTTCCGGCAGGGGGCTTTGTGGTCCTCGTGCGTGATGCCGAGGCACTCTCCGAAGCTCGATCTGTACCGCAAGAGGTGGTGGTCATCGAATGCGCACTGCCGTCGCTGAACAACTCTGTTGACCGTGTCGAACTCAGACGACGTGACTCGACTCTTGTTGACAGTGTGACCTATGACGTCCGGCGTAACACCAGAGGTGTGAGCATAGAGCGATGCGGAACGTGGACTTCGGGAGTGGCAACGTATGGTGAGACCTGGGGGCCATCCATGCGACGAGACAGTGCCAGCTGTGGACTGCTGAATTCCTGCATACAGCTTCCGATGGACGTCCGCGTCTTGCCGGTCGTGGTGAACGACACGGACGTGGTCATTACGGTGACCAACGTTGGGCAACAGACCTCGCCAGCTCGCATGCGTAGCATTGATGCCGGGGATGTTCGCCTTCGTGATATGGTACCGCAACTTGAACCTGGCATATCGGACGAGCTCCGTCTCGATATCCTGGACATTGGTCGCCGCGACACTGTGCGCCGTGTTCGACTTACCGTTACCCTTGGCAGTCCTGATGACCGACCGGACAACGACACCATCGAACAGATGTTGCTAATGCCGACCATTGAGCCACGTATCACGATCACAGAGATGATGGCCGAGCCCAACGAGAAGCAAACCGAGTACGTTGAGATCTGGAACGGCACACCAAGCGCTCTGGACCTTAGCGGCTGGACACTGCAGGATGCGTCAACCAAGTGGGCGACGATTCTGCCACCAGCACACATCGAGCCAGGTGGGTACCTTGCCGTAGCCGCTGACACCATGATTGTCCGCATGGCACCGGTAGGCACGTGGACGCTCATGCGTCCGACCCTGAACGTCAACGCCACAACTGACGCCATCACCCTTCGTACGCCACAGGGTCTAGTTGTTGATCGCGTTCCGTATGATGAGCATGCCCATGTGAACATCCTCTCCACGCGCGGCATTGCCCTCGAGCGACGTGTCCCGTGGACTTCGTCGCCTGAGCAGGGGGCATCCTGGACATCGTCCACTGACATGTCTGGAGGCACACCGGGCCGGGCCAACAGTATTGGACGTCCACCACCGGTAATCTCCGGATTGCGCAGCTGGCCTGATCCATGTTCGGCCCAACCTTCGTCTGCGCGCTACCCATGCATGATCTCGTGGGAGCAGCCCCTTGAGCAATGCATCGGTCGTCTGCGAGTGTATCGATCTGACGGCACCTTCGTGACTGAGCTCTTGAATGGTGAGCTCATTGGTAACCGTGGTAGCGTGATCTGGGACGTGCGGGATGCCCGAACCGGCGCGCCAGCGGCAGTTGGTATCTACGCAGCCGTCCTCGAGTGCAGTCTGATCGGTGCGCCAGGTATGCACGTCGAACGGTGCATCATCAACGTCGGACAGAGTGACGATGTGATGCGAAAAAGATAACACGGCAATGCACGAAACGATCGGTAGCTTCGTGGTCGATGAGCATGAACAAGCAGCCAGCACCGAAACGTCGCGCTGCGGCCAAGCGCCCGGGCAAGGCCGTTGCTAAGCCCGCAACGCGTCCAATTGACCTTGACGATGAGTCCTTGTATCTCAACCGCGAGCTGTCGTGGATTGAGTTCAACAAGCGAGTTCTCGAAGAGGCCGAAGATCCCACGCATCCGCTACTGGAGCGGCTGAAGTTCCTTTCGATCTTCTCGACCAATCTCGATGAATTCTTCATGATTCGTGTGGCTGGTCTGCAGGAGCAGATCACGTCGGGGGTGACGGAGCTCTCCGAAGACGGTATGACGCCCCAGGATCAGATCCGTGAGATCCGTGCGCGCCTTCTGCCCCTGTACAAGCGGCAGTCTGTCATCTGGAGGACTGAGGTGCGACCCTCTATGGCCAAAGAGGGGATTAACATCCATGCCTTCTCTGAGCTGACCGAACAGGAGAGGGCCGAGATCGAGCAGGACTTCGTCGATAACATCATGCCGGTGCTCACGCCCCTTGCGCTCGATCCTGGACATCCATTTCCACGACTGCTCAACCGATCGCTCACGGTGGCCTTTGTTCTCTATGACGAAGTGGCCGATGATGATGAGTCAAGAGTGGCTGTTGTGCAGCTGCCGTCGGCACTACCACGCCTTATCAAGTTGACCCGCACCGGTGGGCATCATTACGTGCTCTTCGAGGACATCATCCGTGCTCATGCCGGTTTACTGTTCCCGGGACATCGTATCGCTGAGAGCCATCTATTCCGCGTCACTCGCGATGCCGATGTGGAGATCGCCGAAGATGAGGCCAATGATCTGATAACGGCTGTTGCCGAAGGAATTCGTCAGCGGCGCTGGGGTACCGATGCTGTGCGCATGGAGGTTGCCTCCGATATGCCCAAGGGGCTGATGCAGTTCTTCACCAGGGCACTCGAGCTTGACGCAAGCGACGTGTATCATGTGGATATTCCACTGAATCTTCAGGACTTCTTGGTGCTGCTGCAGCTGGAAAAGCGCAAGCTCAAGGACGCCCCTTTCAACTCTCGGGTACTGTCCGAGTTTGACGCTGAGGGACAGAATATCTTCGATACGCTGAAAGAGCGTGACGTCTTTGTGCATCACCCGTTCGATTCGTTCAGTAACTCAGTCGTGAAGTTCATTGAAGCGGCTGCGGACGACCCTCATGTCCTGGCCATCAAGATCACGCTCTATCGCGCAGGTGGTCGCTCCCCGGTGATCGATGCTCTTCGTCGCGCGGCGAGTGTCGGGAAGAACGTCACAGCCTTTGTTGAGCTCAAGGCCCGGTTTGACGAAGAGACAAACATTGCCTGGGCGCGAGCCCTTGAGCAGGCCGGTGTTCACGTGGTCTATGGCGTCATGGGGCTGAAGGTTCACTGCAAGGTCTGTCTGGTGATCCGCAAGGAAGGGCGCAGCGTGCTAACCTATGCGCACGTCGCAACGGGTAACTACAACCTCTCGACCAGCCGGCTCTATACCGACGTAGGGATCTTCACCGGACGTCAGGAATTCGAGCGGGACTTTGTGCACCTCTTCAACCTCCTGACTGGGTACTCCCGCCATGCCCAATGGCAGTATCTGGCTGTGGCGCCCCTGAACCTGCGAGAGACCTTTATCACCCACATCGAAAAAGAGATCGAGCATCAGCAGGCTGGACGTCAGGGATACATCATCGCCAAGATGAACGCCCTGATCGATGCGCGCATCATCAAGGCTCTCTATCGGGCTTCGATGGCCGGTGTGAAGATCGACCTCATTGTGCGTGGCGTGTGCTGCCTGCGTCCGGGAATTCCTGGAGTGAGTGAGAATATCATCGTGAGAAGTCTTCTGGACAGGTTTCTCGAGCACAGCCGGATCTTCTGGTTTCGCAACGGAGGGGATGAGACGGTCTATATCTCCAGTGCCGACTGGATGCCCCGCAACATGGAGAGGCGCATTGAGATCGCCTTCCCGGTACTGGACCGGCGGGCCCGCAAGAAGCTTCGTGATATTCTATCGCAGTACCTGGCTGACAACGTCAAGGCCCGACTGCTGCAGAGCGACGGTTCGTATGTTCGCGTCGAGTCCGGCTCGACGCCCCTGCGAGTGCAGGCCGACATGCTGGCCCAGCTCAAACGCCGATGAATCTTGACCTTACGATCGCCCTGCGGTACATCCGCCCTCGCCGATTCTCCTTCATCGGACTGATCGGGGTTTTGTCGAGTGTCGGCATCATCATCGGCACGGCCTCACTGATCATTGTGATGTCGCTTTTCAACGGTTTCCGCGATGTTGCCCATGACCTAATGACATCATTCGGTCCGCACATCCGTATCGCACCCCTAAACGGTTCTTCGGTCGACGGTACTGCACGAGGTTGGTCACCCATCTGGACCTCGACACTGGTCGTGCAGGCACCACAAGGCACCTCAGTGATCACGGGCGTTGGTGTTGCATCGGATGATGCGGCTACGCGAGCGGCACTCAGATACACGATGCTGGCCGGCACGGCAACGCTTCACGTGCAAGATGCCGTAGGGCGCGCTGTTGTGAGCTCCGGCCTGGCCCAGTCGCTGCATCTGTACCTTGGCGATACACTGCGTCTGATCAGTCCACAACAGATCGAGTCGTCTCTGACCATGGTGTCCTTCCCAACGGGTGCGCCGATCATCGTTCAAGGTGTGTTTCAATCAAATGCATCGCGAGACGTTGATGCGTCAACCATCTATATGCCAGCCGAGACCATCGCGCCCCTTATCGGTGCTACCCTTCCCACTGAATGGCACGCTCGTCTTACAGATCCTGATGTTTCCGAACAGGCGGCTGCGTTGCTTCGCTCCGAACTTGGTGCCACAGCCAAGGTTGAGACCTGGCAGCAATTGAATCGCGGCGTCTATGATACCATGCGACTCGAGCGCCTAGGGTCCTTCCTTGTGCTGATGCTCATTGTGGTTGTTGCGGCCTTCAGCATTCTGGTGTCGCTGACTATGGGCGTGGTTGAGAAGCGGCACGACATTGGCGTGCTCAAGGCCATGGGGCTAACCAATGCGATGATCTCGCGCATCTACATCTGGCAGGGGCTGATCATCGGCCTCGTCAGCTCGGGCATTGGCACGGTCGTGGGTTTGGGGCTGTGCTACGGACAGATCACGTTTCAGTGGATCAGCTTTGATATGTCCCAGGGATATCTGATCCCGGCACTGCCGCTGAGTATTCATCCAGCAGACGTCATCGTCGTCTCGCTCTCGGCCGTTGTTATCGCTTCGGCTGCAGCCATCTATCCGGCCAGGCGGGCGGCGGCTTTGGAACTGATTTCGTCGCAGACCCTGTAGCCTTCGGCCGTCAGGGAGAGCACCTGGCCATCGTCGGAGATGAACCCCGCTTCGACCCAGTACCCAAGGTCGGGTGCCAGAGCCGTGCGCACATCGACTCCAAAGCGCTCGAGCGTTTCAGCCGGACGCAGACCGTCGGCACGCAGATGGAGAAACACATGCTCAGTCAATAGATCACTCTCGGAGAGCTCTTCGTGATTGGCTTCCGGCAAAGCCCCCTTCAAGACGTGCTCAGTCCATGCTGTGAGAGACCTGTAGTTCCAGTAACGCGTTGTGCCTATAAAGCCGTGCGCACTTGGGCCCACGGCCAGATATGGCTCACCATGCCAGTACGTAAGGTTGTGACGGCACCGCCGTCCGTGGCGGGCAAAGTTGCTCACCTCGTACTGCTCGTAGCCGTGGCTGCGTAGCGTGGTGATGACGAGGTTGTACATCTCGACGTCTGTCTCCTCGGGAAGGGGCTTTACGCGACCCTTGAGAAGATCCGCATAGAGTGGCGTGCCCTGTTCATAGATCAGTGAGTACGCAGAGATGTGGTCCGGTTGAAGTTCAACCATCCGTCGGAGATTATCGGCAAGGGTTTCGATGGTCTGCCCTGGGACGGCAAACATCAGGTCCATGTTCACGTTGTCGAAGCCCGCTGTGCGTGCAAGACGCATGGCTTCAACAGCCTGATCGGCATCGTGGATGCGATCAAGGAAGGCAAGCTCCGATGCCTGAAAAGACTGCACTCCGAACGAGAGCCGGTTGATCCCCGACTCGCGATACTCCCGAAGGCGCTCGAGCGTGACTGTGCCCGGGTTGCACTCCATGGTCCATTCGGCATCATCAGCAAAGTCGAACACCTCTCGCAGAAGCCCCGTGATCACGCGCATATCCTCCGGACGCAATAGTGATGGCGTGCCACCACCAAAGAACACCGACGTGAACGGACGTCCGTCGTACAAGGCTGCGCGCAGTCGGATCTCACGCTGAAGCATCTCCACGAATCGATCGATATGCTCGGTCGATTCAATGCTGTAGAAGTCGCAGTAGGAGCACTTCTTCTGGCAGAACGGGATATGGAGGTAGAGTCCGAACACAGTATTCTTTGTCAGTTCACTCGCTGAAGAATACGTTCCCAACGAATGTGTGGCAAGGGATTCTCCGAGCTTGACCCGTGCGACCAGTAAATGATCATGGGGGTTCCGACGACATCGTCAACCGGCAGGCAGCCCCAGTAGCGTGAGTCGTAGGAGTTGCGACGGTTGTCGCCAAGCACGAAGACCGAATCGGGTCCGACGACGGTCTCAACCGGACTCTTCTGTGATGAGAGCACCGGGTCCGTCGGGAGCTTTGCACGGGGCGGATCTGGCAGGGGGCGGGCATTGACCCATACACCCTCGTGCGTGAGCCGAACCGTATCGCCGGCCAGACCGATCACACGTTTGACGTAGGCCTCACGTGCATTCGAATCCGACATGGGGCGTGTGAAGATCACCACATCACCGCGACGCACGTCGCGCAGTTTGTACGCGAGCTTGTTGACCATGATAAAGTCACCCGGCAGAAGAGTTTCCTCCATCGAATGGGATGGCACCTCAAAGGCACCGATGACGAAGACCCGCAGCAGGAGGGCAACGATCACGGCCGCTACCGCGCTGGATATGATGTCTCTCCAGGTGAGATCTGCAAGCCCCGTGTCCGACATGGATGATCGATCTCTGCCTGAAGTCCGGCTCAGTTGATGATGGTACCGATCCGGCTCCAGCGGATCGACTTCAAGCGCTGCCCGAAGGTCATACGCGTGCCGTACACAGGGTCGTTCGGAGCCCAGGACCAATAGACGATCATTGGTGTGCCGACGACGTCTTCTTCGGGAATAAAGCCCCAGAATCGCGAATCAAGTGAGTTGTCGCGATTGTCGCCCATGCCAAAGACGTAGTCGCGTTTGACGGTGTAGGACGCAGCCGGCTTGCCATCGATGGTGCCGAGTGCTGCATCGACAGCATGGCCTTCCCGACCGATGAAGACGGCCCATTCGCGGAAGTTCTCGGGAGTGAGCTTGATCACATCGCCTTCTTTCGGGATGCGGATCGGGCCGTAATCGTCGCGGGTGTAACCCTTACCCGGTGGGAATGTTGCTTCGCGATCAGCATCACACACCATCAAGCGCTGTTCGGGCGTCCATCCCATAAACTGGGCATTCTCGGGTAGCGCATACTCGCTACCATTGACGTAGACTCGACCGCCCTTGATCTGTAGCACATCTCCGGCAGTTGCCACACAACGCTTGAGGTAGTACTCAAAGGCTGTTGGTTTGACCACGTCGCGGTTGCCCGGAAAGACGAAAACGATCACATCTCCCTGGCTTGGAGCGATCACCGGTGGAAGCTTGTAGTAGGGAAGGGGCATGTTGAGAAACGGCACGATCTGCGGCGTGGATGGACCGAAGACGAACTTGTTCACGAAGAGGAACTCGCCAGCCAGCACGGTGCTCTCCATGGAGCCCGTAGGAACCACAAACGAAGCCAGCGCCAGACCATTGATGATCGTCACGACCGTAAGCGACCAGACGATGGTCTTTACCCAGGCCATAAGGTGCTCGCCAAGGGTCTCCGGCTTCGGGGCGTTACGCTGAGCTTCGCGTCGCCTGAGCAGGAATGCTCCCGTGCGACCCATGCGGCTATAGATGGATTCGATGAGTGCCATAGACGGTGATCAGTCCAATGAGAGAACAGCGTGGAAGGCCTCTTGTGGGATCTCCACCTTGCCAACCTGCTTCATACGCTTCTTGCCTTCTTTCTGCTTTTCGATGAGCTTGCGCTTACGGGAGATATCGCCACCATAGCACTTAGCCAGAACATTCTTGCGCATAGCACTGATCGACTCGCGGGCGATGATCTTGGCACCGATAGCAGCCTGAATGGCAACATCGAACATCTGTCGTGGGATTAGCTCACGCAGCTTGGTGCAGAGCTTCTTGCCCCATTCATGGGCCTTCTGACGGTGCACGATGGAGCTTAACGCATCCACTTGCTCGCCGTTCAGCAGGATGTCCATACGAACCAGTTCACCGGCCTTGTAATCGGCATACTCGTAATCCAGCGATGCGTAGCCCCTTGTGTTGGATTTGAGCTTGTCGTAGAAATCAAAGACAACCTCGCCGAGTGGCAGCTCAAAGGTCATGTCCACTCGGTCTGCCGAGAGATACGACTGACCCAGCATCTGGCCACGGCGCTCCATGCAGAGCTTCATGATCGTGCCGACGTATTCCGACGGGGCAATGATCTGCGCACGGATGTATGGCTCCTGGATCTCATTGATGTGCGTTGGATTCGGAAGCTGTGCCGGATTGTCAACCCACAGTATTTCATCACGCGTCGTGATCACCTTGTACTGTACGTTCGGAACCGTTGTGACGATCGTTTGATTGAACTCACGCTCGAGACGCTCCTGCACAATCTCCATGTGCAGCAGACCCAGGAAACCACAACGGAATCCGAAGCCAAGTGCGCTTGATGATTCCGGTTCGAAGGTGATCGCCGAGTCGTTCAGCGAGAGTTTGCCCAGCGCTTCACGCAAGTCTTCAAAGTCATCGCTGTCTGCCGGATAGATACCGCTGAAGACCATCGGCTTTACTTCACGGAAGCCCGAGATCATTTCTGTTGTCGGGTTCGATGCAAGTGTGACTGTATCGCCAACCTTGGTGTCTTGAAGCTTACGGATGGCAGCAGTAAAGTACCCTACGTCGCCGGCTGAGAGCACCCCGGTGCGTTGTCGCTGCATGAACAGAACGCCAACCTCGTCCAGCTCGTAGGTCTGCCCCGTGGCCATGAACAGGATCTTGTCCTTCTCTCGCATGGTGCCGTCGATCACGCGCACGTATACGATCACGCCACGATACGCATCAAACACGGAGTCGTAGATCAGGGCGCGCAGTGGTGCCTTGGGGTCGCCCTTTGGAGGGGGCACGCGGGCCACAACCGCTTCGAGGATGTCTTCAATACCGATACCGGCCTTTGCGGAAGCGAGGATCATATCCTCTTCCTTGCAGCCGATCAGGTCCATGACCTGTTTCTTGACGTTGTCGATGGTCGTGACGGCACTCGGCAGGTCGATCTTGTTGATAACCGGGATGATCTCGAGTCCCTGATCGATGGCCATGAAGAGATTCGAGATCGTTTGTGCTTCCACGCCCTGCGTGGCATCGACCACCAGGAGAGCCCCTTCGCAGGCGCTCAGCGAACGTGAGACTTCATAAGAGAAGTCCACGTGACCTGGCGTGTCGATGAGATTCAGCTTGTACGAGTTTCCATCCTTGGCCGCATAATCCATCTGGATCGCGTGGAGCTTGATCGTGATTCCACGTTCCTGCTCCAGCGGATTGTCATCGAGGATCTGATTCATTGTCATCTCGCGCGCCGAGACCCGTCCCGTTCGCTCCAGCAGACGGTCTGCCAGGGTCGACTTCCCGTGGTCGATGTGCGCGATGATGCAAAAGTTGCGGTAGTTCTGCATAAGGCAGCGAAGTTACGGAGATAGGCAGTTACACAGTTACGGGACCAATGATGAATGACGAATGACCTCGGTCCCCTTACCCCGAACCCTGAACCCCATACCTCCGTAACTGAGTTATTCCGTATTTAGCATCCCGTATGCTGAAGCGACTTATAGAGCAAGATTTTGAGACGTTCCGGCCGTTGCTGGAACAATTCCCAACGACCGAGTTCCGCGACTGGAGCCTGCTGTTTACGCATGGATGGAACCGGATCGATGGGACGGTGGGGTTCGGCCTTGTTGACGAGGGACGTCCGGTGGGGTATCTCGGTACGATCCAAACAGAGCGGACCATATCCGGGGTAACCTTCCGGAACGTCAATCTCTCGACGTGGTTTGTTCTCAAGGATTACCGAGCTCACAGCCTCGATCCCCAGCGTGCCGTGCTGGAGTACGACAACTGCGTCAGCGTAGGGCATACGATCATCCCTCAGGTTGTGAAGAGATACGAGTCGATTGGGTACCGGGGCTTCGACTATTTCACGCGTTTGATGTTCTTCAATCCGGCAGCTGTTCTGAGTCGTATAGATGGTATAGAGGTGCTGGCTGGACGCGCTGTTGCTGCCCATTGTGATGAGATTGAGCGGCGGCTCATTGCCGACCATGAGCCTGTTGATTGCGTACCGCTGTTGTTTCGCACCTCAGCCGGCGACCGGTGCCTTGTGATCGCCCAGCGCGTCATACGTCGGTATAAGGGGATGCGCCTGGCAACGGCTCACTGCCTGTACGTCAGCAACCGCGAGTTCTTTGCTGCTACCAATGCTGTCACGCGTAATGCGATCATGTCAACGTTGAAGTGCCGACTCCTTGCCTGCGATGAGCGGTACGTGCTCGGAACCACTCCGACACTGAGTTTGAAGATCCCGATGATCACGCCACGCATGTCCCGCAACAACATCGGATTCGACCCGATGCTTCTGGATAATCTGTACACCGAACTGGCACTGATGAGATACTGAGGTGATGATCTCCTGCGAACAACTAGTGCACAGTGCCGGACCTTTTCTGAGTCATGTTCCCGAAGCATCCGTAAGTGATCTGCGGAAGGTTGAAATTGGTGGCAATCTCGATCGGGCGCGCTCTCTGAGAAGCCCCCTGTGCTGTATCAGTGTGCGCACTGATCACGGTGAGGCTTCCGGCGATGTGGAGCTTGTCAATTACTCCGATACGCTCAATCACACACGTCTTCTCCAGGCGGTCACGGCGCTGGCGCTGCGCGTGCTTCGCTCGGGCTGTCGCACTCTTACTGTTAGCGTCAACGTTGTCGATGCTCTCGAAGGGGGCCAGCAGGCCCC
The DNA here is from genome assembly GCA_964393485.1 of uncultured Melioribacter sp. Lineage (GTDB taxonomy): Bacteria > Bacteroidota > Ignavibacteria > Kapaibacteriales > Kapaibacteriaceae > UBA10438. The sequence goes on along the minus strand of CAYMTW010000013.1, from coordinate 3,519 downwards.
ATGGAAATCACTCCTGTTGAAGCGCTTTCGCGGAGCTCTCGTCTACGAACAATGGAACATTGCCGCGGGTACTGCAGATCATGCACTTTCTGCGCTACGCGCATCGATCGGCGCTCTGCCGTGGATGCCGCACCCCGCGCCGTTGACGTTTGACGCCGACCCGTTCGTTGTGGATCTTGGCGGCCGTGCGTGGCTTCTGTACGAGCACATCGATCAGCGCAGCCGCGGCGAGATCTGGTGTCGGGAACTCCTCTCTGGTGGAGTAGGAACTGCCCGCCCCCTGCTACAACTGCCCACGCATCTGTCCTATCCGTATGTGTTTGACCACGCGGGCCGCACGTATATGCTACCCGAAAACTCAGCCAGTGGGCAGACCATTGCCTACGAGCTGACGGGCCCTGAGCTTGGCATTGGACGTCAGCATGTGCTCTTCGATAACCTCGGAGTGGTCGATCCGACACTCGTCGAAGTAGACGGGCGCTGGTGGCTGTTTGGAGGCATTGCCGGCCTGGCCGATAACGCGGCTCTCTTCGCCTGGTATGCCGAGTCTCCCTTCGGTCCTTACACACCCCATGCCATGAATCCTGTCAAGGTCGATGCCCGTTCGGGCCGGCCCGGAGGCACGATGTGGTTCTCGCAGGGCACCCTAATGCGTCCGGCACAGGACTGCTCGGTCCGTTATGGCGGCTCTCTGAAGATCATGTCTGTCGGGAAGCTCACCACAGAGGAGTTTGAAGAGGTCCTGCTCGAGGAGATCCACTCGCCAAATCCTGCCTACCCTGCCGGAATCCACACCCTGGCCCGGCATCGCGACCTCATGGCCATTGACGGGCTTCGTGATGTGCTCTCCCCAGCAAAGCTCTACTCGGTGATCCGGCGATAAGTGGTTTTTTTTGTTTTGCCGACCCATTGGTCGGTAAAAGGGAACTTCGCCGTACGTTTGCCGTGTTTCGACCGCTTTGATTCACTCACCAAGGATTATGAGCCATATGGCAAACCCTGATTTCTCGGTCCTCTTCAATGGCATCGATGCCAAGGATCACAACCTGTTCGGTACGTTTCTCACCGACGATGCCCAGTTCCGTTTTGCAAATCATCCTGCCGTTGTCGGCAAGGACACGATCGTGAACTTTCTTGAAGGCTGGTTCCAATCGATCGCAGCTATCAAGCACTCGAACCTCGTTGTACGCGAAGCCGACGGATTCGTACTGACCGAAGGAACAGTCACCTACACCCGCCACAGCGGCTCGACGCTTTCGGTTCCATTTGCAAACGTGTTCAACATGGTCGATGGGAAGATCAAGGATTATTTGATCTACGTCGACAATTCAACGCTCTACACGGAAGCCTGATAGCTCAGGTAGCGCAGACCTCCGACGAATTTATTGATCATCAGGCTCCATGCTGGTTGCTCCGGCATGGGGCCTGTTCAGTTCTTGAACGGGGCTTGTTAGCGTTGCTTAGAAACTCGTGCTGGCGGAGATCGTTGCATAGACCTCCGACGACGTAAGGCCATCGGACACAAGGAAGATGCTCTGCGGCGAGCCCATCCGGCGGATCTCGGCACGAACTCGCGTCGATGCTGTCGCCATCCAGTCAACATTGGCCGAAAGCGATGTTGCCACAAAACCGGAGCCGTCAACCGCACGGACGATCACGGATTGTGGATCTGCGAAGTGCTCGGCTCGCACCGCAACCCGCCAGCGGGGATGCAGTCGATAGGCTGCCACGGCGGCAACGCACCACACCGATGCCGTCGAATCGTCGGTGATCCTCTGGTGGCCGAAGTCGGCGATTCCCACGAGCGTAAGATTGTCGAATGGCAACCACTCCATCCAGACGTTGTTGTAGGTGCGCATCGAAGCCGCTTGGGAGCGCTCGCTGGTATTGCCTGAGAATGTGCTCCAGTTGACGGTGAACGTCGAATCGGGCTTCCAGACGATTCGCGAGCCCCATGCAAGATCGTCGTTACTGGCAATGATGCGCTGCCACCCATTCAGGACCAGGCCTTCAATGGTAAGCATATCGGAGGCTTTCCATTGTATCGAACCACCTGTCTCATAGTATGGGGTCGCATCCGAACAAAAGAGTCGTGATACGATCAGATTTTCACGCTCGTTGATGGATTCATAGCCAATGTGTGATGGCATGACTCCGGCGCGAAGTGTGACGTCCTTAGTTACGTCGTACTGGATCCAAGCCTGCTGAAGATATCGATGGTCGAAGTCCTTGCCGGTGTAGTTGGCATCGGCGAACCACCCCTGCTGCAATGCCAGCGTGGCCTGCAATCCGCGACTCCGGTATTGAAAACCAACGTCAGCCTGCATGAGTCCCAGCTCGCCATTGACGGATGGCTGGAGCGTGTAGGGTCGCTCACCCTTGGGCAGATTATTGGATGACCGGGAATAGGCAACGGTCATTCCGCCAAAGGTCTGCAGGTCCTGAGCAACGGAAGGTTGTGCGGTCAGAATCTGTGGTGTGAGGAGCACCGTGGCTACCAGGATGATCATCTGGCGCAGTGCAGGACGTTTCATTTTGTCGGCGTCGGTTTAACCACGACCCATGCCAGCTTCGTGCATGAGGCATTGGCAACAATGCGAGCCCCCTGACCACCGAGATACAGCGATGTGAGTGGCTGCATGCCAAGCTCCGTCCCCTTGATCCATCGGTAGATGGTCCCGGTGTTGCTGAGGAAGAGTACAGACGTGTCCCAGAGCCAGCAATAGTCCTCTGTGCCCTTGGGCATTGTCACCAGCGTATCCGGTGGCATTCCGGGCCCTCCTGCCATCATGAGGCGGTTTTGTGTAGAGTCAGTCTTATCGACGTAGCTCAGCTGTCCAGATGGATGCCGCCGAATGCATCGCCCGATGTGATTTGCGACGGGGAACACAGCTGCCGTGTCAGTGCTCTGCACTTCTAGTCGGTGGGGCACACCCCGTTGATCATCACCAACGATGAACAATGCAACCCATGTCGAGTCCATCCAGGTGTAATAACCGACTCGACGCTGGGGTACCACAGGCGAAAGGGGCCTGCCATCCGCGGAATAGCGCCATAGCTGCTGCGATTCGGTATAGACATCGCCCGTATCGGCAGGGTGCATAACCCGTACGACTGAGAAGTCGTTTGATCCCGGGATGGGTGTTGGTGAGAACTCCTGCTCTGGTGTAGACGTCAGTTGCGTCACCACGGAGGTGGCAAGATCAAAGCGGTACACGTCGGTGGTGCGATTGCCAGACCGGTCCGACACGAAGAAGAGTCCCTTGCCATCGGTCGTAAACATCGGTTGGTTATCGTAACCCGGTGCATCAATGATCATTGCCGCATTGCTGACCTCTCCGGTGCGAACATTGAAGTCCGCCAGCCATATCTGCGACTCGGGGAGGGGCTCGGCAGGCACGGAACGGCAGGAAGGTAAAAGAGCTGCCAGTGCAGCAAGAATCACGAGGATGCGCATGTGGTCAAGTGACAAGTGACGAGTGACAAGTGACGAGTGACAAGTGACGAGTGACAAGTGAC
>CAYMTW010000012.1:0-51834 GCA_964393485.1 uncultured Melioribacter sp. | reverse complement strand
GCGAAAGTCCCGTACCCCGTACCCCGTACCCCGTACCTCACTCGATTCTCGCTTCGCGCAGCGACGTATTCTTTACGGCCACAACGGCTACGACCAGCAGCGTGATGATACCACCAGCAACAACGCTCGGGACTGTACCGAGGAGTTTGGCAGCAATTCCGCTTTCGACGGCTCCGAGCTCGTTGGAACTCGAGATGAACATTGTATTGGCGGCGGCAACCCGCCCCTTCATCTCCTCGGGGGTCTGGAGCTGCAGGATCGTGTGACGGATCACGACGCTTACCGCATCAAGCGCTCCGGCGACGGTAAGCACGATAAAACTGAGCCAAAACGATGTACTAAGGGCGAACAAAAGGATGCAAAGGCCAAATCCGGCCACAGACCAAAGCAGGCGACGGCCCGCCCCGCGCCGTATCGGACGCCAGGCGACGAGTGCCATCGTAATGATACTACCGATACCCATAGCCGCCCGAAGCAGCCCGAGTCCAGCTTCATCGGTAGAGAGAATGTCCCTGGCAAACACTGGAAGCAGCGCGACGACACCGCCGAACAGCACGGCAAACAGGTCAAGCGACAGCGCACCGAGGATAACGGGTCGCGAGAAGATGAATCGCATGCCAAGAGTCAGATCCTGTCGCATCGAGCCGCGCGTTTCGGAATCGACAGGGGGCTTGGGGGTGATACGCAATGCACCCAGCCCGCCAACAAGCATCAGTACGAGAACGACGCCCGAAGCAACCTGCGCGCCGAAGTAGCCGTAGATAAGGCCCCCTGCCACCGGACCTGTGACCATGGCGGCCTGCCAGACGCCGCTGCTCATGGCAGAAGCACGGGGAATGTCTTCACGATTGACGATCCTGCCTAGTGAGCTGAACATTGACGGGCCATAGATCGCCCGGGCTGATCCGTTGATAAAGATCATCGCCAGAAGTCCGCTCAGCACAGTATCACCCCCGAGACTCTTCTGAACCAGTGGCGTAAGCAACGCAGCCGTCCCAAACGCCGAGAGAATGATCATTGCGACGGCTATGCGAATCCCCCGTCGCTTGTCCAACCGGTCAACAAAGTACCCCATCGGCAATGCCATGCCGATGGCTGGGATGGCCTCAGCTAGGCCAATGAGTGCCAGCCAGATGGGATCATGGGTGACAGTGTACACGTACCAGCTCACGATCAGCGCCTGCATGTGCCAGCCGGCGGCCAAGAAATAGCGCAGTTGGAGAAAGGCGATAAACTCCGACGAAACGAAGGCCATCATATCGAGTTGTTGCTGTGACAGCGGCAGGAGGCAAACATTCTCCGCAAACTACCGATTATCGGTAACTTCATTTCCTATGACACGAAACATCTGCGCCCTAACTGTCATCCTCATCTCTGCGCTCTGCATCAGGCTCGGAGCTGCTGAAAACGGAACACCTGAACTCACCACTGGGACTCACTTCCTCGTGGGATTCATCCACCCGGACAGAGCGCCGGGCGAGCCCCTTCCCGACAGCGCCTACCGAGTTCTTGTCCATGCTTCGAATGGAGCGAACATCACAGTGGATGGTCGCACAATATCGATCGATCCGGGATACACGGTCGAAGTAAAGCTCCCATTCAGCACTGTTGTTGACATTCGCAGTGACCGCCCCGTTTCCGTTTGGTCGCATCAGGCAATGAATGGCAACGGCGAACAGTCACTGCACCTGCCAGTTGGGGCATGGGGCAGAGAGTATCGGGCCTTTGCCTGGTGGAGTGATCGCCATGGTCTCGACAGTGCATCAATGAGATACTCTTCCGCAAAGAGACTGATCATCGCTGCACACGATAGCACTCGTGTGACGGTAGAGACGCCCGACGGCACAATTGACTCAAGCCTGAATGCAGGCCAATGGTGGCTTGTTGGCGAGCGCATCGACACTACCTCCCTTCGCAGCGCTGACTCGGACCCTACAGGATTATTGATATCAGCCGATCGTCCGATCGGCGTGATCTCTGGTCACGCAAAGGCTGGAGTGTTAGCCTATCCCGACGGACTTCCAATGACGGGTCCGTATGCACGACCAGCAAACCGATGTCGCGGTAATCTTCATGACGCTATGTTCCCAACATCGATGGCTGGAACGGAGTTTGTCACACTGCCGATATCGTACACACCGACACGCGAGCGTGGACTGGACCTGCGTGATCAGGGCATCGGTGATGACCGTGGTGATGTGATCCGTTTCATTGCATTGAGCGATTCTACCGTCATCCAGCGTATCGACTCAGCAGGAGTGCCGATTCAAGTTGCGATGCTGCGCAAGGGTGCTTCATGGATGGACACACGCATGGAGCACGCAACTGTATGGAGGACTTCTACTCCAGCGCTATGTGCCCAGTACGGCAAGTCATATGGACACATCACTTCACAGACCACTCGTCCAGAAGACGACCCGTCAACGGATGCTGGCATGCCCCTTCTCATGACCATCCCAAGTAGTGATCGATGGGTATCGACGGCACACTTCACGACATACCCTGACATGTTCAATGCTGTCTCGGTCGTGACTCGCAATGAGGATGCAACCTCCCTGCGTCTCAATGGCACTCCCATCGCAACTCTGGCAAAGAGGACGCCCATTCCTGGCACACCGTATTGTTCTATCCGCGCTACACTTCCTCAAGGGGCATTTACCGTTCATTCGGAGTCGGGCAAGAAGTTCGCCTGCTGGACGTATGGATCGCTCGATGGGTATCAGCTTGGAAGAATCTATGGCTCCTTGACTGCACTTGACGTACGTCGTCAATGTGACGATTCTGTTGACGTGTACCTGGCGTATGCCGGTGATTCAGCAACTGCACGGGGCTCGATCACAAGCATCGCTGGTGCATGCTCGGAGATTGCCATGCTATATCTGGACAGCGCGGCCAACCTCGTATCCACTCGGATCGGCGACGACCTTGCGATTCGCCGCAAAGATCCGAACGCGAATGGCGCAGGCCGCGTCGTTGTCGTGTCAACCTCTGGAAAGACAACATCAAAGAGTGTCGAGTTTTCAACGACATCAGTACGAGAGAGACAGGTCTCCGAGAACGTTGCCGTACACTATTCTACAACAACCGGAACCATCTCAATCTCTCGTCTTGATGCACGGCCGCTAGGTCGCACTGCAATCTTTACAGCGCAAGGTCGGTGCATTCACGAGTCGGTTGAGCCCTCTGACGCTATGCAGATACAAATCAGCTGCCTTGCGCCAGGGCTACTTTTAGTCGTAGTGGAAAACCGGGTGTTTGCTTTACTGACTATGTAACCATTTAAATAGTAAATTCTTTTTTTTTGTTGCCGGCATATACTGCCACGAAGTGACATCGCTGAGAATACTGTGAATTGTTGATCGCGGTCGGCACCACATACCTTGCCGATGCGACATAATTGCGATCTGCACGCGCAATTACTGCGACTTCATAGGTTCTACGAGCCAGGCTGTGCTGCTCGTGAAGATATGTTTGTTCTCGCACGTGAACTCATGCTGACATACTTTCTTAGGAACAGATCGCTATGTTCAAACAACCCGAATGCGATACATGTGGGTCGCGTCTTTCGACCTGCCTCATGGAGCTCGCGCCAGGCCAGGTTGCAGAAGTCGCTCAATTGAAGCACAGCCAGCTCTACTCACGTGGTTCGTTTGTGTTCGCTGAGGGGCAGTATCCACGAGGCATTTACTGCATTCACAAGGGCCACGTTAAGCTGACGATAACCGGGCCTGATGACCGGGAGCATATCATAAGTTTTGCCGGCTCTGGCGACATCGTCGGGTACAGCTCTCTGCTTTCAGCTGAGAAGTATCATGCCAGCTGCATCGCCGTCCAGGATTCTTCGATCTGCATGATCCCTTCGGAGATCTTCTTCCGCAACATCCGACAGAACCCGTCGATGTCATTGCATGTGATGCAGAAGTTGTCATCCGAGGTTCGTCTGTCACGCCGGCGCATGGTAGAGCTGACCCAAAAATCCATCCGCGAACGTGTAGCCGAAGCACTGCTGATCATCAAAGAGGCCTTCGGAGTTGACAACGATGGATTGACACTGCGCAGCCCCCTTACGCGTGAGGAGATCGCCGCTATTGTCGGCACCGCGCCCGAGAGCGTGATACGCACGTTGTCGGAGTTCAAGGCAGACAACCTGATCGCGACAAATGGACGTACGATAAAGCTTCTCAATGTTCGTGCATTGATGCATGTGGCCAACATCCACAACTAACGGTTGCGTTCAGTCCGACATTTACCCGTAGTGATACTGATGTTTGTCATGTTTAGGACTGATAACAATCATTCCCGCGTCTGACGTGCGTCATGTGAATGCCCCTACGTGGTCTGCGATATTGCTGGTGTTACATCGATCATGAACTGCGTACGAATTCATGACGATGTGCGATGCAGAAATGATGGTACCGGAAGCTAGCCCCGGGATTCGTCACCAACTGTTAATCACCACCACTCAACACATATCGAAAGGACTACTCAGATGCGTACTATACCGAACGCACCGTTCGAACCAGTTCCGGTGCTTCCCGTCGATCAGCAGACGTCACGCTCATCCATGCTCCGAGAGATGCGATACACCGGCGTGCTCAAGCACATAGCCGAAGACTTAGCGAAGATGGAGCCTGCCCTGCCTCCCGAGCATCGCGTCACCGCCAAGCGCCTGCAGCGAGAGGTTGGAGAGGTTCTAGAGGCCGATGGCATGGCCCATGTTGAGCACATCATGGACTCGATGCATGACGGGTATCTTCGCCGACTTGCGCAGGACTTCCCCTCACTTACGCCGACAGAATTGCGGATGTCAGCTTTCCTGCGCCTACCGATGCCGTCGAAAGAGATCGCTTCACTCTTCTCATGCTCCGTGCGGAGTGTAGAGAAGCATCGCGAGCGCATGCGGAAGAAGTTTCATCTTGCTCCGCATGAAAGTCTGACGATGTTCCTCGCCTCACGAGTATAGCCTGAGCGGCGCGCCAAAGGTCAATCGATTCTTTGTAGATTCGTCCTGCCCTCACGTCATTGCAGACTAAAGGGCAGGACTTTTTTACTACGACTCCAACCGTTGTTATGGCAGCTCCGAATAAACGCCCGACTACTTCTTCCAAAGGATCCTCTAAGTGGTCGAGCCCTTGGACGAAAGATAACTACAGGATGCTGGGTGTCGGAGTGGCCGTGATCGTCGCTGGGTTCGTGCTCTTGTCCATGGGCATGGAGCAGTGGGACAACCCCCTGTCGGTGAGCGTGGCACCGGTCATCCTCGTCATCGGATACTGCGTGATTATACCGCTGGCCATCATGCGTCTTCGCTCCGGTGGGTCAGCAACAGGTAATGACTAGTTCTGCAGCCAGCAGCCCCTTGCCGGTAGAACAGATCCTTGAGCTTGCCGGCACTCCGACATACGTCTATCGCGCTGATGGCATTGAGCAGCAGCTTGCCCGCCTTACTTCGGCGTTCTCTGGTGCGCCTGTTCGCGTAATGTATGCGTGCAAGGCCCTGACCAATGGCGCTATTCTGCGTCTTATGAACGAGCTTGGCACTGGCCTTGATGCCGTGTCACTCCAGGAGGTAGAACTGGGTCTGCGGGCCGGGTTTGTGCCGGAGAGGATTCTTTTCACCCCGAGCATGATCTCGTTCGAGGAGCTTTGCACCGTTGCTGAACGCGGCGTTCAAGTGAACATAGACACCATCAGCGTTCTTGAACGGTTTGGGACTACCTATGGCAATTCGATACCGGTTTGCATACGGATCAATCCGCACATCATGGCCGGTGGTAATGACCGCATCAGCACAGGGCACATTGATTCGAAGTTCGGCATCTCCATCCACCAGATCCGCCACGTCCAGCGCATAGTTAGCTCACACAACATGCGCATCAATGGACTGCACATGCACACCGGAAGTGACATCCTGAATGCAGATGTCTTCTTGCAAGGGGCAGAGCTACTGTTCGAGATCGCAGAGTCTTTCCCTGATATCACATTCCTTGACTTTGGCAGTGGCTTCAAAGTACCGTACAAGCCGGACGACATTGCCACGGATATCAGCGAGCTTGGCGCGAAACTCTGCTCTCGTCTCGCGCTTTTCAATGAGGGACGCCAGCATCCGGTGGAGCTCTGGCTTGAGCCGGGAAAATTCCTCGTCAGCGAAGCTGGCACCTTCCTTACACGCGTCAACGTCGTCAAACAGACCACATCAACGGTGTTTGCCGGCGTTGATTCCGGATTCAACCATTTGATCCGCCCCATGCTCTACAATGCATATCACCACATTACGAACCTCTCAAACCCGAATGGAGTTCAGCGAGTGTATTCAGTGGTGGGGTACATCTGCGAAACAGACACCTTCGCCTGGGACAGGAAGATTGCTGAGATACGTGAAGGTGACATCCTGGCCTTTGCCAATGCCGGTGCCTATGGCTTCAGCATGGCCAGCAACTATAACAGTCGGCTTCGTCCCGCAGAGGTCCTCATCAAAGATGGCGTGCCACACCTGATCCGACGTCGTGAGACCTTAGAAGATCTTGTCAGGTCTGAGATCGAATTGTAGGTATCGTTAGAACGTCACACTAAGGCCGACATTCCACGATGTGATATTAAGAGGAGCAACCGTGTCAAATGGCCAGTTCATCTTCTCACGGCGGATCTCCTTGAAACCGTAGGCGACTGCATTGCGAAGGATGAAGTTCATGATCGGGAGCGATGCTGTTGACGATCTCCCAAAAGATTTGATCATTGCGCCCGCAATTCCATCGGCTATTCCTTCGATGATCTCGCTGCCGGCCCAGTACCAGAACATGTGGCGCGGCAGAACCTGCGTCCATGAGTAACTAGCCCGGAGACAAAGAGCCGACCCCATCTTCCACTCGATCGTTGGGGCCATCGTCGATCCAAACCGGAGAGACCCAGTAAAGTCCTGAATCTTCTGCCGGCCGGCCGTATCCATTTCTGCATAGGTCCTCGGCGTAACGGACGTCCAGGTCGAGTTATCACAGACTAAGAACCGTAGCGAGGAATTCTCGCCGAGCGCGTAGCCGTAACCGCTCTCATCGATCGTACCAAAGACGAGGGCATCGATTGACGTGTGGGCTGCCAGAGGGACACCGTCAAAGGAAGAATCCTTCGTCGGCATCGAGCCTGTTTGCCCCCTGAAAAAGAAGATGCCATCATTCTTGATTCGAATGATATCGCCATCAAGAAGCATTCTGCGGTACTGCTCCATGCCGATCGAGCCCCCAAACATCGTCATTCCATGGGTCATGTCCGACAGCCCCATACGGCTAAATTCCGCCATTCCATACTGGCCGGTGATACGTGGTCGACGCATCGATGCAAGACGTGGCAGCCGTCGACGTTCAACGGCCTTCACAGTGTCCTCGAGGTCGAAATCGTCAAGCATCTTGTCGATAACATCCTCAGAACGCCCAACCGTATCCACATCATCATCCTGAGCCAACGCCGTTTGGGAAACCACAGCGCTGAAGATCAGCAACAATGCGAGTGCAGTGAACCACTTCATGATCATCTCCTTCGTTAGGGGTTTCAGCATCGTTCAACATACGATGCGCCACGGTGTGTACCCCGCAGCGAACTACCAATTCTACTCGCCTTGGACATCCCCAGCAGCCGGTTTGTTTCGCCGACTGCGCATCTTTCGTTCTTTCGGCTTGTTCTCATCAAGGTTCTCACGGTAGATATAGGCATCCGACACATAGGCCTTTGACCTGCCGGCATCCTGATCTTTGCGCCGCGAGGGTGGCGTTCCGAATCCACCACCTGCGGGCTTACGACCACCACGACCTCGTGATGGTGGGCCTCCCTTACCGCGGGATTGTCCTGCGCGGGATTGTCCTCCCCGGCCGCTACCGCGCAAGGATGGCGATTCATTGGTAAGGGGCTGACGCTCGTCGCCTGGGAATGGCCTGCGACGCTCTCCATCTCCATCATCACGGCGTTGCGGACGCTGTCCACCATATGGTCTCTGCGGCCCCATTCCATCGCGACGTTCGGGTCGTGGACCACGTCCAGCAGAACGCCCGTCCGGACGACCTCCTCCCGGACGTCCACCACTGCGACGCTCATCCGGACGGCCTCCACTGCGGCGATCATCCGGACGGCCTCCACTGCGGCGATCATCCGGACGCCCCCCACTACGGCGTTCATCCGGACGGCCCCCTCCTGGACGTCCATCGGGACGGCCCCCACTGCGGCGATCATCGGGACGGCCTCCACCTGGTCGTCCATCCGGACGGCCTCCACTGCGACGGTCATCCGGACGGCCTCCGCCGGGTCGTCCACCACGGCGTCCGCCGGGGGAGCCCCCTGCCGGGGGTCGACCCTGACGTCCGCGCGATGTGTACGGATTCTCACTCGTCAGCGGCTGACGTTCATCATCATACTGCGGCTTGCGCTGAGGACCGCGATCATCATGGTCCCGGCGTGCACCGCCACTGCGTCCAACACGTCCGAATGCCGATTCATTTGTTAGAGGCTGACGCTCAGGGTCCTGCGGACCAGAGCTGCGTCCGCCACGCGGACCTTTTCGATTACGATCGTACATCTATTTCTTCTTCCACTTGATAGAGCAGCCAATGGCTTTGGTAAGGGGCTTACCCGGAACGTTTCCGGCAAGCAGGGCATTGACAGCATCGCGAACAAAAAATGTCTCAACGGCTGTCGGGTCTGAGGGATTATCGTCGATCGCACCAATGTACATTACCTTGGCACCATCCTGCGTGTTGGAAACCACAAACACGTGTGGGGTGCGTCGAGCACCGTAGGCAAGAGCGATCTGCTGTGTCTGGTCAACCAGATACGCAAAGGTGAACTTCTTTTCGTCGGCCCGAACCTTCATGTTCTCATACGAATCTTCGGGAACCGTTTCAGGATCGTTCGGATTGATGGCAATCACCGGATAACCCTTCGGAGCAAACTCCTTATGGAGTTCGATGATCCGGTCTTCATACTTCACTGAATACGGGCAGTGGTTACAGGTGAAGACAATGATCGCCCCGTTCGCGGTGGCATAGTCGGCGAGAGCAACAGTTTTACCGTCAACATTGAGGAGAGAAAACTCCGGGGCACGATCCCCGACATTCACTCCGCCATCCGGCGCAATGGCACCGGTAGTCGGCGGCAGAGTTAGCAGGGCAACCATCACCGAAAACCAGCACATCAGAAAATTCATTGGCGTCCTTCTCGAAACGTTCGAAATGTAGAATCCAGCAACTCTTCATTGAATTGAAACTCACCAAACAGACGGCGTTCACCCCGAATAAACAGGGTCGCCGGTATTGAGCCGCTCCACGAGGGATCGACACGGTCGATCCAAACGTGCGGTTTCGGTTCATTCAAAAGCACCACACGGCAATGCTGATACCCCTTCCGACGAATGAACGCCTCAACCTTCGATTCTCGTTCAGCCGGCGAGTCGAGACTCACCAGTAGAACTCGCACCGGCTGCTCGGCATACTTGCGAGCTAGTGCCTCAAAGGCCGGCAGCTCTTCGACGCATGGTCGGCACCACGTTGCCCAAAAGTTGACGACGTACGTTGTATCTCCACCGCGATGAATACGAGTCTGCAGCTGCGCGAGATTCACCTCCTCGATGCCAGGAACCGAAATCGCAAGAAAGACGAGTAACAGCGCCATCATTGGACGATAATCTCTCCCACCGGATCAAGCAGCATCGGCTCGGACGTGTTCACACGGATCTTTGAGACCTCTCGGGTGACGGGAAATGCTTCCAGTAGACCTTCTTCCAGAGGACGCATCAGCGGCTGAACTTCTTCCCTGTCCTCTGCAAACAGCCACTGCTGCCGGTCCCTGTGAGGGATTACCACCGGCATCCGCTCAGCAGAATTGTGAACATACGACATCAGAAGATTTGCTTCAGTTGTCAGGATTGAAAATGTCATGCGGCATTCACCCGTTTCTGGCTCGGTCCATTCTTCCCAGATGCAACCGAGGGTAAAGATCTCCCTCTGCCGCATTCGGACGAAGTACGGGGCTTTCACCTTGCCTTCGTGACGCCATTCCACGAATCCGTTGACCGGAAGGAGCCCGCGTCGACGTTTGATGGCGTCCCGGTACGAGGGTTTCTCATAGACCGTTTCCATTCGTGCATTCAGCGTTCTAGACCGCATCTCCTGCGCCTGCTCAAGGTTTCTTGTCCAGCGTGGCACAAGGCCCCATTGCATCATCTGCAGCGACTCCTGCGCCGTAGCAACTGGAAGCTCTGGATGCGAGAATCCCGAAACATGGAAGTACGGGATGAACCCCGATACATCATCAAAGACCAGGCCAAGATCTGTCTCAATGATGTGCGTCTGGGAAAAGATCGAAACCGTGTAACACATGGCGTGGAAGCCGTCCTGACGGAAGGGGGCTTACCGGACGGCCTACCACGGCATGAGAACCATGCCGATCAGCACCACGATCCCAACCATCATGATCAGGGCATAGTTCTGTGCCACACCGCTCTGGAGCTTTCTCATCGCACCGGCAAGAGCGCCCATGGAGCGTGCCGAGCCATTCACCAATCCGTCAATGGCGATCACATCGACGATCTTCCAGAGAAAATCGCGTGATGCTGCCATGATGGGTCCGGCAATAAGCATGTGATAGGCCTCATCAACGAAGTACTTGTTCAGCAGAAGCTTGTATCCTCCGGATAGCTTTTCGGCGATAGCGTTTGCCGTATCCATTCCCTTGCTATACACTGAACGTGCTGCGAGAATACCGATGATGGCGATCACCGATGAGACAGCCATTAGCGTCATTTCCAACGAAGCATGGTCGCCGGCATGGTGTGGAAGCAGTGCTTGCCCCTTACTGAAGACCGGCTCAAGCCAACCCTCAAGCAGATTTGGGATGTGCAGAGCATGTTCAAGAACGTGCGGTACGCCGAGTACTCCGCCGAGAGCAGAGAGTACGGCAAGAACGATCAAAGGAATCGTCATCGTCGCTGGTGACTCGTGCGGGTGGACGTGGTGGTGATCGAAGCGCTCTTCGCCGCTAAAGGTCAGCGTCGTTAGACGCCACATGTAAAAGGCCGTTGTCAGCGCAGCGAGTGCACCAACGCCCCAGAGTACAGGACTGCCATTCAGCCAGGCGTACCACAGAATCTCATCCTTCGAGAAGAAGCCCGAGAAAAAGGGAATGCCGGCAATGGCCAGCGTGCCGATCAGGAAGGTCTTGTAGGTTATCGGCATGTACTTCTTCAGTCCGCCCATCTTGCGGATATCCTGCTCCTCGTGCATACCGTGTATGACCGAGCCAGAACCAAGGAACAGCAGAGCCTTGAAGAACGCGTGCGTCATTACGTGAAACACACCGGCGGTGAAAGCGCCGACGCCGAGCGCCACGAACATGAATCCAAGCTGAGAAACAGTTGAGTACGCCAGAACCTTTTTGATATCGTTCTGCACCAGGCCTACGAGGCCGGCGAATAAGGCCGTCGTGATACCAACACCGGCCACAACCGCCATCGTTGTCGGTGACATGGCAAAGAGAACATTTGTACGAGCGATGAGGAAGATTCCCGACGTGACCATCGTAGCAGCGTGAATGAGCGCCGACACCGGTGTCGGACCCGCCATGGCGTCTGGGAGCCACACACCAAGTGGAATCTGAGCGCTCTTACCCGTGCAGCCAAGGAACAGCAGCAGCGTGATCAGCGTAACCGTCGATGGTACAAGATCAGCCTGCGCCCGCTCGTTGATGACTGAATATTCAAGACTGCCGAGGTTGAGGAACAGCAGGAACATTGCCAGCAGCACACCGAAGTCACCAATACGATTGACGACGAACGCCTTCATGGCCGCGTCACCCGTCCATGTGATGTTTGTGCCTTCAAACTTGCGATCGTACCAGAAGCCGATAAGCAGGTACGATGCCAGACCAACCCCTTCCCAACCGAGGAAGGTCAGCAGCAGGTTGTTGGCAAGCACCAGATTCAACATCATGAACACGAACAGGTTCAAGTAGGCAAAGAAGCGTGGGAAGCTCTTGTCGCCATGCATGTACCCAATGGAGTACACGTGAATCAAGAACCCGATACCAGTGATAATGAGCGTGAAAAGGATCGAGAGCTGATCGAACTGGTACGCGACGCTGACCTTGAAATCACCGGTTGCGATCCATGTGTACACCTCATGAACGAAGGACCGCTCCTTTGGTGCACGGGCTGACAGACCCATAAACACGGATACTGCCGTGATGAAGCTGGCCAGGATGGCACCGCTGGCAATCGTGCCAACGAGCTTCTCGTTATTGATACGTCGCCCAAACAAAGCAACGATCACAAATCCCACGAGGGGAAACAGCGGTATCAGGGCAGCGTAGTTCATCCGATTTCCGGGGCTATGGTCTCAAAATCAAGTTTTTCGACGTCCATTTCAACATGATGGAAGCTGATAGACATGGTCTCATCAACCACCATCATCGCATTGCGCTCCACCTTCATCCAATCAGCTCGACGGGCTGTGAACGGTTCAGAAGCGACCACAATGGCGCTTGGCTTACCGTAGGCCTGTTCCATGGAGCAGCTATCACCCACACACCGATACTCGCGCCCGTGCATGTAATACAGCGATGCTGGCTGAACATTCGGGTTCGTGGTGTAGCGAACGGTGATCAGGCACGTGCCGTTGGTCACCGCAAGGTTCAGATACGAGTGCTGACGCACGTCCGAATCCATCAGCAGGGTGTTAAGGTCGGCAAACATTCCGTACATGGCCTGTACCAGCTCCTGGCAGGTAACATGACCATAGGGATCAACAATGTGGTTGAGCAGCAAACCAAAGAGGTGTTCCGAGTCGGTACTGCCTTGGATCGCATCATACGAGGTGTCATTGAGCATCCGGAGAAGCTTACGACGGATCGACTTGAAGCCCCCTACCACACCGTTGTGCATGAACATGAGCTTGCCGCAGGCAAATGGATGAGAGTTGAGCTCCTCCACGGCCAGACCCGGCGAAGCCGCGCGTACATGAGCGAACATGCACGGCGAATGGATCTTCTTGGCAAGGTTCTTCAGGTTGTTGTCGCTCCATGCCGGTTTAATACTCCGGAACACGCAGGGCTCATTGTCGAGCTCGGGCGCATAGAACCCAATACCAAACCCGTCACCATTGACGGATACGGACATTTCACCAGCGTTCATGGTCTGCGCCGTTACAAGCGAAAACTTCGGCTTGTAGAGCAGATCATCGGCCAGGATCGACGGGCCTATGTAGGCAATGAAGCGGCACATCGCGCTTGAGGTCTCAGTTCAGGGCTGCCTTTTCCGCACACCAGGTGTTGTAGACTCCGTCGAGCAGCAAGTTGAACGCATCGGCTGCTTCACGCGCAGCATCGAGGGCGGCCTGCTTCTGCTCATCCGTCTCACACATGCGCACGAGAGCTTCGCGCGTTACCGTGCGGTGGATCTCGTCAGCGTGCTCGTGCACAGCGAAGAACTCAAGAGCATCCTTCGTGTCGAGGTTATACCACTTCTTCAGACCTTCGATCTTTGTTGTGGAGATCTCAGGAATCTGCGACTCGTAGGCATACAGGGCGGCAAGACCTTCATAGGCGTTCTTACGTCCTGCAAGCTCCTTGAGGATGCGGACAGACTCACGCGTATGAGGCAGGTAGCGGCGCTCCTTCATTTCTTCGCGGCTTACACCGAGGGCTCCGCCGAAGCGCAGCCACAGTTCCGGGTGGTTATCCGGACCGTGCTCTTCTTCGATCAGATTCTCGAGCAGCATTTGGCGTACATCCATGTCATCGCAATTAGCATGCGTGGCACTGACGTACGTCGGGAAAAGGTGCACTTGATGGTAGTACTCCTTGGCATACTCACGGAGCATGTCAACGGTAAGAGCCCCCTCGTTCCACATGAGATAGAACGGGTGTTGCAGCATGTGACGCTCGGAAATGATCTCGTCGAGCTTTTGGAGGAATTCTGCCGTGGTCATGGTAACGGTCCTCGATAGGCGTGAATAGACAGGAGTTCAGGGGGCAAAGATAGGTCATTTCGTAATTTCGCGCCGTACCTTATGAACGTCAAAAACACGCTTTTTCCTGAGTTCCCGTTGCCGGGACAGCATGCCGACCTCTTTGAATCGACCGAGGTCGAACTGGCAGCTCGCGTTGTGCTCTACAACGATGAGTTTCACACATTCGACGAAGTGATCGAGCAGATCATCAAGGCAACTTCCTGTTCGGCGGCACGGGCCGAGGACCTGACGCTCGAGGTGCATCACAGCGGCAAGGCCATTGTGTTTGATGGAGACGTTGGCAGCTGCCTGCGGGTCTCGAACATCCTGGAAGAGATCGCCCTACGAACGCAGATCATCTGCTGATCTCGCTGCGTCTACAGACGGGCAAGCAAGCCCCCTGCCTAAGGTTTGGGCAGCGGAGGAGGGATCGTGGCAGTAGAGTCTTTCCGTCCGAGAACATTCCCCTGCGCATCTCGGAGCTGCTCCTGAAGCATGCTGTTGATGGTACCGCCGTTGGTCAGGCCGGGGATCTGCGGTAGCGTGGAATTCGGCCCGACTACCTGCAGAGCGTCCCGATTGCGGTCCATCAGCTGCTGCATGACGCCTTTATCGTTCTCCGTTGCCCTCTTCAGGAGGTTATTATCGATGTCCTGCAGCAGCGTCGAGTCCGAGACTTCCACACCGTTGAGTTTGGCTAGAGCAAACTCCACACTGGCGCGCACCTCGCGCGCGTACTCCGAACGGGGATACTTTTCGATCAGCTGTCCGTAGTAAAACAGGGCGCTGTCATTGCGATGCACATCTCGCTCAAACATCCAGCCTAATGCATAGAGCGCTTTGGGGGCCATCTCACTTGCTGGAAACTTTGTCACGACGGCGTTGTATTGCCGAGAGGCGAAGGTGTAATCTTTGATCAGCCTGAACTTGGTACCAGAGGCGTACAGCTCGCCGGCATCGTCGATACTGGCATCAGCTGTGTACCCCAGACTGGCCGATGCTTCCTTGGCAAAGGGGCTTCTTGGCCACTTGAGCGAGACCAGCTCGAACAGTGAATCTGAGGCATCCGGGTCCTTGGTGCGCAAGAGTCGTGCTTGCGCGAAGAGATAGCGTCCGGCATCTTCTGACGCAGGATCACTGACCTTCCAGGCAGACTGGTAGTACTGCAAAGCACTGTCCTGCACGTCAAGCTGCTCATGCACGCGGCCAATCGCGTAGAGTTCGGTAGCCATCAGTCGGTTGATCGAATCACGACGGGATGTGTCGATCGTCAGGTGCTGCTCGAGCAGGAACACCCTTCGCTTTGATTCGTCCCAGGTGCGCAGTGCCGAATAGTACTTGCTGGCAACGTCATAGACAGGCGTGCGGATCACCTTGGATTTTGCGAAATACTTGATGGCTTCAGGATAATCTCCGGCTTTGTAGAGCGACATTCCCTTCTGAAAGGACTGCGCCATCAGCTCGGGTCTGCCGACGAAGGATGTATCGACAAAGCGCTCACGGGCCAGCAGGGTTTTGTCCTTGTTGTTTTCCTGACGGAGTCGGTCCAATGCCAGACGTTCAGCCTGGATGAAGGACGCCCATTCCTCAAAGGCCTTACGCGACTCGAGCTCTGCGTAGAGGTCGCTTGCTTCATCGAAGTGACCTTGTCGCGCACGGCACGAGGCGATGTAGAGCAGCGACTCGAACTGTCCAAGAGCATCGGGCTCTTCGTCGAACACCGTGCGAAAGGCCGACTCTGCCCGATCGTACTGGCCGATGCGATAGTAGATCGAGGCGATTTCGATCTGCCACTTGGAACGCTGCAGCTCATCATCGCACATGACAAGCGCTTGCTTGTATGGCAGGATGGCCTTCTCGATGTCACCATCTTCGATTGCCATCTCTGCTTGAATGCGATACGCCTCGCTGGCAACATCATAGCGGTCCCGATACCAAGCCACATCTATGGCCTTCGAGAGCATCTGCGTACCCTGCGACACTTTGCGCTGCATCAGGTACACCTTTGCCAGAAGAATGTGGGCATCAGGCGAGTACTCCCCTTCGGTGAAGCGCTCAATAAGCTCAAGGCACTTCTGCTGCGATGGAACCCACTCGGATCGGAAGAAATATGCCTCGGCCATCAAGAACAGAGCCCCCTCGATGTACTCGGACTTCGGGTGGAAGGCAACGACCTTAGATCCCTTCATCAGTAACGAGTCCACCTTCTGCGCAACGGGCTGAAGTTTGGTGCGGTCGATCTGCAAGGCACGAAGGAAGTTGTAGATGGAATTCTTTGGTGGACCCGACGTCAGCTTCAGGCTGTCCATCCCGGGGATGAGTACGCGGGGACGGTTCCGCTTGAGCTCCTCGTGATAATCAAACTCGTCGATCACCTCACCACGAATGCGTTGCATGTTGTAGTAGGTGTTGAAGTACGTGATGCGATTATCGTACCACGCACAGCCGGAGAACCCGACAAGTGCTACGAGGAAGGAAAGGATCGATATGGTATGACGGCGTGTCACAGGGTTCGCAGCAACCAGCGGTTGCGCATTAGGAGCTGACGCTCTGAAGGGCTCTCTATTTCAACCAGGGCCGGCATCATGCGCTCTACAGGACTGATCGAGGTCGAGTACACCCGTCCATCACAGTGACCAACCAGCGCGGCGGGCCTGCCGATCCTCTGACCAAGAATGAAATCGGCCTGGGCTGGGGTCAGAATTCGAATTCCGTCAATGGCGACGATCTCATCATCAATACCGATTCCTGCCTGCTGGGCCGGCGATCCGTCTTCGACACTGCGCACGAGGATCTTCCCGCCAGCATCGGAAAGGGTCCAGCCGAGATATGGCGTTGATGGAACAGCAGCCGCAGGGATCTTCTCCCCAAAGGTGCCGGCCTCGCTGCGTTTGGCCGAGCTCTTCACACTGTAACCGACAGCCTCAAGAATTTCATTGTATGGCAGGTCATCCGTTCCGCTGAGCCAGGACATAAGCCGCTCGCGAACTTGCACCTTGGTTGTCTGCTCAATGATGGCAATACACTCGCTCTCGGTCATACCACGGCCGGGCTCATCTACGTACCGTGCCCACATTCCCCTCATGGCATCATCAAGCGAATACTTGCCATCCGTGTGGTCAATGATGTACACGTCGAGCAGCATCATGATGATGCCACCCTTAAGGTAGTAGGATGGGAACCGGTTCGCTCCATCGGGACTTTGCAGGTAGAGCTTCAGCCATGCCAGGTAGGAGCTGTCGCGGGTGGACATAGCATAGCGCCCCTTGACGTCCTCAAGCTTGGCGATTTCATCACGAGAGATCGCTTCGATGTACTCCTTCTGAGTCGTAAAGCCACACCGGTAGGCCAGCAGGTTGTCGTAGTAGGACGTCAGACCCTCGGCCAGCCAGAGCATGGGCGTGTAGGTTTCCCGTGTATAATCGAATGGACCCAGCTCGACAGGGCGTATGCGCTTGACGTTCCAGAGGTGGAAGTACTCGTGACATAACAACGAGAGCAATCCAATGGACTTCGACTTGTCGATCAATGCCGATGGGTCCACGGCATTCACACTCGAGCGGGCATGCTCCAAGCCGCCCCCTGCCCCGGGGTACGCCTGAATGATGAAGACGTAACGATCGTAAGGGGCTTTCCCACCAAAGAGCGACGTCTCAACATCAACGATGCGACGCACGCGTTCGGTAAGCCACTCGATGTCAACCTCGTAGTTCGTCGCAAGTACTACCTCGTGTACGGCACCGGCGGCAGTGAACCTCCGAATGCGGTGGTCGCCAATCTCGATCGGCGAATCGGCCAGGATGTCGTAGTTGAGAGCTCCGAGGATCATACGTTCAGGCGTGGACGCCTTGACCGGAGACAACGCTGTCGATGTTGATGGCCATGAGGCCTGATCATGCGTTAGGATGACGTGATGCACTTCGTCCATGCGTCCTTCCACGTACATGCAGATCGAGGTGAGCATCAGGAATGCATGGAAGCGATTCACGTGACTTGTCCGAACGGTACGCTCGTGGGCATAGACCAGGTACTCAACCTCGATAGTGCTCGCCCCCGAGGTCTCGACCACAAGCGATGCCTTATCGCGCCAGCTGAATGAACACCCTCGGCGTCCGCCACCGTCAACAGCGTAGCACCGGACGTTACCCTGCCATCCGGCATAGTCGCGGATCTTATAGCTCCCTGGCGACCACGATGGCATGACCAGCGTCAGCTCGGATGTCGAGACGTTGTCAATGCGCATACGCACCGTAACCAGGTGCTGCGGTGCACGGTCAAAGCCAAGTTCGTAGGTGATAGCCGCTGTCGTGTTGACCAGCTGCTCATCGCGTTGTTCGATAGAATACATCAGCGCTGTCCAAAGTAGGTATTCGTCATGAAATCCTCTTCAAAGGTTCGCTCCTGTTTCGTCTTGTTCGGATTCTCTCCCGACGGCAGCAAGCCCCCTGTCAGATCGGCATAGCGTTTTTCAGAATCCCGAAGTTCATTCTGTTTCCGTGCGATAGCGCGCACCAGCTCATCACGATGGCGCGCTCTCCAAGCCTCATCCTCAAGTTCCCGCTCCATTGTGAAGGGTTCTTCGGCACGAAGTCGCCGGAGTTTGCGCTGCTCAAGTCCGAGACGACGTTCAAGGGTATCAACCTCTTCGCGCCAGCGGTCAATGCTCCAATTATCTGCCTCTCTCGTGAGCGCTTCATTGACGCCCAGCACCGTTAGCAGCGACCTCAACTGTCCAACATTCCGGTTAGCATAGGCATTCTGCACCTGATGCCACACCGCCTCATTACCGGCATCGGATTCACCGGTTTCGGCCACGTCCGGATGTAGCTGTTTAACCAGAGTCCGATACATGGCAACAAGCTCATGGTCCGACGTTGTCCCGCGGCGGGCGCGTTCAGCATCATCACGCTGACGCTGATTCATGTCGAATGCTTCGCGCACACGCATCGTAAAACGGGCATACTCCTTGTCCACTACCTCATTGATCAGCTCTATGATCTCACGCGTTAGCTTCTCACCACGCTCATGCTTGATGCTTAGCAACTCTACGCGGCGAAACATTTCGGCTGCAGCTAGGGCAGACTGTTGTAGTTCGCGTTCGAGCTCTCCGAAATGCGAGTGGTAGAGGGCATGGAGCCGAGGCCGCACCTCGGTGGAAAGACGATGCCAGTCATCGACCGCCGCACGCAGTTCAAGGCGAAGCTCTCGAAGCCGATCCCGTAAGGGGGCGATATCAGGGTGTACCGTGATGGACATTGGCAACAAAGTTACGATGCATCACGAGCAGCATCCCGCACGAAATAGCGCGCGACGAACATCTCCGCAAGAGCGCATGCCAGAGCAAGTACTGTAGCAAGTGGCCATAGTTCGGATCCAGTTCGCGCCTGACGGATCGCACTGGTGATCGACGCTCCGGCGGAGATCTCGGCCACGTGGTCAGGACGCAGAACCATTTGATCGACGCTTCCCTTCCACTGAGTGTCATCGAAGAACTCCAGACGCGCTTCCTTCGTGGATGCATTGGCAGCGACCGTAACCACAGGTAATGAGTCTGTCGTCGATACGAGGGTCACCCCGGCGGCATACTGCGCCGGCACGGCCAGCAGCGTAGCTGTGCTGAGTCGCACGGGTTTGACGACAGCGTTCACACCGCTCTGGTCCTGGATGACGAACGCCTCACGTGAGGCCAGACGCGCCGGAAGTGGGATACTGACGGATTCACCCAGAGCAACGTTGAGTCCCTGATCACGAGGCGCAACCACATAGAGTGTGCTGCGAACCAGTGTTGCTGCAAAGAGTCCGCTAACAGGGAACGAGCCCGAGGAAAGGTCAGGTGTGACACCGATGTAGATCACTCGCCCTTGTCCAACGGTTGCTTCCGAGACGAGCGCTCCAGCACCTGTTCGCACCACGTCAAACCCGCCGCCTGCCGGCGTCTGCCGGATAATGCGGACTCCCTCGGTGCCTGCACGCTCGTCTGCCGACGTTCTGAACACTCCTTGGTATAGTGGATGCTCTCGCTCAACAGCCGTGATCACAAACGGGGCATCTGCCGTGGTCTGCCGTTCCTCAAGGGGCTGCAGGCCGCAGGCTGGCAACAGCGTGGCTGCAAGCGGTGATGCGAAAACGATCGCCCCTCCGCCGGACTCAACGAACTGGCGAAGGATCGACGCATCGGATGCCGATGAAGCGCCGCCGCAGAGGATCACGACATCGACACCTGACAGTATCGATGAGGCAGACGTGACGGTTTCATAGGAAGTGATCGACCCAACCGTTGCACTCACGCCCGGCAGAGACAGTACGGTGCGCACAAGTTGAACTCGATCGGCCGAACCAACGAGGCACAGTCGCGAGCCCCGCGGGATGGTCACGCCGGCCCATCGAATATTGTCACGATCGATGGCATCGGACTCCAGCTCGATGGCGGCAGCAAAAGCCCCCTGCCTATTGGGTAGCGCTGCCAGCGTAACGGTGCGACTTCCGCTGGCCGGAACGTCGATGGCCTTCTGCGCCACGCGCACACCTGCGAAGGACAAGGACACGAGGGCTCCTGATACATCGCGGGCGCTGCCGTTGCGAATCACCGCCTCAAACTCCACTGGCCTGTCAGGCTGCAGGAGTTTGGTGAGCACCGCTACGGAGTCCACACTCATGTTCTGCTCAAGCCCTTGATCGCCTTCGCCGATGCGCACGAGAAACACCGTCGCATCATTCTCCAGCACCCGCGCTGTGTCATTTTGACGTCGCAGTGATAGCGATCGTTGCGCATCGCTTATCACATATACTTCACGGTGGGCGTGCAGGGCATTCTCCATCAAGGGGCGCACCGAACGCAAAGCATCGGCCATGTTGGCAGTACCGTCCGAAACCGTAATGCGTTCGATCTGCTGCCGGGCAGCATCAAAGGTCCGCGTCAGGTCAACCCTGGAGGTCGTTGTGCTGCCAACCATCGGTAGCACGACTACTTCATCGCCGTTGCGCAGACCATCAATGATCTGGCGCGCAGCCTTCTTTGCCTGTTCAAGCCGCGGACCTCGTCCGTCGGAGGCCTCCATACTGGCTGAATTGTCGATAAGAATCATCACGCTCGCCCGGGCCGATGAGGCGAGTACCGGCAATTTGGTCTCAATGGTCGGACGTGACAAAGCCAGCACAGCAAAGACGATGATGAGCGTGCGCAGGATCAGCAGAAGGATCTGCTGAAGCTTCAAGCGCCGGACCTGCTTCTGCTGCAGCTGCTGCAGAAAGCGGATACTGCCGAAGTCCACCACACGCAGCTTCCGCAGGTTTAGCAGATGTAGCAGCAGCGGGATCCCGGCAGCGGCCAGTCCGAAAAGGGCTAGTGGATTGAGCAGATTCATCGCGTCAAGTTCACCAGTCGATACAGTTCATCTACCTCTTCACGCGTCAGGTGCCGATACTCACCGCGCTTGAGACCACGGGTCGACAGTCCCGCGTACTCCTTGCGGTCGAGGCGTTTGACTTCATATCCCACATGTTCAAAGATTCGGCGGACCTCACGGTTACGACCCTCACGGATTGCCAGCATAACGCTGGAACGGTCATCAGGATCGATCATGATATCCACGGCTTGCGTCGGACCGTCTTCAAGGTCAACACCACCAGCGATCTGACGCATGTGATCAGCCCGTAGGGGGCGATCCAGGGCGGCACGGTACACGCGTGTTACGCCATAGCGTGGATGCATGAGCCTGTTCGCAAGATCACCGTCGTTGGTCATCACCAGCACGCCGGTGGTATTACGGTCGAGACGCCCTACGGTAAAGAGTCGCGTCTTCAGACGCACGATGTCGAAGACCGTGGCACGCCCCTTTTCATCTCGTGACGTGCTGATAAGGTCCTTTGGCTTGTTCAGCAGGATGTACGTCAGGTGCTTCGAGCGCGAGATCGGCTCACCGTTAACGGTCACCATATCGTCAATGTTGACACGCGTGCCGAGATCTACGACGATGGCGCCGTTGATGCGCACGCATCCGCTGACGATGAGCTCGTCGGCACGCCGACGTGATGCAACACCCGCATCGGCGATAGCCTTATTCAGGCGAACAGGCTGCGTTGGTTCGACAATGTCGCTGCGCTTCTGCTTTGCCTGACGCTGCTTGCCCGTAGGCAAGGAAGAGTCGCTCCGCTTGTTGCGTGCGGGCGCATCACTGCGTTTGCGTGCGGGCGCATCGCTGCGCTTGTGTGCAGGTGCGTCGCTGCGCTTGCGTGCCGGAGAGGCGCTTCGTTTTGAAGATGAGGACGAGGAATTCCCTCGTCGATCAGATGATCGTTTCATGGGACTTGGCATGGCGATTCACATCGTGAGCAAGAATGGATTGTAGAGTTTCAAACACAGCATCAACACTGATGCCACTCATGCACGCATGCGTGCCGAGCGGACAGCGAGAGCCGCCATGCGCACTGCAGGGGCGGCATTCAAGATCGGCCAGCTGAACAACGCGTGCGCGACTTCCAAGCGGACCGAAGCCAAACTCCGGCACCGTGGGGCCGAAGATAGCCACAACGCCGACATTCTGCAGCGAGGCTAGATGCACTGGCGCGCTATCGTTGGCGACGACAGCATCGGCCGTAGCGATCACCGAGGCTGCCTGACGGAGTGTTGTGCGCCCCGTCAGATCCTTCAGTCCGTCGAGTCCGTTCATCACCCCGCTGACACTGGCGTCACCGATGACGCACACCTGCAGACCTTCGTGCAGACACCGGGCGGCAAGTTCACGCATACGCGTCACCGGCCACTGCTTGGTGGGCCACACGGTGGCAGGAGCAAGTACAACGCGCGGTGCAGCGGAGGACAGATCCCATGGCATAAACTCCGGGGGCAGGTCCTCGCGAAGTTCAATCGGCAACAGGTCCGCAACATCCGGAAGCTTTGCGCCGTCATTATCAAGGGAGTTCAGCAGCTGCACATGACGCTGGGCATCATGAAGATGTGACGGATACGGAACGACATCAGTAGCGATCCACCTCGTAACGGCGTCGGCAAACGTGACGACTCGTTCGGCACCGATCGAGCGGACGAACAACGCTGTGCGTACACTTTTGTGAGGAACCAGGACGGTGGTGCCAGTGCCCCGCGAAAGGGATTTGGCAAGCTGCTTCTGGGCCGAAAGCTTCTTGTGCATGCCCCGTTTGTCAAAGGCTACGACCTCATCAACGGCGGCAAGCCCCCTGGCAAACTCTGCTGCTACTGGGGTAGTCACAAGGACAACTTCTGCGCCGGGCCGCACACGACGGATGGCAGCACACAGCGGAAGAGTAAGGACAACGTCGCCCAGAAAAGCTGTTTGGACGATGATGATGCGTTCAGTCGGGGTACTCATTCGACGACGACGCCCTCCGGCGGATCCTTGCGCCAGCGTCGATGCTGCCACGCCCACTGACCAGGACGTTGGCGAATGGCATCTTCGAGCATCCGCACATGACGTTTCGTCAGCTCAACGATTCCTTGCCGGGAATTGTCCAGGTCATTCATCGGCACCTCGGAGAACTCCACAACGTAGCAACCATCATCGCGACGGTCGCAGCATGAGAAGTAGATGGGCGCGTTGAATCGCAAGGCAAGCGCTGCGGGAGCTTCATAGGTCGGAGTTGGCCGACCCATGAACGTGATCCACGGATCCTTCTCGGCAACACCGTGCTGATCGACGATAACGCCGATCGTTCCACCATTGGAGAGGAGCTTGACCATGGTCCTTGCTGCACTGCCCATTGGGATCAGCACGTTGCCGAATTTGCTACGGTAGCCGCTTAGTATCCTGTCGGCACTGGCGTTGGACTGCGGATGATAGACGATGTTGATCGGAGCTCCGAGCTGAAGACCGGCAGCCATCGCCCCATATTCCCAATTGCCGTAGTGCGCCGTCAGGAGAATGGTTGGGAGCCCATTACGATGACGGTGCACTATAGGCTCGAAGCCACGGATCTCGACATGATCGGTAAGTTCGCCACTTGACACTGAAGGTATCGCCAGTAACTCGGCCAGCACGATCCCGAGGTTCTCGTATGATTCATTGAGGATCTCTCGCTGCCGTGCTGCCGGCAGCTCCGGATAGGCCATGGCGATATTGGAGGCAGTTATCCCGGCTCGCTTTGCCGAGATGCCTCGCATGATCCTTCCAAGGCGAGCACCAAGAGCCTGCCTCTTTGTCCATGGCAGACGTTGGCTGATCGCGCCAAGTGCCAGAAGTGCGCCCGTCGTTAGCCGATCCGTATTTGACATTACCTGGGCAGACCCGGCTGCTGATTGACGGGATTTGGATTGGGGCTGTAGGCCCGGGCATACAGATTGAACCAATTCGGCTGACTGATCTGTCCGAGCATGGTTGAATGCACCAACTTGTAGTTCTGCTGCATCATCATATCCACGAAGTAGAACTCTACCCCACCCTGGATATCCTGATAGAACCACTTTTCGTATGGTTTGGCATCGGTGTTATGATCGAAGCGCTCGATCTGCGTCGGAACGCCGAACTTCAATAGAATAACACCGCGGTCGGTTCGCCATCCATCGGGGTAGGTCGGACTCTTGTAGAATGTCTGTGCGCGCTTAAAGTTTGAACGAAACAGATCAAGCCGCTCGTTGGCATTGGTGCTGGACTCGGGGTCGCGAACTTTCCAAAAACGGAAGAGATACCGTTGCTGGGCGCGTTCATTCGTGCATGATGTACGAACATCCATTTCGGCCTTGGTGGCGAGGATATCTGAGAGTTCCATCTCCAGCTTGAGCTGTTCGCCTGTTAGAATCGACCACTCCGAGATCTGAAACTGCTCGTCCTCGGTGAGCATCTTCTGAGCAACAGGGGGCTCCTCCGGATTAAGCAGGAAGAATCTATCCTCTTTCGTATCGAGAACCGTCTGATGATCTTTCGAGAGCAGTTGCAATCGCACATAATAGACACCCGAGGAAATGCCTAGTAGTGGGAACTCCTCGCGCATGATAAGACCATCGCTCAGGGCCTTCATGGGTACATACGCCACAAACTGCTCGTCACGGACGTTGTCGATCACCGACACTCCGATGTCAAAATCTCCAAGCTTCGCTTGACTCGCGTTGTAGATCTCGGCATAGATCCCGAGTGTAGGCTCGGCGCCGATCACCTCATGTCGTGGATTCGGATCGGCGGATACACCGTTGCGCACGAACTTTTCCGAGCCTTTGCCAGGCATGACGAACATGATGTCCGAAAGCGACGGTCTCATTCCCTGCACCGGCACAACGCTCTTAAAGGACATCATGGTGCGCCTAAGCGAATCGTTCACATCACGGGCATAGAACTTGACCGCGTATGGACCGGATGGGAGATTCACCGACCGAACGCCAGAGTAGAACTGGCGATGACTGGGTGTAGCAATAGGACTGGGCACAGAGGCCACCCATTCATCTACGTGCACCAACCCGGTGTCACGCGAGAGCTCCAATCGACAGTACAACTCACCGATGAACCCCGAGGGGGCGATCACATAGCGTAAAGCAGTATCGGCAAAGGCATACTGGAACTCCCACTTTACCGTGCCGTTAGCACCCCGGAACTGCACAACGTCGCCCGTTACATCGATCGAACGCTGTGCGCTAGCCAGGCTAGCAAACGTCCCGAAGCAAAGCAGATGAAGAAGTAAACGTCTCATGGTGACTCGGCGCGTGGTGGGGTTCAAATGACAATGCCGCCGATCTCGACGATCGACGGCATTAAAACGTCTAGGATCATGAACCTGCAGATCAATCAAATCGCATTGAGATGCTGACACGATTGATCAGCCCAATATTCGCCGTTGGGCTGACGGAGTAATCAATGCGACCTGAGAAGTCCTCGCTGACGTAACGCAGACCAACACCGCCGCTCAGACCGAATTGATCTGTACCGGTTCGATATCCGGCGCGAACGCTGACAAGTTCCTTCCAGGTGTACTCGGCACCCAATGCAAACTGTTCGGCGACATCCGAGAATGTCTCAAAGTCAACAGCCGTAATTAGCGAGTGCTGCAACACGCCACTAGCGTCAACTTCGGGTTCGAACAAAGCCCCCTTGCAGAGGTCAGTCGAGAGTCCCATCCGGAAGGATAGAGGCATATCAAATGGCGAGGTCAGCAAACGCATGTCAATTGGCTGGGTACTGACACCGTTCACTGGGTTGTTGGCACGTCCAACGTCCGAACCGGCATACTCCATCTGAGTTCCGAGGGAGTTGATGCTGAAGCCGAGAACAATGCCTTCAAAGCCTGTTTCATATCGCGTTCCGACATCAAACACGATACCACCGGCATTCATATTCGTGAAGCCCATGGAGATGTACTTTGCTGTCACACCGAACGAGAATTGATCTGTCAGTTGACCTGCAAATGTCAGACCAAGGGCAACATCGCTGACCTGATAGATACCGCCGGTTCCATCCTGCTGATCCATGGTCGTAATGCGAATATCACCACTGGAGAAGTTGGTGAAGCTTGCAGCAAGACGATAGTTGTCGCTGACGGGAATAACCGCCGCGGCAAAGTTGTGCGACATACCGGCAAACCAGAATGTCTGACTGAAATCAGCTGCATACTTCTTGATCGAAGCAATACCGGCAGCATTCCAGAAGACCGATGACAGATCATTTGCGACGGCTGAGTAGGCCCCGCCCATGCCTGTGGCGCGTGCGCCGATACCGATCTTCAGAAACTGACCTCCAGAGAGGCCCACCTTCGTGAAATCTGTTGCGGCGATCGTTGCCTGAGCTGCGGCAGTATATGCCGAAGCTATGAGCACGATCGAACTGATGACGAGTGATTTAACGCGAGTAGTCTTCATTGGTGTGCTCCTTATTCTCCTTCACCGACGAATCGGGCTGGACCGACAACGACGGCGAACTTGCGAACAACAGAAGCACCACCCGGCGTTTCGATCTTCGCGATGAACATTTGACTTGCAGCGCGGCGCTTACTCTGCTGGCTTCTCGTGAGAAGATCCCAAACGTCTGCACCAATCTGCGCGCGCTCTGAACTCTCACGCCGTTCAACAGTCGTACCGCTGAGGACTGGATTGAGCTCATTGTGCTCGATCGTACGAACGAGTTCACCGTTTACGGTATAGATGCTGATCGTGCAGACGCGAGGAAGACGCGTAAAGTAAATCTTGCCCTGAAATGGCGAACTCATCCCTTCATGCGAGACGTAGTATGGATTCGGCACGACCTGAACCTGCTCCATATTATCGTCGGTGTATGTCTCCGACTTGGTGACAGGATCGTACTTGTCGTAAGGCTTCACACGAATCTTAGCCGTCGCATTATCAAATGGGAAACCGAATGCGCCGCCGAATGTCGATACGATCACCTTATCACCAGCCTTGAAATCTTCCGACGGGTATGCTGTCGGAGGGTTGGCAGTCGTTGGTGCAGCGGATGAAACCACGTTGCTAGAAGTGCGGCGGCCCCGCAGCGACGCATCAAGGACGAACTGCGTTCCACCAAGGGAGATCACATTAACGAAGTCCAGGGTGTCGCGTCCAGTCGTTGAGTTATTCCGCGACTTGTAGTACCGCAACTGTTCACCAAGTGGCTTCCCAGTATTGGTTTGAGCAGCGTAGAACCGCAGACGAGCCGGACTCCATTCACCATTTCGCGAATTGCGCCAACCGAATGAAGCGGCGGCAAAACTACCCGGACGCACGAGCTCGACATTTGGATAGTTGCGCTGTTCTGCCGGTGGTACCTTCGCATAATCGAGCTGCTGAGGCATCAGGTTGAACGGGTACGAAACAAGGACCGAATCAACCGTACCATCGGGTTGCGGATCTCCACGCTTGAATGAATAGACATTCCGAATCTCATACTCGAGATACTCAACATCAGGGAAGGTCATCGTGGAATCCTTACCAACATCGTCGGTTGTGTTAAGCGCAAACTTTGTGGTCAGTGACTCACGACCTCCGTTCTTAAACGTGATCTCATAGACACCGGGACCATTATTGTACGATGTTGCCCAAGGAATACGCGGAACGAAACCAGGGTATGGTAGCTCAACATACGGTGGTGCCGGGTTGAGTTCGTTCGTCTGGTTATATAGACCCGCTACCGTGTTGCCTGTGGCAACACTCACATTAGCAGGTCCACTGACCACATACGCTGTATCAGCACGGTAGATACCGCCCCATTGCTCGATAGAATAATCGAACGCGAGACCGATCGTTCCGAGGGCATACTTGTTGGAGAAGCACGCTGCGTCGGACGTATATGATCCTGCACGGATCTTCTTCTCTCGTGAATCATCCAATCCAAAAGTCACGGTATCAATACTTTTGATGCTGCCATCGGCAGCATAGATCGTATCGACGGTGATGGTATCCACGTATGACCGCGTCTGTTCGGTGAAGTACGCATACGGGGCTCCCTCACGTGAATCTGATGCACAGAGGATTGGCGGCAGGAAGCTACTCCATTGGGCAATCTCATCACCTGTGGCCGAATCACGCAGTGTGAAAAGGGCACCATAAAGTCCGATCAAGTCATTTTGATTGTTCTTGAATGGCCAGCCTGCCCACGTACGATTGTACGTTAGGTTGAGAGTACGTCCGGCAAACAGCTGATTGAATCGCTGCTGATCGTTCACCAAAAGACGGATGTTGTAGATCCCACCAAGACGCTTGGTATTCTCTTCATCTGTTGACAGTTCGAACTGCACCGACTCACCTGGACGCGCACCACGTGGCGAAGTCGTCACGGTGTTCGCACTAGCACGGTCATTAAGTTTCGACTCCGTTGCGTTCGAGTAATCACCTTCATCATATGCTCTGAGAGCGTAGTAGTAATCAACATTGTTGATCAGTTTCTCACTGCGCTCAGGGTCAGCGAAGTACTCAACTGTACCGTTACGATTGTCATCACCAAGATCGACAAATGTGCGGTTGTTTGTCAGTGTTCGAATGTGCCGAGAGATCAGCCCCTTACGGACTTCGTTCAGCTCTTCAAATGGTCGCAACTTCACTTCATTGACGACTGAGCCATCCGGAAGCGTAACCTGATCAACATCAGGGAAGCGGAATGGCTCGAGCACCACCTGACGCTTAAGAATGAATCGGACAAGGGAATCCGTAGCACGAATTGCCTGAACGGAATCCACAGCGCCTGAAGCTAACCGTGTGACGGCAGGAATTGTGTCGATCTTACTGCGCATGTAGCAGAACTGAATCGAATCAAGCTTATCGAAGTTAGGCACACCATTGGTCAGGCCGCTTGTCTTTAGGGTTCCATCGGCATTGGTGTTATACACTACCTGACCATTGCGCAAACGACGAGGGTCACGGTTGTTTTGCAACTGGGCAAAGTAGGATCCCCATGGCTCTGCAAAACTCAGCGTCCGTGCGACAAGCGCGCGACGTGTGTTGGGTTTAATAACATCAACAACCCTGAACTGATCGATCTTGACACCTTCCACGGAAGAGATTGTCTCTCCGAACTTTACGAACGGTGATGGGACAACGAACTGAGCTATCTGCTTCCAGCCAAGAGGCCCCTTACGAGCGTTGAGACGAAGATCAGTGTCAAACGTATCCAGGTCCGTACGGCGTGCGCGATAGAGACGATACCCCATAAAGTCGAGTCCCTGCTCGAGAGTATCAATTGATAGTTCTGAGGTAGAGTCCCACTGGATGACAATACTGTTGTTCAGAGGAAGCCAACCTTCGTCTCCAACGGTAATCGACGAAGCAGGAGGGCCGGTGCGCTTGAATTTGAAATTAGCTTCGCGTGGCGGAACCGGAGCGATGAAGGCATTGTCATAGACGAACTGCGCAAACTGGACTTTACGGATTAGTTCTGCCATGTCCTCAATCGTACCATCTGCATCGCCACCCTTAGCTGTAGAAGCGAGTACGATACCGATCACAATGCGAGCAGAATCACCGGGACGCATGTTGAATGGACCGGTGGCCATCATCAGACGACGGTCACCGGGGCCAAGATCACCATCACGGCGCTGACTAGAGATGAAGTTGTATCGGTCTTCGTTTTCGAGTGGATCCTCGGCGATCGGCCAATTGCGCATGGTTTGCAGTCCGAGCTGTTCTGCTACAGGGAACTGACTCTTGTCATGACGGATGAACTTATCTGCATCGACGGCAGGTGACTCAAGAAAGTTGAATCCGAGATATCCAAAGCCCTGTCCTGCCTCACCACGATCACCGTTGGTCCACTGCACGGCAAGGTTAAGATCTGGCCGTTCATTGTAGTAGCGGGCACGGTCATTTGCTGCGCCGGCTGCACTATTCGTACGCAACGCAATATCAACGTCCTGAACAGCAGCCATCCAGCAGTCGTAGAGAGTGTCCTTGAATGAATCTGGATGGATGAAAAGGTACTTCATGAACAGGATATCGCCATAATCCCCGAATCCCCATGAATAGACGATTTGCTCGATCTGAAAACCGAGCGGAAATCCTTCTGCCCTGCGTCGTGGTGCTCCACCTTCGTAACGTGAGAGGTCCGTGTCCTTGTAAATACAAAACACGTCTTCGCCGGACACAAACGCAGGAACATCTTTCGCATTGAGCTTGACACGCTTTGCAATATCGTTGACATAGTTTCCGAAATAGTTGCTAACCCGAAGTGTCTTGTTGGGGTCGTTGTCCCAGATCGGCCAGTTCGGTAACTCGGAGTTGATCTTCTCAACGCCCGTCTCATCGGAGAAGTCCGTCGAGAAGTAGGTCCTGTACTTGTTCTTGAACTCCTCTGACTGATTGAGAAGCGGTCCGTCATTGATCGAACCTGGGACCATCCATGAGCGGCCCGAATTTGGGTTATAGGTGATCATAACGCGCTTGCGAAGCGTGTCTGAGCCCGGAGGCAACTTGCGAGCTCCAAACCATGCGCCACCGGCAAACAGGTACTGATTACCGCGACCTCTCGGCCAGAAAGCTCCGCCCTGGCCGTTCACGACGTCGAATCCGAAGATTCCATAATTCGTCGTGATGAAGTCAATCTTTGACTTTGTACTTCTCTGCTGGTCAAAGACGCCTGTGGGAGTCCGTTGCACGTCTTCAACGTCGCCACCTTTACGGTTCTTTGTGTCTCGGTTGATATCAGCCGAAACAGTCACCGCACCAAGCACGAGTACTGCGACCGTGATAGAACGCCACCATGAGCAGTTCATAGCTTCTCCAAGTTTCATCATGGGTGTTGTCATCGTTCCTCTCCTTTTGATTAAAAGCGGAACGAAACGGCGAAGAACACACGCCGCGGGAACTGGTAATTACCCCTGCGTGCAACGACCATCGACACATAATCCTGATAACCGCGGTAGGTCTCTTCTGGTGTTACGCGACCATCTCGGTTGAAGTCAACCCGTTCCTGATAGTAACGATTCCCATAGCGATCATACTGATTGACAGAAATCGAGCTTTTGTTGGACGGATCCGGATCTCGATAGTACGTCGTGCTCGGGAAGTCAGACGGACGACGGTTAAGAGCAAATCCGTCCTGGTCAGGACTGCGCGTGGCCGTGTAGAATGACACCGCGCCTGTGAAGTTGAGCAGATTCTCAACGTCGAGAATCAGATCAACGGCTGTGCGGCCGCCTAGGACGTCAGAGAGAGGAATCGTGCGCGTCAGACGCATTTCCGAGTTCCAGTTGGATGGGAAACGAGCCGAGTTAAGCTGACCGGCAATCTGACCACGGATATTCACTGGTGTGTAGGGCAGACCCGATTGCCAGAAACCAGAGAGGTTAACGTTGAGGTTCTCAAGAATCGGAATCCCGGCGATGGTTGGTCCCTCATCTTTACCCCAGGCAAAACCGATCACGGCATTGATGCGCTGTGGCAGATCGTTACTGAGTGGGAAGTCAACGATCGGGAACTGAAGATCACCAGTAAGCGGATCAACCGGTGGCAACTGTGTGGCAGAGTTAGCATTACCTCGCACGCTGGCGATTGTGTAGTTGATGTTGAACGACCAGTTGTTCGTCAGACGCTTCATGAACGTCATCTCGATACCACGCGACGTACCATACGATGCCAGGTCATACTGGTACTTCGGGCGACCTTGGAAGGTATCGATACGGACCGATGGCTGATTCTGAATGTCGTTATAATAGCCCGTGAAGGACAGAGCAAGCTCGTCATTCAGCTGGTGGTTGTAAGCAACCTGGAACTGATTTGTACGCTGTGGCTGAAGATTGGTGTTACCAAAGAAGTCCTGGAACACTGGGTCAGAGTATACACCATCGTAGAAATTTGACCATGGTGGGTTCTGATAGTAGATGCCATAGGAGAGTTGGAAGTTCTGACGCTGCGTGATCGGATATGTCACCGAGACACGAGGACCGAAATTCATCTTTGTTGTAGCATCAGGAGTCAGCGAATCAGGATTTCCGACATCGAACGTCGAGGCGTTAGCGTTGAGGTAATCCATGCGCAGACCGGCTGTAAGGACGAGCCCCTTAAGCATGATCTGGTCTTGAACGAACATCGAAGCCGACATTGGTTTTCGGGGGTCACGTGTACGATCTGTGTTGGTGACGTTTGGACGGCCATAGGACTGCGCGTATTGGTCACCACTCCATGGAGCCCCATTCGAATAGAGCGACAAGTCAAACGTTCGGAACTCAAAGCCACCCTTGATCACATGACGCGCATCGCCAACTTCTAGATTGTGCGTTACATTACCATCAACCTGGAAGAACACGGCATTGCGGAACTCTACCGATGTGGTGTTCCCGTGGTTGTAGAAGTAACCGAGAAGGCCGAAAGGATTGTTCGTCGACTGTGCATCGGACGTGCCTTCATAATACCCAGTGATCGGGTTGAGCTTCGTACGCTCGATTGGGTTGTAGCCGTCATTCGTGAACGAGTTCTGCCGCATGTATTCGTATTCGTCCAGGATCGTATTGGGTTCATCCTGAATGTAGCGGATGTCATCGACGGAAAGATTATCTGTTGGTTCATAGAGCTCAATACCTGAAAAGATCCCGGGGCCAGCAAACGACTTACGCTTGCCGATCTCTGTAACCTTAGCGTTGTAGGAGGCGCGAATATCGAAGAAGGTGTTCGCACCAAACGTCTGATTGAGCTGCGCAAAACCGTTCGTGGTGAACTCCTGAACGATCGGCTGCTTGGCCATACGTTCGTACACTCCGTTACCTATTGGATTTCCATTGGCATCAAGGATCGGATTTCCAAAGAAGTCGGTCTTGTATCCTTCGTTCTTTGCATACAGCCATGCCGTGCTCGATAGCTCTCCAGCCAGCATACCGTAGGATCCACCGACCAGAAGCGCCGAGTTGTCATCGAACTGGAATCGCATTCGTGGCGTGATGTTACGTGCCCATGTGCGGTTGTTCGGCAGCAGGCCCCAGTTGTTGCCGATCGGATCGATCACCTGAAGACCGGCATTACGGTACAATTGAAACGTGTTGCGAACAGAGACAAAGAATGTTGACTTGCCAATTCCAAGAGGTCCGCCGAGGGTGACGTCAACAACGTCTTCGTTTGGCGCACCGGCCTGAATTCCGTTTCCAGCTGTGCCGAAGAGGAACGGAACGTCCTTACGCCAACGGAGTTGACCTTCGTAACGGTCCGTGCGTCCTGTCTTGACGACCGTATTCACGATACCTGCAACGGCATTGCCATACTCAGCACTAAAGCCACCGGTCTGTGCTACCACCTGCTCAGTGGCAAGGGGGCTTGGCATGGCTGCCGAAATCGTCGAGCCAACATTTCCAAGACCACCCGTGAACTGGTCAGTAACCGTCAGACCGTCAACCATCACCTGCGTTTCGTTGGTACGGCCCCCGCGAACGACGAAGTTGTTACCCGAGGCGCGGATACCGGCACTAAGTGACAGAGCCGATGCAATGTTATCGCGACCGATCTTGACGAGATCCTCACCCTTCGTGGCCCGGGCCGACCCAATGTCTGTCGACCTCACCATTTCTCTCTCGGCAGATACGTCCACAACCTTCATTTGAAGTCCACCGGCATTCATTGTGAAGTTGACGGACAGCGTCTGGTCGGCGATGATCGTCACGCGCTTTGTGACGGTATCGTAACCAACCGCAGTGACACGCACGTCATACGAGCCGGCGTTGATGTTCACAACAGTGTACTTGCCATCAAGCTTGGTGATAGCACCACGCGTTGTACCAAGCACCCGTACCGTCGCACCCGCAACCGGCTTGCCCTCCTGGTCGGTAACCTTACCGGCAAGGATACCGGTGATACCGGCGTAGGAAGCCGATGCCGCAAGGCAGAGGATGCTCAAAAGAAGGAGGTACTGACGCACCATAGTGTACTCCTCGAGAAACGCTGTTGAACGTAAATTTTCTGTTTGCTTACCGGACCACCGACAGCGGGCGAACCGTCCGGCGGCCGGACTGCTCAACCACAACGTGGTACATACCTGCTGCAAGACCGTCCGTTGGAATGGTCACGTCCCATGAGCCCACGGTCGAAGGGCTGGATGAACGCAGAACGCGCTCGCCGACAGACGACATCAGCGTAACGGTAATGACACCGTCCGTGTTGGACGAGATCCGGACTGTGGAGGCTCCCTGAGCAGGGTTAGGAGCGATCGTAACGTCGGCGTCGAGCGGAGTTTCCTCGTCCACTCCCACTGGAAGCAGATTCTTGTCAAATGCCACCATCATGACCTTGGTTGGCTGAGCTGGTAACTCAAGATTCGTCACACGGTCACCAGGAGTTTCACTGGCACTATATCCGATGTAGAGACGGTCGTTGACAACATCATCGCACAGGGATGCGTACTGACAGTTCACACCGTCTGGCGTGATGTTGAACGGGGCTGACCACGTTGTTGTCCCTGCCTTGAGATAGGTGATCCAGATGTGCCCGTTGAGCGCATCAACTGGAGCGGTCGTGTCTGGCTCATTCTGTTGATTACCGCCCGTAGTATCGGCTAGTATATTCTTTGTATCGCCGTTCTTAAATGATCCATACGTGCAGTACAAATTGTTCTGCGCATCCAAGCCGAGCTGCGGCCAGCGGCTGGCATTGTCGAAAAAGCGGAGGTTCATCGGGTAGCCCTTACCGTCCCACTCGCCCCCTGCCGGAGGTGCCATGAAGAAGATGTTGTTCGTGCCTTCCTTGATGTACCCCATACCGGCCGTGCGAAGTGTGGCGCGGTCGTTCATCACGAAGATGGTGCCCTGACGTGCACCATTGGTGTCCTTGCGGACAACGTATGATGGAACGACGCCCACGACGAGATGCGTTGTGCCTTCGCTGTCGATGATCACATCAATGTGGCCGTTCGGTGTTGGCACCGTGTCCGAGCGCACCTCAAAGGTACCCCATTCGTTTTCAGCAGAGTCGATGTCGGTGTACTGCGGAGCAAACACGACACGTGCTCCCTCGCTCGGCCATGTTTCGCCACCATCGGTCGAGGTGCGCGTCAGAAGGCGTAGGGAGTTGTCCGTGTAGGCGATCACAACCTTTTTGCCTCGGGCGGTGATGGCATAGGTGTCGCCGCCGAGACCAACAGGGAGGTTACCTTCAGGAGCTGTCGAACCGGTGAAGAGCGTCTCTTCCGACCAGCCAAAGCCACCATCGGTCGAACGACGATAGGCAACCTGGTTCGATGGCGATGCGTCACTGCCAACGTTATGGTTGTAAATGAGATGCGTATTGCCATCACCGTCAGCTGCTGCCCGCGGCCACAGACAGAGCTGCGAGGCATCGGTCACTTCCGTCGTCATGGCTGGCTGATCGCCAACGCCACCATTCGTAAAGAAGCGGATCGGTGGGTGCGACGGGGTGCCAACCACACCATCCTTGTACTGCACGAGAGAAGGCCATCCAGCGCGGGTGTCTTCGATCTTTTCCCAGTTGTCGATTCCAAGCTGTGGCTTGTCAGGGTTGCTGACATCCAGGAACGTGTAGTGCGAACCGCGGAAGTTTCCGGCGAATCCCGGGATGCGCGATGTGACGTCGCGGGTCGAGTCCTTGGAGACCATCCACACCATCTGAACGTACTTGTCCGGACCGTCCTGGGTGTAGACCAGTCGGTTGGCCATAGCACCGTTAGTCTGGAAGTCGTAATAGGTAAAGCCAACCTGCACGCCTGGCAAGTCGGCCTGCACCGCATCAACAACCTTCGGCAGGCGTGAGCGCGTCAGAACAGAAGTGCCCGTCAGACGTGCTTCCTGCTCGCTGCCAATGTTGAGAAGGGGCTCAACAGACTGAACATTCGAAGGTATGAGGGTGGCCGCAGATGGCTCAACGGCTATCATGGACCGCGTCCGCTGTGCTGAAAGCTCTCCGACGGCCAGCGCCAGGAAACAGACGAGAACGGTTGTACGAAGTCGGGAATGGATCATGATGTTCCTCGGTGTCAAACTTCCAATGGGTGTTAGGGGATGGGCGCACAATATACAACGGATTTGAGACCTGATATTGTGCCGAATTACCCACGGGCAACTTGATTGGGAATCCTGCGGAACCCTCATTCTCAGGGTATGGCTGTGCTGGCCCCCTGAAGACTCACGATCCAGCCAACAAGCGTCAGAAGTCCGAAGACCAGGCGCGTGATGGTCCAGACAACAGCACCTGTAACGATGCCATAGCGCCAGTTCAGGCCTTCCCAGCTCACGAGGGCTATGGCCACGACGAGGTACTGCCAGAGCGATAGCAGACTGATGCGCTGAAGCCAGGTAAAGAGCATTGGTGCGTCCATCGGACGCAGCATGATACCGGCGTGAAGGCCCGCCTGGGCGGTCTTGAATACGACATGAAACACGCTGGCAAGCAGCGTGTCTAGGATGATGATCGACGAAGAGGCGGAGGCCGCGATCAGACACTGGGAAAACGTGACGGTCAGATTGGTCATAAATCTCATCAGGACCATGAACAGACCAGCCACGACGACCGTCGAGACGATGGTGACGATCAGCGCTCCGCCCAGCGCAGCTGTGAACTGGCGCTGTGGGGCGGTCAGGTCAAGTTGGGATGTCTTGACCGGACTGGTGGTGGAGTTCTGAAGCAGGATGCGCGACTCGGCAGCCAGCGCGAGGTCGCCCTGCTCCCAGAGTGCACAGACGGTGTTGGTGATGGACACAAAGAGAACGGCCACGGCGAAGACCGCCGTGACCGCTTCTTTTGAGGTTTCTTTGATGCGCGTTGGGTCGATGACACCGTACCAAAGCGCTCGGAAGGCTGCTACAACGCGCACGTCAGGGGGCTCCTTAGAGTCCTGCCGGACGGAATGCTGTCTCTTCCACCGGCTGGTTGATCTGATGCTTCAGGTCAAACTCGATCGAATAGATCGTGCTCTGCAGCTGATACCTGGCCGGCATCATCACACCGTCAACCATAGCATACCCGCTGAAGCGCTCGATGGTGGTGATGTCACCCATCGGGGTCTTTTCATCCTTTTCCCGACGCGTCAGCATGTAGGTCGATGCATCAAGGAAGTAGCGCTCTGGGGAACCACCTGGCCCCTTGGCCTCGATCTCAATCTGTCCGTCGCGCTTACCCTTGAGCGTCACGGTGTAGCCGTCAGCCACCATGGTCCGCACCGGAAAGATCCGAGCTTCGACCATCATTTGACCACGTTCGTCGGCTGGGGCTTCCCCGGCAGCACCGCCCATCAGGGACAGCCACGCCGATGTGCCATCCACCCACTGCTGCTGTTTCATAACGCCAAAGTCGAGCTCAGCATACTCCTTGTTCGGGGCCATTCGTAGGCGGGTCATCGAACCAGGATACTCCTTACCCTGAAACACCATGCGTCCAGCACCGGTAGTGCGGACAGTACGCACCGCATCGGGTGTTCCCAGGGCGGACGCGTGCTTTTCAACAAGTTGATCAAAGGTCATCCCGATGTCTTCGTACGGGGCTTGCTTGGCCGGCTCAAGATCAAGAGTGAACTCGCGGATCGGACCAAATGACTCTAGCTTGGATCGGACATCGGGACTGCCAACCACAACGAATCGAAGGTTGAACATGCCGAGATACCGCTCCGCTGCCTTTTGGATGTCGGTGGCCGTGAGATTTTCAACGCGATTCGTGTAATTGGCGACGTCATCAATTGGTACTTCGTTGAGCCAGGCGTTCTGCAATACGGCAGCAACAGTTGACGGACGCTCAAAGGCAATGCGATATTGACCAACCTCGACGGCGATACGACGCTGGAGAGCATCCTCTTCGGGACCCTCATCGGCAAGTTTTCGCAGTTCACGCAGAATAACCGTCAGCGCCGAATCGGTCACGGACGAACGAACTTCAGCGCCGCACGCGATACGATTGTAGCGACGTCCGCGCGTAAGCACCGAAAAAGGAGAATAGGTGTAGGAATACGTCTCGCGCAGGGTGTTGAACAGCATACTACCGAACCCCGACCCTACGTGACTGGTCATGATCGAAGTAGCGTCAAAATCATCCGCCCGCACGGCAGGTCCAGCCGCACAGACGATGATGGTGCTCTGCACCGAACCCTTGCGTGGGACGAAGTACACACCGGCCGGCTCGGTCGTGATGTCCGGAATGGCAACCTCCGGACGGGCCCCCTTCTCCCAACCTCCGAGATACTTGGTGATGAGCTGGCGTGCCTCATCAAGCGTCACATCGCCGACAATGGCGATTGAGGCCGAGTTCGGACGGATATAGCTTGCATGAAAACTCACAAGGTCCTGGCGAGTTACGGCTTTGATCGTGGATTCCAGCGTGCGGCGGGCCAGTGGATTGTCCATGCCGTAGATAACCTTT
Organism: uncultured Melioribacter sp.; assembly: GCA_964393485.1. Lineage (GTDB taxonomy): Bacteria > Bacteroidota > Ignavibacteria > Kapaibacteriales > Kapaibacteriaceae > UBA10438. Next base: position 13,134 of record CAYMTW010000012.1, on the reverse strand, counting down.
CGAGAGAGTGCCCCGGCGATCTCCATCGGGCGAGACCTTCTCGAAGCGATCGAGGCCACATACTGCTGCTTGAGCTTTTCGAGTTCTTTCTCCTCGAAGACGGGCTCACGAAGCTGCTCACCAAAGATGTCCATGACCAGGTTTGCGTGCTTCTTGATGCAGGATGCCGAGATTGTCATCGACTCCCCTGCCGTGCTGACACTGATACCGGCACCGACGCCGTCGAGTGCCTGGGCGATCTGCAGCGCCGTTCGCTTCTTCGTGCCCTTACCGAGCATATCTCCCGCCAGCGCAGCGGTCCCTTCCTTGCCAGCAGGGTCGTAGGCCTCACCCCCACGCAGCACCATGGACATGGTCACCATCGGCTGCTCATGGTTTTCGATCACATAGACATGCAGTCCATTGGGAAGATTGAACTCCTGATACTTCGGGAAGACAAAGGCGGTAGCGGCAAGGGGCTCCGGACGCACGTTAAGGTCTGGCTTGACGTCGGCGGCCTTGGGTTCTTCGACCTTCACCGGGGTGATCGCAGCGCCAGCCCCCTTCTTGACTTTAGCCGGCTTCTTTTTGGTCTGGGCCGCGGCCGGCTCAAGTGCCAAGCACAGCAAGGCCACGACGGCTGAAATGATGCTGATTGATTGACGCATGGCTCTTATCCTTTCGAGGGCAGATAGGTGAGAACAATGCGCTGCTTCGAACCGAACATCTTCTTCGCCACGCGCTTGATATCGTCTGTAGTGACCTTCATGTACTTCTTCATTTCATCGTTGATGGCTCCGGTGCTACCATCAAAACGATACGCATTTGACAGTGATAGTGCTTTCTGATAGACGCCCATGCGTCCCTGGACGAAGTTCATTTCCGTTATGTTCTTGGCCTTTGTCAGCTCCTCGTCCGTTACGCCACCGGTGATCAAACGATCGATCTCAGCATCGATTCCCTGTTCGGCCGCCGCAGGATCCTTGCCGGGTGCGACGATCCCGATACAGAACGCCATGCCGATGTACTCTCGTGGGAACAGCGACATCTGGGCCTGCACAGCCACCTGAGAGCTGTCGATCAGTGAACGGTACATCCGCGAGGATTCACCGTTGGACATGATAGTCGTCAGCAGGTCCGCAGCATAGACGTCTTCGTCAGTCTGCGGCATTGAACGATACGCCATGAAGATGGCCGGAAGCTGAGCCTTCGGATCGTTAACGGTCTCACGGATCTCGCCGGCAAGGGGCTCCATGGCTCCAATGACCGGACGCTTCGGCTCAGGCGCCTTCGGGTATCCGCCGAAGTAGGCATCGATGGTCTCGCGCACAAGCTTCTCGTCAAAATCTCCGCTGACTACAAGGATTGCATTGTTGGGCTGGTAGAACTGGTCATAGAATGCCTTGAATTCGGCGATGGTAGCACTGTCGATATGTTGGGCCGAACCGATCGGAGCCCATTCATATGGCGTGCCGGCAAACAGGGCCTTCTGCGCCTTTTCAAGCCAGCCACCATACGGAGCATTATCATAGCGGTTCTTGCGCTCTTCTTTGACGACGCCGCGCTGGGTCTCAACGCCGATGCTGTTGACCTGGAGCTTGCGCATGCGTTGGGCTTCGATCCATAGTCCGAGCCGCACCTGATTGGACGGTAGCACAAAGTGATACACCGTCTGGTCGTTGCTGGTGAAGGCGTTCAACTCGCCCCCTGCCCCGTTGACCATCTTGTCGATGGTTGCCCGTTCGATCTTGTCGGTCGACTCGAACATCAGGTGTTCGAAGAAGTGGGCGAAGCCAGTACGCGCGGGATCTTCATCCCGAGATCCGACCTTGTAGTGAAGTACGGTGGCCACAACAGGGGCCGAATGATCCTCATGGAGGATCACATGCAGGCCATTGGGCAAGTCATATTCAGTATAGGCAAGGGGCTTGTACTGCGCCAGCAGACTCGTCTGCATGATGCAGATAAGTGCCAGCGTGGCAAAGCCGCAGGCAAGAGTTCGTTTCATGTGTCGTGAGAGATGTGAGAAGATTGTCGTACGAAAGAGGTGGGAAGAATACGAAGCAAAGGAGCAAATCGTGCAACGATAACCGCAAAAAGCATGACAACGAGACAGATCCACGGAAGCCAGTCTCCGTATAGCGCATAGATGGTTCTTTCGGTTTGCGGCCGGACCGTTCCAATTGCCGCACGACACTGCAGCACCGGCAGTTCCATGATCGAAGCTCCAGCCGCATCGATGATCCCAGATACTCCTGAATTAGCACATCGAATGACCGGACGTCGAAATTCAATTGAGCGCATCCGAGCGATATCATAGTGCTGCCGCGGACCCCAGGTTCCGTTGTACCATGCGTCATTGGTGATCACCGCCAGAACATCAGCACCATTGTTCACAAGGTCCCGGGCGACATCTGGATAGATCGACTCGATGCAGATGATCGATCCGATCGTAGCGATTGTGTCGGCATTTCGCACAATTGGGAGTGGTGTACGCTCACGCCCCTTGCCCCATGCAGAAATACCGACACCCCATTCGACCCACTTCATAGCAAAGGAGAGCTGATCTGCAAACGGAAGTCTCTCTGCAAATGGCGTCAACATCGTCTTTCTATGCACTGGTGCATCTGGTCGCTTTGGGTTCAAGACCAATGCCGCATTGAAGTGGTCGTACTTTACTCTGGGATCGATGGTGAGTGAACGAGCCGATGCCGGTGCTTCTCCATTGGGGTACACCATCATGTCTGCAAAGCCCGATACCAGACTCGAACCCATTGTGTCAACCCAAGCACGCAGGGCAAGCCAGTCGCCAAGGTATCTGTAACTGCGGATCACAAAAGGAATTGCAGTTTCACTCCAAAGCGTCATATCGGCCGGACGTGCGGTCCGATACAACGAATCCGTGAGCGATACATGGATTCGGAGCTGCTCCGAGGGGGCTGACCACTTATCCCATGGGTTGATATTTGGCTGAACGATAGCGACCGACAGCGGCTTACCTACTGAGGCTGGTTGCCCATTTTGAGTTGATGGCTTCTTGACGACACCTAGGGCTGTCCAAACCGCGCAGTAGGCAAGAAACAAGCCAAGGCTACTTCGCCAGTCATGACCTTGTTCCCTGCGACGAAGTGCACGAAAAGCAAGAACATTGGCAACCATGACAAGAAACGTGAGGCCATATACGCCTACGACATCGGCTACCTGCGCCGCAGGAAGTTCAACGATCGCATAACCTGTTGTGAGCCACGGATACGAGAAGTCAGTCTGACCATGCAGCCACTCAAACACCGTCACGCACGCCGGCACCATCGTCAACAGTGCTCCTGGCGATACGGTCCGTGCGAGCCTGCTGAGAACCAACCACGGCAACATTAACAGTATGGGGTGAACGATCCAGACAGCGATTCCACTTGCTAAAAGAAACGGATCCGTCTGAGACTGCCAGCTACTGATCCACCAGTTGCATATTCCATGATATAGGAAGAAGCAGGCATAGAGTGACCAGACCATCGAACGTCCAGACTCCGCGCAATCGACGATCACTCCAATCAAGGGTACATACGCGACCAGCATTAACACCGGATGCACCGGTAATGAGGCGTGACAGTATGCCAGTCCAGCGAGGATGCCACTGAAACAGGAGAGCAATAGGGTTGATTGTGAGCGCATGGCCAGGCGCAAAACTACGAACGGCTCCCGCGCTTACGCACGGGAGCCGTTCTGGAGTAAGACCTAATTCGGAAATCGGAGATTACTTCGACACCGTAAGTGCTGATGATACTGCGAGTCCGTTGCTGCGGACAACAAGCGTGTATGAACCGGAAGCCAGAGACGCTGCCGACATACGAACCTGGTGAACACCTGCTGCGCGGCTGTCGCTCAGCAGAGTTGCAACTTCTTGACCTGCGCTATTGACGAGGACTACATCAACACGGCCAGCCGAAGACATGCCAAAGTTGATCGTTGCAACATCAGCCACTGGGTTTGGAGCAATGTTGTTGATCCAGAGACCTGAGCCTTCACCATCGATGGTGACATTGACGTCTTGCGTTGAGGCACGCGAGCCATCCTTATCTACCGATGTCAGACGATAGGCATATGTGCCGGCGGCAAGGTTTTCATCCGTGATCGAATAATCCTTACGCGCTGTGGACGAACCGCTGGCGTTCACCGTGCGAATCACCCGGAATGCAGCTTCGTTCGTGATGTCACCTGCCTTGACAGATGCAACATCTGAGCGCTCGACCTCAAACTGACGGAGACCCGTCTCTGACGACGTTGACCAGAAGACATCAACATGCTTGCCACGAGCCTTTGCATCAAACGATGCAACCTGGACTGGTGCAAGTCCGCCACCGTTGGTCTCAAAGAAGTCAAGAATACCGCGAACAACGCGCTCAACTCCAGTACGCAGTACTGTCGGTGATGACGAACGAGCGAAGTGACGCCAGTCAACACCGAGGTACACTGTATTGGCAGTAATACCGGCCGTTGCTGTGCCCATGATAGAATCATTTGCCGTAGAACGGTCACTGCGACGGTAGGAATAAGCAGCATTCACGACACCCGACGTCGTTCCGTCGGAATACATGGACACAAGTGCTGGAGTAGGCTCGGCATCACCCGCGAATCCAGTGCGCACAACGGTCTCGCTATTGCCACGTGCAATTGCACGGCCATCGATGGAACGTCCACTGTAGTTCGGTGTAAATGGAGTACCCGGTGCACGGAGCTGACAACGGAGTGCATTCTGTACGAAGTTCAAGTCAGACACAATCGACGCACCGTTGTGCTGCGACGGCACCTGGGACGCTGAGAACGCAAGGTTCTTCTTCATACCTGGCACACCCGACGAAACATAGTTCCGGATGTCATCACGCTCACTGCGTGTCAATGGGTTGAGATCCTGACCCCAGAACATTGTCTGATACATGCGATAATCGACCGAACGAGTTGCCCAGTTGTAACGATCGAGAACATCATAATCGTAGCGGTTACTTGCAGGATCATTGATGTATCCTAGATCACCAAGAGCCTTCTGGAGACTGTCAGCGTTCAACCGTGCAGCGATCTGATTTTGCGTCGGTGCTGGTGTTCCATTGAGAATGTCAATGTTCGTTCCCTGCATACTTAGCAACAATCGAAGGTTCGACTTACGAACGAAGAACCGCACATCCTTTGCAAACAGGTTGTTAGCATTGAACTCATCCGCGTTCACGGAAACTTCCACACGATAACGCGGCGTAACGTTCATGCTCATCGAGGCGAATTGCGCTGGTACGTTGTAGCCAGGCATACCAAAGTATGGCTGAGGTGACCACGATGGGATGTTGAACTGAAGATCTTTTGACTGGCCTGATGTAAGGTTCGTCGTGATCACGCGATCAACAAGTGGGAAGCTGCTGTATTGTGGTGGATTCATCGCGCCATTGTTTGAAGCTGGCGTTTCAATGTATACACGCACACGCACTTGTGAACGCGTAGTTGCTAGTGCACCGTTGTTGCGAACACGAGTTGTGACATCAACTGGAGCCGTTGTCATGATGTACTCTGCATCGCTGGTAGGACCAACGGCATCACGGTATGCAGCAGGGTTCAGGATGTCAATCACTTCAAGATCGCTGACATAGAGACGACCGTTGAATTCATCGGCGCCGATGTCATAACCAAGACCGGCTTCACCACGGACACCGTTTTCGATATCACGAGTGGTTCCGTTCAGACGCTCACCATTATTGTTCAGGATCGAACCAATTGGCGCCTGTGGAGTGATACGAACGCGAAGACGTTGGTTAGGAGCAGTGCCCTGGAACTCGTGCTCAGCAACAAAGTTTCCATACGGGGAATTGATATCCTGACCGGTCCAGTTACGCCATTGCGCAAGCGTTGAGAATTCTGTCTGTGAACCAGCTGTGACGAGCTCACTCACGTGAGAGATTTCAATCACGCGGCCGATACCTGCATTTGGCGTCCAGAAAGCATTCTTGTTTGAAACAAGAGCGCGAGGAGCAGATGTTGGCAGATACCACGTGTTGACTCGACCGTTACGGAACACTGTGCCTTGGTAGAAGATGGCCGAATTGGTCACGGCGGCACTGTTCGAATCTGACATCAGGGCAATGGCGTTGTTCATCACCACAGGACCGTTGGCGTTTTGGAAGCCAACGCCGACCAGAGCACCAGTTCCGTTCACACCATCAGGCGTAATAACGATCGTGTTGTTCACAACCGAGTCACCCTGCGTGAAGTATGACAGGTTGTTTGGTGTGATGAGCGCAGTTACTGGGTTAGCGGAAACTGCACGTGTCGTGTAGACGTGCACGCCAGCAACGTTTGCTGTGGTTGACGTCCGGGAAAGACCCCAGATCGCATTACTGGTGATATATGTGCGTTCCTGCTTGTTCGGGAACGCAACAAGACCATTCGTGCGAGGTCCAAAGCCCTTGTTCGCGCCACTCAACGTTGTGTACTCGTTGCGTGCCTGCTCAACAGTCACACCACGAACCCACTGAGATGCGGACAGACCGCTGATTTCGTTCTGGCCAATGAACAGACTCATGTTGTTGTAACGTTGTTCACCACCAGCCATGATACCTGCAACATTACGTGGCGTACCACCAGTGGCTGCGCCGACGTTGTAGATACGGTTGCCTGTGATTCGCACACCGTCTTCGTAGGCTACAAAAATCCCAGCGCGACGAACGTTAAAGATCAGGTTGTTGCGGATTTCCGTTCCCTGATTGTAGTACGGACGGAATTCATTTACTCCGCCCTTGATCAGCGAGCCGATACCGATCGACACAATACCGTAACCAAAACCATTGATCTCATTACCAATGAATTTGTTGTTCGTGTTGATCAGCGTGTCAAGGTTGCCCAGATTGTCTGGGTTGATTGTATCGCGCTGGGTGATACCCGAGGTGTACGATATCGTGTTGTTCCGTGTGTTGCCTTCAAATCGGAACTGGTTCGAACCAGAGTTGAACTGTACCTGTGGGAGCGAGTCTGCATACGATGGGGTAACACCGGTAGCGTTCTCGATCAGGACGTTCTGGATCGTGATATTGGACGCTCCAGATGACAGATAGAACACCGAAACAAACGGTGACGGGAAGCTTGGAACGGTATTCTTACGCATCGTGAATCGCAGTGACTTTTGGAGACCACCATCAAAGGTGAAATATCCAGCCGAGTTCGCATTCTGAGCGTTCGAGTAGTAGTTCTGACGCTGAATAGCATAAGGATTCGCTGGGCCTGAATTCTGACCAAGCAGAACACCCACGCCTGATTCCGTTACCATGTTGACCGAAATTGAACCCTTGGCAATCGAGCGCTCGACGGAAGGACGGAAGGTCACCGTATTCGTCGAGGACATACCAATGATGCGCGAAGACAGGTCAATGGCCGGGGTTGTAACGCCAACCTTCGTGACGGTGTATGTGGCATCTGTCAATTCAAACACAACCGGGCAACTCACACCGCGGAAATACAGAACGTTCAGTGCCGAGTCGATGGTTGGGAAATTGCGTGGTCCAACTACCGACGTTCCAATCGTGTACGTGCCACAAAGATTTGGCTCGACAGTACGCGTGACGCAGAGTTCGTTGTTGGTTGTGACAGGGTCACCCGGATACTCTACACGGAAACAGAAGCGATAGTCACCACCATCAACCGGTGTGAAAGACGGGAACGTAAAGATCGCCTTGTTAAACTGTCCAGCAGCGATATCTGGAACGATACCGGTCTGATTATACACGACCGTGTTTGGAAGCTTCGTGATGATCAGGCGAACTGGGACATTCGATAGATCCTGGATACCATTGTTTTCGAACACAGCTTCAGGACGGAATGAACGACCTTGGATAAGGGTCTGAAGATAGGTGGAAGCCGTAAAGGCAGGCACCGTGACCGAATTCACCGCAGGTTCTTCGTTGTAGCCAATTTCGAAAATGATCGGCGCGCTACCCGGACGTGGCAAGCAATCGTTGAAGCTGTTCTCGTCTGGGAATGGATCGTCGAGAATTGCACACGCCGATGCACGGTGAAGTCCGACAGGGTGACCACCGGCATTAGGGTTGAAGTTTGCAAAGGTTTGCGTCAGACGCACTGCCGGTGGCAGTGGATCGGTGATCGTCACAGTGTCAGCGTACTCAAGTGTCTGATTCGGTGCAGTAAGACGGACAACACCGCGGAATTGCTTTGCCGTATCGAGACCTGAGTTTTGGAACACCGCTTCGATCGGTATTGGCGTTGTGTTCGGGTACTTAAAGCGGCGAGGAGCGTCATTCGTGGTCGGTGAACGCAACAAACGCGTCGACATATCACGATTAACAGCGATGGTAAACGCACGTGAGTACTCGTCAGCACAAGAGTTACCAGTTGGAACGGACCTGACGAGGAGGACGTACTCACCACCCGTAGCCGTCGTCGTGTTCAGCGAAGCTCCGGCACCTGCAAGGCGACCCGTTGCGGACGTTGGCGAGGATGTAAACGTCTGCGGGAATACACCGCCTGTTGGAGCGACCGCTGTCCAGTCTGCAGAATACACTGTGTCAGTTAGAGGAAGCGGTCCAAAGATGCGATAACGAAGAACCGTCTGGGCACCAGGGGCGCCAGCACGGATGCTCACACTCGGCATCGGACGGTTAGCGGCAGAACCGTCATAGATATTGCCGCGTGGCAGAATTGCCGAGCTGTCTGGGTTGTCATCTGGGAAAGAGCTGACAAAGCCACCGATGACGTCAAGGTTGTAATCTTCACACTCACCGCCAACGGCTCCTGGAAACACGCACGGATCTGTCGGGCACGTCGCGGTGTTCGTCTGGAGCATGATCCGCAGGCGTGTGCGGCCCGAGCGGGCTGCGCAGCTCAAGGAGATTGATCGGTTTGTGGTTCCCTGACCAAAGTTCGTGTAGACGTCACAGAACATTTGCTCTGAGGCCTGGAAGATCCCGTCTTGGTCAAGGTCGATCCACATCGCAAACACCTGTGTTCCGAAGGTGTTCGAGTTGATGACGACTGAGATTGGAGTTCCTCGGAAAGCGGTGATGCTCTGGCCGGTGAAATATTCATAGCCAGTCTGGTTGTTGAAGTCCGAAGTAGCTGAACTTCGGGCAAACGCACCAAACTGGAAGTACGTGATACCGTTGCCCCACCATCCCGGCGCAAGCGTCGGACGGCAGTACTGAGCAGATGCCTCACTTCCGGCGGCAACAATAGCCACCAGAATCAAGACCTTCTGCAGAAGCGTGTAGAACCTGTTCATGGGATTCCCACAAAAAATTGAACGTAACGTTTTTTGGTTTTTGCAGTCAAAAAGTCGTTGGGGGACGACCGGAACTGAGAAAAGGCACCCATCAGCGGGTACTTTCCCTCTATTCCGTCATTGAAAATAGGCAGTCGCTTGGTGATATGCAAAAAAGAAATCTGCCATTTTATTCACCGCTTTGCTCCAGATCTCGGGTTGTACCGTTTGTTGCTCGCTTTGGGGGTTTTGGCGTGGGCAGGAATGAGCAGGTTGCAGCTGGTTTGGCTCCTGTAAGCGCTGCCGCAGTAAACTTCAATCTTCCTCTGAGCGGTTCCGAGTGAAATACTAAATGAATTACCATTCACAGGGTTCACGGGAAGTACCCGAAGTCTCGAGGAAACGCTTTCCGAGGGGGCGTAAACCAATGCGCTGCTTTGGTTTACGGCCGAAACAAGCATAAATGGAGTCGATCTGCTGCCGGGGTTTCGGATCGAAACAAGGCCCCGCGCATCGTACTGACTAACAAAACCTGCCTCGAACAGCGTCAGCGGCTTGAAATCGCCGCTTTCGCTACCATAGAGAACCAGACCTTTCCCTGCATCGTAACGCACAACGTCATCCTCTGCGCCGTACATGTTCCCGGTCAGGACGAGATCCACCCAGTCGTCCCCGTTAAGATCCACCGCTTCGATGCCCATAACTGGTGCGATCTGCGCCTCGATCGGTAGTGGGCGCGCGGTAAAAGCCCCTTTGCCATCGTTCACAAGGACAACGGACTGCATACTCGTGACCGCGCGGTGATAGCACGTATCGACCATCGATGAGTCGGCGATCTCATAGATGGATGCAAAGGCAAAGTCAACGAAGTCATTGAACTTTCGGTTCAAGGTCGGCATCTGGCTGAAGATCTTGCCGCGCTCCCGAATGAGCTGCTTCTTGCCATTCGTGATGTAGGTAATCAATGGGTCAATGCTTCCATTGTCATCGAAATCGGCAGCAAAGATCTCAACCGGCTTATCTGGTGTTGCCCTGTATCGGGAGTTCTCACCCAGGTTGCCACAGATGTAATCAATGTCGCCGTCATTATCGATATCAGCACCGGCAATGCTGTACCACCAGCCAACAGTAGGTTCAAGACCACTTTGACGCGTAGCATTGACCAGGCCGTTTCCGGTGTTGCGAAACATGGTCACCGGAATCCATTCACCAACCACCATCAGATCGAACAGGCCATCGTTGTCGGCATCCGACCACAGGGCCGAACGGACGATACCCACCGACCTCAAGCCGGGTGCAAGACTGTCTGTAACATCGGCAAAGACGCCCTTGCCGTTGTTGCGCAGGAGATAGCTGCGCTCCCAGTACGGATACATGTCCGTAGCTACACCTCCTCCGATGAAGAGATCCATGTCTCCATCACGATCGAAATCGCACGCATTGAGTGTGGTGGCATTCGTTGAAACGAGACCATCCGGGACCGCGAGCTTCGTGAACTTGCCCTTACCGTCATTGCGGTAGATCATGAGGCCCCGTTCTGTGTCGCTACCAATGTATTCGGCACCACCGCCGGCACACACAAGGTCGCGATCTCCATCGCCATCAACGTCGATCAACAGCATGGCCTGCGTTTCCGAGGTGGTGTCAACAGCCTCAAGTCCCGTCTGAACGGGGCGAAATGTTCCAACCGGACCCTGTACAAAAGCGGAAAGGCTGTATCCCTTGGAGTGTCCAAACAACACATCGTCAAGCCCGTCGCCGTTGATGTCCGAGACCGCAACGGCCGGACCGCCCCACGAGACCCGCGTGGGCATCAGACGGTACCGCTTGAAGTCGTCGAAGTAGTTTTCCTTGTGTACGTAATGCAATCCCGATGACTCCGTAACATCAACGAACAGTGACGAGTCCGGCTGTGAGGGTCGAAACCATGAGATCGGCGATCGTGATGCTTCCGCTTGTCGAAGGTCAATGTGCGTATTCACAGCTAATCCCAACACCACCTGGGACGTCCCGTCAGGCCACTCCACAATGACGGAATCAACCTGCCGCGCGGTGCCGAGTCCAATGATGATCTTGTCATCCATTCGAGACTGGTAGCCTCGGACTGGGTAGTTCTCCTTGTACTGGGCAATGCCGCCGGCAACGACGCGAATCTTTGCCCCGAGACCGGAGGTGTTCGTGCCCGTACCGTAACACCGAATTGAAAGAAATGAACCTTTCGATTGCTCGCGAGCAAGATTGCGATACACAAATGCCACAGTATCAAAATTTGGCACTACCAAGTCGAGATCGCCGTCGCCATCAAGATCGCCGACAGCCGTGCCGAACGTGGAACTCGTGTCGTTGAGCCCCCAACTTTTGGTCATGTTTTCGAATCGCAGATACTCCGACTGCCGAAACATGAAGTTCGGCTCGCGTAGCGCCGCCATCAAGGGGATCTCCTTGAGTTCCCGTCGATTCATATTGTACACGTAATCCTGGTTTGACAGGTCCGATGTGTAGCCATTGGCAATGTACACGTCGGTCATCCCATCAAGATCAAAATCCTGCATCAGACACGCCCAGCTCCAGTCCGTCGCAGCCATTCCTGTAAAGTAACCGACCTCCGAAAACTGGTCGTACCCGCGATTGAGCTGCACCATGTTTCGTGAGACCTGATTGGAATCGTAGGTGGGATTGTAGATGGACATGTCACCGCTGACGCCAACGTTGAGGATCCGTCGGACGTGTGTCTCCGGAAGCATGTCTGTTGTGATGATGTCGGGCAGTCCGTCACGGTTCAAATCGGCGATATCACTCCCCATGCTGAAGACCGATGCCCGACGGGTCATTTTCTTCATCTTTTCGGCAAAGCTTCCATCGCCATTATTCATGTAAATGAGATCGGTCGAGTTGAAGTCGTTGGCAACGTAGATATCTGGCCAGCCGTCAAGATTGATATCGGCAACCGTAGCGCTAAGCCCCATGCCCCTGTCTCCGATCCACGCGGCATACGAAACGTCTTCAAACCTTCCGTTGCCGAGATTCCGGTACAGCTTATCCGTATGTCCCTGATGACGCACCTCCGTTGAGGGAAGATCGCGGAGCTGCTGTCGAAGATCGTCAATGCGAGAACTCGACGATTCCTCGAACTTTGGAATGGCGGCACCCTCTCGCTGACGCCGTTCACTCTCGGCCGCTAGAACAGAATCGGGCGGACGCGGCGCTGTCCGCATGGAGTACCAGTTGGAGTAGGTCACCAGATAACAGTCGAGCAGTCCGTCTTTGTTGTAATCAAAAAAGACACTATGAACGGTCTCGTCCTTGTAGTCCAGTCCGTAGGCTGCTGACTGCTCCGTGAAGCGCCCACCACCTTCGTTGATGAGAAGGCGGCATGTGCTCTGCCATCTCGCTACGAAGAGATCCAGGTCACCATCAGCGTCGATGTCGACAAAGTTCAGGCCGGTCGATAGAAGAAGTGAGTCACGGTGGATGCCCGTCGATGCTGTAACATCGGTAAAGTGCCAGTCTCCATCGTTGCGGTAAAAACCACAGCCGGCAAAGCTTGAGAACACCAGGTCGGGCCGGCCATCCCCGGTAAAATCACCGATAGCCACTCCGCATCCCGGCACCATGGAGTTGATCTTTGCCACGGAGTCCTTCGGCAGGACAATCTGATCATAGCGCTGCTTGAAGTCAATACCCGACTCTTTCGGCAGAATCCGGGTGAAAAGGGGCTCCTGCTGGGCACGCCCCTCACTCCAGCCGAAGCCGAGGACTATTAGGACGGTGAACAGACGACGTAGATGCGCCATTTCAATTCGGCGTTGGTGATGCAATTGTTGTGCTTGGAGCGGGGCTTGAACCCGCACGTCCCTTACGGGACACGAGATTTTAAGTCTCGTGCGTCTGCCAGTTTCGCCATCCAAGCG
>CAYMTW010000011.1:0-52564 GCA_964393485.1 uncultured Melioribacter sp. | reverse complement strand
CACCATGAAGGTCGCCGAAAAGCTGCGTGACGCAGGTTTTCGCAACTGGGACATTCACACGCCGTATCCCGTGCACGGTCTGGATAAGGCTATGGGCATCAAGCGCTCACCGCTGACGTATTTCTCCTTCATGGGGTTGGTAGGGGGCCTATCCAGCGCTCTTGGACTGCAGTTCTGGACGGGTGCGGTTGACTACAAGCTTAACATCGGAGGCAAGGGGTTCTTCAACTGGCAGTTCTCCATTCCGATCGACTTCGAGCTTTCGATCCTCGGTACGGCCATCCTGACCGTCGTCGGCCTGTTTCACCTGTGCCGTATTCCGACGTGGTACAACAAGTACCAGGACGACGAATCGTTTAAGAAGGCCACAGACGATGTCTTTGTCGTTACGGTCGATGCTGATGATGATCGATTCTCGGCCACCGAGACGGCTTCTCTTCTGACGAGCCTCGGTGTCGGTAATGTGCACCTCGTGCACGCGACGGCCAACTGATGTTGAATTTCACGACACAACACGTATGAAACTTTCGTTCTCAAGACTCGTACAGATCGCCGCCGTTCTCGGCCTGGCTGTGCTTGCCGTTCTGCTCTTCACCGGCAACAAGACGTGGTTCTCCGCCGAGCCCCCTGTCGAGATTCAGCCAAACTTGGATCATCAGTTCCGGGCCATTCCGCAATCGCCGAATACATTCTTTGCCGATGGCAAGAGTCTGCGCGAGCCGGTCGAAGGATCAATCGCCCGTGGACCACAGCCGTATGCTCTTGGTCCGGGAGATATTGATGCTGCTGAGACGGCAAACGTCGATCCGGGCTTGCCCAACACGGAGTTTGTTCTGGCACGTGGACAGAATCGCTTCAATACATTCTGTTCGCCATGCCACTACTATAACGGTCAGAGTGAGAACTCCGCAGTCTCGAAAAGGGGCTGGGCAGGCATTCCAAATCTGACACGTCCGGAAACGGCTGCGCTGTCCAATGCGCGGATCTTCCACATCATCAGTGCCGGACAGAATCTGATGCCGAGCTATGCTGACAAGATCGACCCGATCGATCGCTGGGCCATTATCCGCTACCTGCGCACGCTGCAAGGCGTCGAAGGTATCGCCAGTAACCCCGTCGCATCGACGGCAACGAACTGAGGAAGGGGAGCACACACACATGAGTAACGTACAACTGGGGTCAACCCCATTCGTTGGTAAAATGAATTCGATCGGCATGTTCCTTGCCGGTATCGGTGCGCTGGGACTGGCCGGCGTCTATGCCACACAGGGTCAGGAGCGATTCTTCGCCGATTATCTGCTGGGCTTCTGGTACTTCGGCGGCATCAGCGTAACCATGCTCTTTTTCTCTGCACTGCAGTATCTGGCGCGCGCTGGATGGAGTGCGTCGGTGCGCCGCATAGCCGAGAACTACACCGGTATGGTTCCATTTCTGCTCGTGGCCTTGATCCCGATCATCGCCAACGTATACATGGGGCACCATTCGATCTATGAGTGGACCCACGCTGACGAATCGGGTGTGAGTCTGCTTCAGGCTGATCCCATCTTGGAGAAGAAGGCGGCCTATTTCAACCAGGGCATGTTCACCTTTGACTTCTTTGTGATCCGTTTGGTGATGTATTGTGTGCTGTGGTTCATCATGCACCGTTTCATCGTCGGCAATTCACTCAAACAGGATTCAATGCCGGGAGATATCTCTCCGACGCGCGCCAACTGGAAACGGTCAGCCCCATTCGTCCTGATCTATGCCGTGACAATCACATTCGCTGCATTTGACCTCTTGATGACGCTCGAGCCCCACTGGTTCTCGACGATCTGGGGTGTGTATGCCTTTGCCGGACATTTCGTTGCGTCTCTGACCATCATTGCAATGACCCTGGTTGTCCTGCGCAACAACGGATATCTCGCAGGCTACATCCGCGACGAGCACTACCATGACATTGGTAAGCTCATGTTCGCCTTCTCCGTGTTTTGGACGTATATCGCCTTCTCACAGTACTTCATCATCTGGTATGCGAACCTGCCCGAAGAGACGATCTATTTCTCCAACCGGATGACTCATGGGTGGGAGTATATGGGGTACGCGCTCGTGCTGACGCACTTCGTCGTTCCATTTATGCTCTTGCTTCGTCAAAATGTCAAGCGCAACTCAAAGATGCTCGTTACGGCAGGAGTTGTCATCCTTGTTTCGCACTTCATTGATCTCACATGGATCATCATGCCAGCGGTGGGACATCACATCCTCAAGGCAGAATCGATGATGTTCGGATGGCCCGAGTTCACGGGCTGGTTCTTCTTTGCCGGTCTGTTCCTGATCATGGCTGCCCGCCAGTTCAAGGCCAACAACAGCGTTGCGATCAATGATCCGCTGCTGAGTGAGGCGAAAGAGTACCACAGCTGATACGACAACACGGCAACAAATACGGCCCTGTCATCGAACGATGGCGGGGCCGTTTTCGTTGTGAGGAATCTCCGTAACTTTGCCCCGCAATTGACATTGTTCATCCACCGAAAACACCCCCTATCACCATGAATACGCACACCTTCGATCTTGTCGTCATTGGTTCGGGTCCCGGAGGCTACGTGGCAGCAATCCGTGCCGCGCAGCTGGGCCTCACGGTTGCCTGCGTCGAGCGTGACCGCTTGGGCGGCGTCTGCCTGAACTGGGGCTGCATCCCTTCGAAGTCACTGCTGAAGAACGCCGAATACATGAATTTCCTCAAGCATGCCGACGACTATGGATTCGGTGTGAAGAATCTCGAAGTTGATTTCACCAAGGTCATCTCGCGCTCGCGCGGAGTTGCCGATCGTATGAGTGGTGGCGTGGCGTTTCTGTTCAAGAAGAACAAGATCACGCAGATCAAGGGCTGGGGATCGATCAAGACGAACACAACCGTCGAGGTCAAGGATGAGAAGGGGGCTGTAACGGACCTTGTGACAGCGAAGACCATCATGATCGCCACGGGTGCGCGCCCGCGCACGATTCCAGGTATTGAAGTAGACCGTGAGTATGTGCTAACGTCAACAGAAGCCATGCTGCAGCAGAAGACTCCGAAGTCACTCATCGTCATGGGCGCCGGCGCTATCGGTATCGAGTTCGCGTATTTCTACCAGTCCTTCGGGGCGGCTGTGACTGTGATCGAGATGCAGGATCGAATTCTTCCGGTAGAAGACGACGATGTCTGTAAGGAGCTTCGCAAGACCTTTGAACGTGACGGAATGAAGATCCTGACTGAGACCAAGGTCGTGTCTGCAAAGAAGAAGGGTAAGGGCGTGGAGGTCATCGTAGAACGTAAGGATGGCACCAAGGAAACCCTGACAGCTGATCTTGCACTTAACGCCATCGGCGTTCAGGGGAACATTGAGAACATTGGACTTGAGAACGTCGGTATCAACGTTGAACGTGGCTGGATCAAAGTCGATAAGTATCTGCGCACCAACGTGCCGAATATCTATGCTATTGGTGATGTTGCAGGAGCCCCGTGGCTTGCGCATAAGGCCTCTGCCGAGGGCGTGGTTGCCGCAGAGCACATCGCAGGACATCACACCGATGGTGTGGACTACAACAACATTCCTGGCTGTACCTACTGCCAGCCACAGGTTGCCAGTGTTGGATTGACTGAGAAGAAGGCCAAGGAAGCCGGACATGAGGTCAAAGTTGGCAAGTTCCCGTTCACGGCCAATGGCAAGGCTCATGGCATCGGCAAGGCCCAGGGCTTTGTCAAGTTGGTTTTCGATGCCAAGTACGGTGAACTCCTTGGTGCACATATGATCGGTCCGGATGTGACGGAGATGATCGGGGAGCTCGGCATTGCACGCGCACTGGGCGCTACAGGGCCAGCCATCTTCAAGACTGTGCACGCTCACCCCACGCTCAGCGAAGCGATCATGGAATCTGCTGCGCTGGCATACGATGAGTGCGTCAATCTCTAACGTATGATCGTCCAGAACTGGGGCACACTTGATTTTCACGATGCATGGCGTCGGCAACGAGAAGTTGTCGACGCCATTGTGCATCAGGACCACCCTGACACGCTCGTGTTCTGTGAGCATCCCAGCGTGATCACACTCGGGCGCACCACACAGCAGGGGAGCGTTGTTACACAGCGTGAGCTCTTAGCACTGCGTGGCGTGGATGTTATTGAGATCGACCGAGGCGGTGAGGCCACCATTCACAACCCCGGACAGATCGTCGGTTATCCCATCTTCAATCTGCAGCGCACAAAACCGGATCTACATTGGTTTCTAAGAACTGTTGAACAGTCCGTTATCGACACTTTGGGACACTTTGGCTTGTCCGCGGGGCGTGTTCACGGACTGACTGGTGTATGGATTGAACAGCAACGAAAGATCTGCGCCATTGGTATTCATTGCAGTCGGTGGGTGACGTCCCATGGCTTTGCTCTCAACGTCTGCAATGACCTTCGTCTGTTCAACGACATCATCCCTTGTGGCATCACCGAGCGGGGAGTGACATCGATTGAGCGTGAGATGACGGCCTATCCTTCGTTGGATGACGTGCGCGGCGCACTTGAACGGGCGTTTGCAAGGAACTTTGAATCAACGAGGTAAGCTGTTGTCATGTTTGTTGGTTATGGCGTTGTCCACATGTACCCCTGTCGCCATGTCAGTTGGCTTTGCAGTACGTACAAACCATACGTAGTTATACCCATGTGTGCATAACCCGGTGGAAAACACTAAGTCATTTGCCATAAAGGGGCTTGGCAGGACAGTCAAAAAATCGGTTTGACAGATACCCTGACTGACGTGTATGTTTGCATCGTTGACAATCGAAATGCGGGAATAGCTCAGTTGGTAGAGCACAACCTTGCCAAGGTTGGGGTCGCGAGTTCGAGTCTCGTTTCCCGCTCGACGGCGCAAGTCGTCACTTCCTCTTTATGCTGCATGCCTTGCCATCTCATTCCCCCCTGATGGCGAGGCATTTTTTTTTGTTGGTCTTCGATCGTGATCCTGCAATTCTTTCTGACGTAGATTTCAAGTGAACCCAACACTAGGCGATGATCTGTTTGCGTCATTGTTGTCGCACAGAAGATCACCCTTGAAGTTCATCACCTTCATCCGTCATCAATGATCATCACCGATCGAACAAAGAATGCAGAGTACGGCTCTCGAACTGGATGCCGTGCAACGTATCCATTCCTGGTCCTCTGGTTGTTGCTGTGCATCGGGCAAACGGCTGTGGCCGCAACGGACCCCTCAGTACAGATCGTGCGTTCGACAGCATCCGAGCTGGTGGTCAATGTTCGTGTGCCATCGCGTCTTGATACGCTTACAACAGTTGGTGGGATCGTCCTACGCCCCGCTTCGCCCCTTTCACGGATGATGACGGTGAATGGCAAGCTCCAATACGTGCTGTCCTATGACATCATTGTTCCGGGACCCGGTGACTTCGAACTTGAACGAGCAGACTATACAACGCATCAACTTTCTGTCGCTCACGGACGTACCGAGAGCATCGGTCCGCAGACGCCCACGACACCCTGTGACCAGCGTATCTGCCTGCAGTACGATGGGATTGCCTCGAATAGGCATATAGCTAGACTAAACGTCGTGATTGCCGAGCAGAACGATGATGGATTCTCGATGTTGACCTCCTCCACGATACGAGTCGCGTTTCATGGTGATGGGTTTCAACTCAGTTCAGCTTCAGTGGCATCGCCACTGGTGGGACGCGTACTGAACCCCTCTGCCCCCTGGTGCGTGAAGACAGGTACCGCCCTGGGACGCGTATCAAAGAGCTCCGGTGAACAGGTCCAGGTAGAGAATCCTGAGCAGGTCTGCCGTTTCTCAATATCTCGCGAAGGAGTGTATCGCATCTCGGCTGACCAGCTTCGATCTGCAGGGCTTGCAACAGATGCCGCAGCAGCCTCAACCATAAAGGTGTATGGTGGCGGGGGACTTGAGTTATCGGAGGTTGTCAGTAGCGCTCTCGACAATACGCCTCGCCAGCAGCCCCTGGTGGTCGAAACAAATCCCGATGGATCATTACGGGAGGTGGTCTTCTACGCCAACGGTACGACAGGCTGGCGAAACACCGGAGATTCGGTCCGACATTACATCAACCACTACGATACTGAGGCCGGCTACTATGTGGCCGTGGGCGGCAGTCCTGGGCTTCGTGCGCGGATGCGAGAGGCATCAAAGCAGGATCCGACGGTACGTCCAAATCTTACAATGGGGCGCGTCTTCTCCGAGGAAGAGATCTTCAATCCGTTTGCCATGGGTTCTGGCCGACGTTGGATGGGGCGAACAATTGAAAATCGGTCGTCGGTTACGGTAACAATGCCCCTTCCCGGTTTGATTCCCAACGGAACGATAAGTTACAGGTATGTTGTCGGTCACCGCGGAAATCTTCCAGGAACGGTAAGCCTCTATGAATCCGGTACGATCATCAGTCAAGTAAGTCTGCCACCGGTGCCCGACTACATGGACGTCTACACGTCGATCGGTTGGGGAACTATCGCGTCCGCCCGAATCCCAAGCGACGGCAGAAGTGCCGTGCGATTTGCCTACACGTGTAGTGATAACTCGTCGACGGGTGTGATCGACTGGCTTGAGGTACACTACCCGCAGAGTCTCGAAGCTCAATCCAATACCTACACCTTCTGGTCTCTACCTGGCGACGGGGGAGTGCAGGAATATTCCATCAATGGCTTCAGCGGCCAGGTCTATGCGTTTGAGGTCACTGATCCATCACGTCCGGCATTGGTTGAAAATGCCGCAAGCGTCGGCGGAATGTATGCTATCCGTGAGCAGATCGGAAAAGGGTCCATGCGCCGCTACTACATGAGTGGTTCGGTTCAGAATGTAGGCGCGCTTTCGCGCGTGACAATGCCGGAGCTCTTCACCGCGGAACGTCGTGCCGATGTGATCGTTATCACCCACCCGGATCTGCTTGCATCGGCGCGTGAGTTTGCGCAGTATCGTCAGAGTCGCGGACGCTACACGGTGAGCGTGACAACGACCGACGAGATCTATCGCCAGTATTCATATGGTATGCCAGATCCAACGGCTGTGCGGGATTACGTGGCGCAAGCATATCAGGCCTGGTCCGATAAGCTCTCGCATGTGGTGTTATGGGGCGACGGACACTACGACTACAAGAACATCTCAACATTGCAAAGGAATTTTGTCCTTCCGTATGAAAGCCTTGATCCGGACAATTCGTCGATAGGTCTCTCCACATTCACCACGGACGATTTTTTCGCCCGCGTTCGAGGCGATGACCGACGTCCGGATGTTGCCATTGGCCGGGTTCCAGTCCGCACTGATGCCGAGGGTCGGACCTATCTCGCAAAGTTGCGTGCCTATGAAAATGGTGCCTCTCGAGATGACTGGCGTACCAGGATAACGCTCGTGGCTGACGATGGAACGAAAGAGAACAACCTCACTGATGGTTCGACACACCTCGACCAGAACGAGTCCCTTGCGAACTATGTCGTACCAAAGGAGTTTCAGCAGAAAAAGATCTACATGGTTGAGTATCCAACTGAGAACGTTGCGCGAGGCCGTCGCAAGCCTGCCGTGACGCAGGAGCTTCTCTCGACCATCAATACCAGCGGCTCGGTGCTGCTCAACTACATTGGACACGGGAACCCAAGGGTATGGGCTCACGAACAGATCTTTGTTCGAGAGACCACGCCAGGGGACATGCTCAATGTGAGTAAGCCATTCTTCCTTACTGCGGCAACGTGTGACTTTGCCCGCTACGACATGACCGAACTTCAGTCTGGTGCCGAAGAGCTCCTGCTCAAGGCCGATGGTGGTGCTATCGGAGTCTTCTCAGCTGCCCGCGTCGTGTTCTCATCCGATAATGCTCGCCTCAACAACGAGTTTTACGAGGATCTCTTTACGCGGCTTCCGGACGGCACATACCCGACGGTAGGTCAGACGATGTACCGCGTCAAGCAGATCTACAGTGGTTCCAATGATGAGAAGTTCATGATCTTCGGGGACCCGACCATGCGGCTGCTGGTTCCAGATCATCACGTGCGTTTCTCCACTATTAATGGTGTTCGTGTTGATGCCGATACGGCACCGATTGCCGTTCCGGCACTTAGCACAGTCAACCTGACTGGATTCATTTCCTTGCCGAATGATTCTCTGGCCGACGCTACGTTTGATGGCTATCTGACGTTGTCACTGACCGATGCCTCACGAACGGTGACGATCTATGATACCGATGTTAATGCATCCAAGAACGTGTTCCAACGTCCCGGTGCTGCCCTCTACAAGGGATCCTTCCGCGTTGAAAAGGGGCAATTCACTGCCAGCTTTGTGGTCCCGAAGGATATCTCCTTCTCGCGCGACCTCGCTGCCCTCTACGGATATGCGGCATCGAATGACAATCGCTACGCTATGGGCGTCACGCGCAGGGTTGTCGTTGATGGTGTTACAGATGTCAATGACCCTGAGAGGGACGGTCCCGACATCAATGTCTTTCTGGACTCGCGTAAGTTTCTCCCCGGAGGAATTGTCCGTGCCAATCCGGTATTGATCGTGGACCTCTCCGACGCGACGGGAATCAACACCACCGGTGTTGGTATTGGCCACGACATTACAGCACAGTTTAACAATGCGAACGACGTTGAGATCCTGACACCATCGTTCACGACGTCTCTTGAGAACTCCAGGGCTGGAACGGCTCAAAAGCAGATCTTCGGGCTTGGCCCGGGACTTCATACGGTGACCGTTCAGGGCTGGGACGTCTACAATAACGTCTCACGGAAGAGCACCTTGTTCCGGATTCCGGAAGATCAAGGCTCCATCGTCGGACAAGGACTGTTCAACTTCCCCAACCCGTTCTCAACGTCAACCACCATCCGCTTCACGCACGCAAGTCAGCGTCCATTCACTGCGACGGTATCGATCTATGATCTACATGGGGCTCGTGTGATCGAGCATCCAATGCAGATTCAGGATATGCAGACAGCTGACATCGTCTGGGACGGGCACGATCAAGCCGGTGTGATGGTCCAGTCAGGCGTATACCAGGTCGTTGTGCAACTCAAGGATGCCTACGGCTCAACTTCTCACGTAAGTGGGAAAGTAACCCTCATTCGCTAACTTTGCCCCCTGACAAATGTGGGTACCATGGAGTGTTTCATGACGGTAGTCCGGCGGTTTGTTCTCGTTCTGACAGTCTTCTTTGCAACGTCGTCTCTGGCCTGGTCTCAGGCAGGGGGCGCGGCAGTTCCATTCCTGTTGATCACGCCAGACTCGCGTGCCAGCGGGATGGGGGATGTCGGCACGGCCATGACCGAAGACATCAATGCGGTGTTCTGGAATACGGGAGCACTGGCCTTTAACGATGCCTCAAACCAGGTAGCATTGAGCTTTGCAAAGTGGCTTCCGCAGTTTAATGCAGACCTCTACTACTCGTACGGAACCTATGGTCAATACATGGAAGAGCTCGGTGGTACAATTGCCGGGTCGTTCATCTTCATGAACCTTGGTGAGTTCACCAAGACAAACGAAAACGGCCAGGCTCTCGGCAAGTTCCGGTCAAACGAGTTTTGTCTTGGCATCTCCTACGGAACGGAAGTTGGCAAAGACGTCGGCTTGGGTGTGCAAGTAAAGTATATTCAGTCGAACCTCGCACCTGCCAGTGCCGGCACCCCGGGAGCCGGTGTGGGTATCTCGAGTGCATTCGATATCGGCGTTCTGTGGCGTCCATCGGATCTGAGCATCTTCGGTGAAGACTTTAGCAATCGTCTGCGTGTTGGCGCTAACCTTCAAAACTTTGGTCCGAAGATGACCTACGACCGTGAATCCGATCCACTGCCAACGAATCTTCGCGTTGGTGTGGCTGTAACAGTTCTGGAAGATGAGTTCAACAAGCTCACCTTTACGTCCGATATCATGAAGCTACTGGTGCGCCGGGACGGAAGTAACTCTGACCCACTGCCGATTTCGCTCTATACATCATGGGGACGTGGTGGACTCGAGACCGGCTTCGGCATGGAATATCTCTACGACAAGTCGGTGGCCCTGCGCGGTGGGTACTTCACAGAACCAGCCGCGGCTGGAGCACGAGAATACTTCACGCTCGGTGCAGGCGTCAACTATGACATCTTCCGTGCGGACTTTAGTTACTATATCACGGTGGAGCAAAACCACCCACTCGGCAATACGCTGCGATTCTCGCTCATCGTTGACTGGGGCCGAGAAGGCGTTCAATAGTCGGGTACGAGTTACCGGGTACGCCGCTGTCATTCCCGCTAATGCGGGAATCCAGACTCGTGAATGACTGATTATCAGCGCCCGATGACAAACGTCGGGGCATGGTATGCTGCGCACCGCAGCGCGACGAAGTGGTTGTCAGCGGGGAACACACAACACACGCAATGACACAGTAATGCCGGGATTCCCGCCGTTGCGGGGATGATGTTTTACCGATCACACCCCGTCACTCGTCCGTCGTTTCCGCCATATCACAAATCCTACCACGCCAACGACAATGGCGGTGATAACCCAGCCGTAGGCGGAGATGTATCCTTCAACATCGCGCCAGCGCTGCCCAACGTGCATTCCTAGCCATAAGAGAACCCCATTCCACGCCAGGGCACTAATGGTGCTGTAGACGACCGTGCGGGCAAGGGGCAGGCGCACCACGCCTGCGGCGAAGGCGACAACGGCCCGTGTGCCAGCCAAGAAGCGATTGACAACGATGATCAGCCCGTGATAGCGGTCAAACAGACGCTCGACGCGGGCCAATAGGTCTCGGTTGATAAACGGAATCCATGGGGTATCGGCGATGGCCTCGCCATAACGTCGGCCCAGCACATAGGCTGTCAAGAAGCCAGATGTTGAACCGGCACTAGCAGCGGTCAACATCATAGAGAAGTCCACAAGCCCCATACCGATGAGAGAGCCGATAAATACCAGCAGCACATCACTCGGCGACGGTGGAAAAAGGTTCTCTACGTAGGCGATCAGGAAGGCCGCCGCCGCAATGGCCCATGGGGGCAGGCCCTGCATCAGGGCAATGAACGATTCAATCATTGGAAGGGTGTGATAGTGAGCGAACCTACGACAATGACGATGTAAATTTGCGATTCATTACATCCGAGGAGTTCATGAAGCCCTTCGTCAACGAAGCCTATCACGATTTTACCAAGCCTGCAATTGCCCGTAAGCAACGTGCCGCGATCGATGCCGTTCGCGCCAAGTTCGGCAAGGAGTATCCGAACATCATTAACGGGCGCAAGGTAAAGACCGAGAAGAAAACGATCAGCTCGAATCCGGCAGCGCCATCAGAAACCGTTGGCGTGTTTCAGAAGTCTGGCATCGACCATGCCGAACTGGCGATGAAGTCGGCGCTGAAGGCCTTCGAGACATGGAAGAACGTGGACCCCAAGAAGCGTGCCGGGGTTTTATTCAAAGCAGCGAACATCATTCGACGTCGTCGTCTTGAGATCAATGCATGGATGATCAGCGAAGTAGGGAAGAACTATCTCGAAGCTGACGCTGACACGTGCGAAGCGATTGACTTCCTTGATTTCTACGGTCGCGAAATGCTGCGCCTGAGTGGTCCGCAGCCAATCGTTCCACAGCCGGGAGAGAAAAACGAACTTCTCTACATTCCGCTTGGCGTAGGTGTGGTGATCCCACCATGGAATTTCCCATTTGCCATTCTTGCCGGAATGTCCTCAGCCGCCATTGTTGCCGGTAACACGGTTGTACTCAAGCCATCGAGTGATTCCCCGATGATGGGCTGGTTGTTTCAGGAGATCATGACTGAGGCCGGTCTGCCCCCTGGCGTGCTCAACTACGTTGTTGCTTCTGGAGCCGAAGCAGGCGATTATCTAGTGTCGCATCCGAAGACGCGTTTCATCTCCTTCACGGGCTCGATGCAGGTTGGCCTGCATGTCAATGAACTAGCGGCCAAGACCGTTCCAGGACAGATCTGGATCAAGCGCGTTGTGGCCGAAATGGGTGGTAAAGATGCCATCATCGTCGATGCAGACACGGACGTCGACACTGCTGTTCAGGGAGTTGTCGCTGCGGCCTTCGGGTTCCAAGGTCAAAAATGTTCAGCCTGCTCGCGGGCAATCGTTGATGCCAAGATCTACGACGAGTTTGTGGCCAAACTCAAGATCGCTGTCGATGCCATTCAAGTTGGCGACCCCAAGGACGACGTTCGCATGGGACCGGTAGTATCACCACGGGCCGAAAAGACGATCCTTGAATACATCAAGATCGGCAAGAAGGAGGGCAAGTTGATCTGCGGAGGCTCCAAGGTAGCCGGCCGTGAAGGATACTTCATCCAGCCTACGGTGTTCGTGAATGTCAAACCGACGGCGCGTCTGATGCAGGAGGAGATCTTTGGTCCAGTACTTGCTGTCTGTAAGGCCAAGGACTTCGACCATGCACTCGAGATCGCCAACAACACGATCTATGGACTCACAGGCGCCGTGTATACCCGCAGCTCCAAGAAGCTTGCCCGCGCCCGCCAGGAATATCACTGTGGCAACCTGTACCTGAATCGCAAGTGTACCGGTGCAATGGTTGGCGGTCATCCGTTCGGTGGCTTCAACATGAGTGGTACGGACTCCAAGGCTGGTGGACACGACTACCTGCTGTTGTTCCTCCAGGCAAAGTCAGTTGCAACCAAGGTGTCGTGATGACGGTCCGGTCAAATATCGCTCGTCGTGTTATACTCCTTTCAGTCGCCGTGGTCATGGGTATGATGATCACAGCATCTGTTGCTGTTGGGCAGATCCGCGCCGGGGCAGACCCATTGCCGACGCTTGCTGATCTCCATGGAACATGGTTCAATGGTCAGTTCATCGAAGAGCTTAGCACATCTCGATCTCTCGGTAATGCGATGGCTCGACTCGGCACCAGAGAGCCCCTTTGGCTGCGTCTCGACTCCTCGAAGGGGGCGGATCGGGTTCTTGTTGGCACAGGGCTGAATGCCACAGACACGATGATGCTTGCGCAGATGGACGTTCGAGGGGTCGGCCGTAAATGGGTGCTCGGGCTGGCAGAACAGCCAATCTGGGTGCTCACACACGACGCCGTAAAGCGATCCTATGTTGCTCTGACCCCGCTTGACAGCCTGGCCCGCGAACCGATCGTTCTCGGGGCGCTCCCGTCAAAGAATCCCGATCCGATGTTCATCCTGCGTCGTATGGTCAATGCGTCTCTGCTTTCAGGTTCGTGGATGACATCGACAGGGCAGAAGTACGTGTTTGCTAATGACCTGACAGCCACTATCGATGGCCAACGAACGACCTATCAGCTGTCCTTTGCAGGTGACATTCCGCAGGTGCGCCTGACCACTGCGCAGGGGCAGCCACGCACGTGGACCGTCGAGCGCAATGGCTCTACTCTGACCCTGATACCGAAGAACGGTTCAGCCGTGGTGCTCTCACCAGAAAAGTGACCACAAGTTTTTTTTGACGGATGCTAAGTTCTATTGGAACAAGGGGCTTGCGTAGCGTCTAAGAAATTGTGTAAGTTTGCGGCCCCATTCATTGACCAATCATTCTCGTAACGGAGCTCTGGGTATGCACCCGAAAGTCAAAGCAATCGAAACCATGGCCGCCACGGAGGCCTTTGAGCAGCGCTCGGCCAAGGCCGGTGAAGCCTCTCCCGTGATCCCTGATTTCCGTCCGGGCGATACTGTCAAGATAGCCGTCCGTGTGGTTGAAGGAGAAAAAGAACGTATCCAGAACTTCCAGGGTGTGATTATTGCTCGTCGCGGAAGTGGGATGAACGAGACGTTCCGGGTTCGGAAGATTTCCAACGGTGTCGGTGTTGAGCGGATCTTTCCGATCCATTCGCCGATCATCCAGTCAATGCAGGTCATCAAGTCCGGCGCCGTGCGTCGTGCCAAGCTGTATTACCTCCGTGGTATGAGCGACAAGAAGATCCGCCAAAAGCTGTCGTAATTGCGCCGAAGAATCGGCGCACAGAAAAATGTCCATTTTTGAGGCCCTGCAACTGCGGGGCCTTCCTGTTTTGAGCAACTCTCATCATGCGCGTTTCTCTCATCTCCATCGGTGACGAAGTCCTGATCGGTCAGATTGTCAATCGCAATGCGGCCTGGCTTGCCGAGGAGCTTACCCTCATTGGCTGCACGATGGTCGAGCATGTGACGATCGGAGATGTCAGTGAGCGGTTGACATCAACACTGGATCGGCTGCGTGCGCTCAGTGATGCGATCGTCATGACAGGGGGCCTGGGGCCGACGCATGATGACATTACCAAGGACGTGCTTACGGCCTACACCGATGATCAGCTCGTGATCTCCGAATCATGGCTCTCACACCTGCACGCATGGATGCGCGAGCGCGGTCGGGAGGTCACCGTGCGTAACGCAGGGCAGGCCCTTGTGCCCTCTCGTGCGCACATTCTGCCAAATCCCATCGGCACCGCCCCTGGACTGCTCATCGATCACAACCGTTGCGCATTTGTGATGCTTCCAGGTGTTCCCAAGGAAATGCAGGAGATCACCGCGCAGCATCTGATTCCAATCCTCAATGAGCGCATCGGCGTGGCCGCTGAAGCCCACACTCAGTACGTAACTCTTCTGACCACCGGCGTCGCCGAGAGCACGCTGGCAGATATGATCGGCGATCCTTCAGAGTTCCTCGGCGCAAGTACGTTGGCCTTTCTGCCCAGCTATCACGGTGTGCGCCTGCGCATTGGTGCGCGCTCGGCTAGCCCCATGGAAAGGGAACAGGAGCTCTGGCGCGTTCGGGATGTGCTGATGCAACGCGTCGGTAAGCACGTTTTTGGCGAAGGTAAGCAGACGCTGGCCGAGGTCATCGGTCTGACGCTGCGACAGCATGGCCTGACGCTGGCGATAGCCGAATCCTGTACAAGCGGCATGCTTGGCGCACGACTGACGGACATCAGTGGTTCTAGTGTCTGGTTTCTGGGTGGTGTGATGTGCTACAGCAATGCGTCCAAGGTCCGCGACCTCAACGTCGATGAAGCCACGCTCTTGCGCCATGGCGCAGTCAGTAAGGAAGTGGCCGCCCAGCTTGCCAGTGGCGTACGGGATCGCTTCGGGAGCACCTACGGGATTGGGATCACGGGCGTTGCAGGACCCGGTGGCGGCAGCCCGGAGAAGCCCGTCGGCACGGTCTATATCGCCGTGGCGTCGCCCGAACGGTGTGTGCCACTTCGCTTCCAGTTTGGCAATGACCGTCATGTCAATCGTGAACGTAGCGTCGGTGCCGCTCTTGCTATGCTCTGGAAGGAGCTTGTGTGACGATTCTGGCCATTGAAACATCCTGTGACGATACCGCTGCGGCATTGCTTGTTGATGGGCACGTTCTCAGTAACGTCATATCGTCGCAAACCGTGCACGACCTCTATGGCGGAATCGTCCCGGAGCTCGCTTCACGCGAACACGTCGAGCTGATCGCACCGATCGTAGCATCTGCACTCACGAAGGCCGGTCTGACCTATGCGGACCTCACGGCCATAGCCGTGACCAACGGGCCGGGGCTTGCCGGTTCGCTGCTCGTCGGATGCCACTATGCTAAGGGGCTATCCCTTGCGCTTGGTGTGCCGGTCTATCCGATCCATCACATCGAGGCGCACCTGTACTCAGGCTACCTTGAGGACCCGTCACTCACGTATCCCAGTCTGACGCTAGTCGTCAGCGGGGGACACACTAGCATCTTTCTTGTCGAGGGACCCGATACGTATCGCGTACTTGGATCAACTACTGATGACGCCGCCGGCGAAGCCTTCGACAAGATTGCCAAGATGATGGGACTTGGCTATCCCGGCGGACCCGCCATCGACCGCCACGCAGCGCATGGTAATGCGAACGCCTTTGACTTCCCACGCGGCCGCATAGGTGAGGATTCGTACGACTTTTCGTTCAGTGGTCTAAAGACTGCCGTGCGCCGCAGCATTGAGCGCCTGACAGAATCGGGAAGCCCCCTCCCGGTGGATGATCTTTGTGCATCGGCTCAGCGCGCCATCATCGACGTATTGGTAGCCAAGACCATGCGCGCGGCCCACGCCCACGGCGTTACGGCCGTTACCATCGCCGGGGGCGTAAGCGCCAACTCCGAGCTACGCCTCTGCATGCACGAGCAGTGCATGGATGCCGGGATCGGCTTTGTTGCACCTCGCATGCAGTACTGCGTCGATAACGCAGCGATGATCGCGCACGTGGCCCGCATGAAGATCGAGCAGGGCACAGCACACCCCACTAAGGACTTCACAGTCGAGCCCAAGGCTATTCGAAGTCGATAAGGGGCGTTACAGCGTCGGGTAGAGAGCAAAGGCGTTGCAGAACGTCTTGACGTCGGCCTTGACCGATGCATAAACGTCTTCATTGCCGATGTTACTGATGACGCGGTCGATGAACCGGGCGATCTGCCGCATATCATCTTCCAGCATGCCTCGACTGGTCATAGCAGCGGCGCCAAGGCGAATGCCGCTCGTTACCAGTGGTGGTTGCGTGTCATACGGTACGGCGTTCTTGTTGCACGTGATGCCCGCAGCGTCGAGGGCATTCTCTGCCTGCTTACCAGTGACATTCTTGTTGCGCAGGTCGATCAGCATCAGGTGGTTGTCCGTGCCGCCGGAAACGATGTTGTAGTCGAGCTTGATCAGCTCATCGGCCATGGCCGATGCGTTGCGGATCACCTGCTTGGTGTATTCATCGAAGCTATCCGTGAGGCACTCGCCGAAGGCCACGGCTTTGGCGGCGATCACGTGCATCAGCGGGCCACCCTGAATTCCGGGCATGACCATAGAATCGATCAACTCGCCCATGAGCTTCTTGCGTCCGCTCTTCGGAGCTACCTTGCCAAATGGATTCTCATAGTTCTTACCCATGACGATCAGTCCGCCGCGCGGCCCGCGCAGGGTCTTGTGCGTCGTGGATGTGACGATGTCACAATAGGGAACCGGGCTCATCAGGCGCCCCTTGGCGATCAACCCTGCAGGGTGCGCAATATCGGCCAGAAGGAATGCACCCACCTTGTCAGCGATTTGACGGAAGGCCGAGAAGTCGATCTCGCGTGAATAGGCGCTGGCGCCAACGGTGATCATCTTCGGCTGGTGTTGCTTGGCCAGATCCTCCACGACGTTATAATCGAGGCGCTCGGTTTCTTTGTCGAGACCATACCCGACGAAGTTGTAGAACATGCCGGAGAAGTTCACCGGAGAGCCATGCGTCAGGTGTCCGCCGTG
This sequence comes from uncultured Melioribacter sp., assembly GCA_964393485.1. Classification (GTDB taxonomy): domain Bacteria; phylum Bacteroidota; class Ignavibacteria; order Kapaibacteriales; family Kapaibacteriaceae; genus UBA10438. Next base: position 35,372 of record CAYMTW010000011.1, on the reverse strand, counting down.
GGCAAGGTCCATCCCCAGAACGGTGTCGCCGGGCTTCAGGTATGTGAAGTACACCGCCATGTTGGCACCAGAACCTGAGTGTGGCTGCACGTTGGCGTACTCGGCACCGAAGAGCGTCTTGAGGCGCTCTATGGCGATGTTCTCGGCCACATCAACCCATTCACAGCCACCATAGTATCGCTTGCCGGGATAGCCTTCGGCGTACTTGTTTGTGAGGATGCTGCCCTGAGCTTCCATGACGCTCAGTGATGTAAAGTTCTCACTGGCGATGAGCTCGATCTTGTCGCACTGGCGTGCGTATTCGCCGCGCACGGCATCGAAGACCTCTGGGTCCGTTGTGTGTAGGTTGGAGTACATTGTCGCGTATGGTGGTGATGATCGATATGGTGTCGGCGTGTGCTGTTGGCCCTTAGCGACTAACAGCAAGTGGCACGACGTAGTTCTGCGTGGCTGAGCGGATGACCAGCGAATACATCCCAGACGAGAGATTGCTGACGTCGACCACCATGGCTGGAGACTCGACGTAGCGGCGGCGGGCAACCGGTAGGTTGGCACCTGTTACGGAAATGATCTCCATATCAACGACGCTGCCGACCAAGCTTGCAGGAAGGGTGAGAACGGCGGTTTCCATCGCTGGATTCGGAGCGATCGCGAAACGCTCGTCGCGCGAATACTCTGCAACAGAGGTAAAGTCTGCCGAATCCAGACAGGTCGTCTCGCCAGTGGCAATGTTGTTGACGCAGAGCAGGCCGCTGAAGGCGCCCGGACCCTGGTTGGGCGCGCCCGTGGTTGACCAATTCAGGATCCAGTAGAACTTGCCGGCCTCAAACAGGCCTGGAACGCCTTCCACTGCTGACGTCAGCACGGCAAGACTGGCCGAGCTATCAGGGTATGCTGTCGAAAATGCCACGAACTTCGGGCTCTTTTTCAGTGCAGTGATCAAAGCTGCACCTTGCGTGAACTTATCCGGCAGCGGCAGCGTGCCCAATCCATCGGTGATCCCATCGGCCGGAAGTTCCGTGCCGGCCGGCAACGGTGGCGGGGAGCAGGAGAACAGAATGCGGACCAGCGGGACAACTGCCGTTGTGTCCTTGCTAGCACTGCGGACGATGTAGATCCAGGCAGCCGACTTGCCGTCCTTGCTACTCATCGAAAGGCTAAGAGACGTTGCTCCAATCGGGATGTCAATGCCGACCGCAACGACTCCGATTACAACACCGTCCGTTGCCCCCGTGATGGCATTCTTAGCTGTGCTCAAGCACTGTCCGGGCTCATAGGTTGGCAAACTGAGCTGTGCTGAAGCGGTGCCGGCGATCAGCACGACAGCGCTGAGTGAGATAAGGAGGTTCTTCATACCCGGAATCCGGTATAGTGGGAAACGTATCGGCCTGCAAATCTACCACGGTCCGTAGTTTTGCCCCTATGACGGTACCAAAATTAGAGGTAGCATGACCAAGAACGAATGGATGGAAGTGGCGCGCACGGTCGTGGCATCGCGCATCATCGATACGATCGAAGAGACCGAACTTGCACCGTCCGGACGCGTGACGTATCAGTTCTCCGCACGTGGACACGAACTGGCGCAGGCCATACTTGGCCATGCCATGCGGCAGGGCAATGATGCAGCAACGGTCTACTACCGGTCGCGTCCCTTCGTGCTTGCCGCCGGAATGACCTTCGAGGAGGCCTTTGCCGGACCACTTGCTTTATCTGGAAGCCGAAACGGCGGACGAGATATTGGTGTGGTGCACTCACTAACAAATCGGCTGGGCGTGACGGTGCTGCCTGCCTCAGGTGATGTTGGTGCGCAGTACACGCCCTGCGTGGGGTGGGCTCAGGCCATCACCTATCATGCAAGCGTTCTCCAAAACGAAGACTGGAAGGGCGCCATTGCCGTGGCCCTTGGTGGTGATGGCTCGACGGCGACTAACGGATTCTGGGCCGCCCTGAACATTGCCACAACGCTAAAGCTGCCCATGATCTTCTTCATTGAGGATAATCAGCTAGGCATCAGCGTGCCGGGAACGATGCAGACGCCCGGAGGGAACATCGCCGAGAACCTGGCTGCGTTCGGCGGACTGCGCATCGTGGAAGTAGATGGCACAAATCCGGAAGAATCTGACCGACTGATCACCAAGACCATCGACCATGTGCGTGAGTCCCAGCGTCCGGCTCTGTTGCGCGTGCGGGTTCCTCGTATCTGCGGTCACAGTGGAGCCGACAACCAATCCTATAAATCTCCCGAGCAACGTCAGGACGACGTCGCTCGCGACCCGGTTGATAAGCTCCGTGCCATGTTCATCCGCAAGAAGTACATGACAGAAGAAGGCTGGGATACTTTTGTGGCCACGATCAACGACGAGGTTGTGCAGGCCCGTGACGCGGCACTGGCTCAGGCACAACCCGAACCGGGCGATGCACTGACAAAGGTGTTCTACGATGGCACTGCGCCGAAACATGGCGGTATGATGGGGGACGGTATAGAGCCCCCTGCCGCATCAGGACAGAAAGTCGAAGACGGTCCGCGAGTGAACCTCATCGAAGCCGTCAAGCGCACGCTTGATTACGAGCTTTTTGTCAATCCACGCTGTGTGGTCTTCGGAGAAGATGTCGGCGTGAAAGGGGGCGTACACGGCGCAACGGTCGATCTGCAGGTGCGCCACGGTGCCGGACGTGTGTTCGATACTTCTCTCAACGAGGACGGTATCATCGGTCGTGCTGTCGGCATGGCAGCAGCCGGACTTGTCCCGGTGCCGGAGATTCAGTTCCGCAAGTATCTCGACCCGGCAACCGAACAGGTCAACGACTGCGGTACGTTGCGCTGGCGTACCAACGGTGATTTTGCAGCTCCGATGGTGGTGCGCATCCCAGTTGGTTTTTCCAAGCGCACGGGTGATCCTTGGCATAGCGTCAGTGGTGAGGCAATCTTTGCCCACACGATTGGCTGGCGTGTGGCCATGCCGTCGAACGCTCAGGATGCGGTGGGACTTCTTCGCACGGCGCTTCGTGGTAACGACCCGACATTCTTTCTTGAGCACCGTGCCATTCAAGACACAGCCCCCGGGCGTGGTGTTTACCCAGGTGATGACTATCTGGTACCATTCGGTGTGGCCAGCACAGTACGCCCAGGCACGCGAGCAACGATCGTTACATGGGGCGAGATGGTTCACCGTGCCAAGACGGCAGTAGATTCGACGGGTGAGGACATTGAGATCATTGACCTGCGCACCATCGTGCCATGGGACCGCCAGGCTGTCATGGATTCTGTTCGTCGCACAAACCGATGCATGGTCCTCCATGAAGACACATTGACGGCTGGCTTTGGTGGCGAGATCGCCTCAGCGATCAGCTCTGAATGTTTCAGCTGGCTTGATGCACCAGTTGTTCGTTTAGCATCGGCTGATGTTCCGATCCCATACAATAAGGGCATGATGGATGCGGTGATCCCAACGGTCGAGCGCGTGGCGTCCGAAATTCGGGCACTGCTGGCCTACTGAGGCCGCACCGATGAAGAAGCTCGTTCTCAGGCCGGCGGCGCTGGCCCCCTCCGGGAAGGTCTATCGCATTCCCTACGAGCAGGTTCTGAACGAGCAGCAACTGCGTGCGGTGATGCACACAGAGGGTCCGGCCCTGGTGCTTGCCGGTGCTGGAACCGGCAAGACCCGTACGCTAACCTATCGGGTGGCGCGGCTGGTCGAGGACGGTATTGATCCGGCCTCGATTCTGCTTCTAACCTTTACACGCAAGGCGGCCGGGGAGATGCTGCGGCGAGCATCAGCTCTGCTCGACGGGCGCTGCGAACGTGTGGCAGGGGGCACCTTCCATGCGTTCGCATGGACCACTCTTCGGCGCTTCGGGATAGCGGGCCGGGATATTGCCGCGCCACCGATTCAGATCCTGGACCAATCGGATGCCGAAGACGTGATGAGTCTGGTGCGTTCGAGAGCTGAGGTGACCCGCCGTCGGAAGAGATTCCCCAACAAGTCAACACTGCATGACCTGTACTCCAAGGCCGTGAACATGTCCACGCCGCTGGAAGAGATCGTTGCCAACCAGTATCCTCAGTTTATTGATGACCTCGAAGCAGTAACGCAGATCATCAGGCTCTACAGTGCGTATAAGCATGAAAATGGCTTGTTTGACTACGATGACCTGTTGCTCTATCTCCTCTCTGCCACGCGCGATGAGGTGATCGGTCCGCAGCTGCGCGGACAGTTCCGGCATGTGATGGTTGACGAGTATCAGGATACCAACAATCTGCAGCACCGCATCATCACTGGGCTCGTGGGCACTTCCGGCAACATCATGGTGGTGGGTGATGATGCCCAGAGCATATACTCCTTCCGAGGCTCGAATGTCCGTAACATCCACCAGGTCCCAGAGACGTTTCAACCGTGCACCATCATCCGTCTCGAGCAGAACTACCGCAGTACGCAGCAGATTCTTGATGTCTGCAATTCCGTGATCGCCTCAGCTCCTGGGATGTTCGACAAACAGCTGCAGAGTACGTCGCCTCCTGGAGAACTGCCGATGCTCGTATCGGCCGTCAATGAACGTCAGCAGTCACAGTTTGTTGCTCAGCAGATCCTTGACCTGCGCGAATCGGGTCTGCCCCTTTCGGAGATTGCGGTCCTTGTTCGCAGTGGCTTTCTCTCATTCGATCTAGAGATTGAGCTTCAGAAGGCCAACATTCCGTTTCGCAAGTTCGGAGGACTGCGCTTTGCCGAGGCGGCACATGTCAAAGATGTGATCGCTCGAATGCGTCTGACTGAAAATCCGCGCGATGTTATCAGCTGGCACCGCGTGCTAGTGCAGCTTGAAGGGGTAGGGCAGAAGACAGCCGAACAGGTGATCGAAGCTCTTCTTGCAGAGGCCGATCCGTTGGCCCATGCTGAGCGCTCCTATGGGGTCGGACCCAAGGCCGCATCGGCCGTAGCAGGTCTGGTGCATCAGCTCGCGCAGGCGCGAGATCTCATCCGCACCGAAGAACGCTGCTCGTCAATCGCCGAGGGCTACAAGCCCATCCTGCATGCGACATACGATGACGCACTCAAGCGATGGAAGGACATTGAAACGATCGTGGCCATCGCCTCTCGGTATAGCAGCACGACGGAGTTCCTGGCTGATATCGCCCTGGAGCCCCCTTCCGACACGCTTGATGACATTGATCCGGATGATGCTGAACGTGAGTTTGTAACGATCTCGACGATCCACTCCGCCAAGGGGCTCGAGTGGAATTCAGTCTTCATCCTCTGGGTAAACGAGGGACGCATCCCATCGGCCCGCAGTGCGGAAAGCGAAGAGTCCATCGAAGAAGAGCGCCGCCTGCTCTACGTGGCAGCGACTCGAGCAAAGAGGAACCTGTTTATGATCTATCCTTGCGTCATGCTTGAATGGCAGCATACGGACGTCCTAGGTAAGCCCAGTCGATTTCTGGACGGTCTGGGTGCGGAGTTGCTGCCGCAATTCTATTTGCAGGAGGATCCTGCGCCGGCAAATGATCAGCATCTTCTGGAGTAAGACATGAACCGTGCCCTCTTTCTCGATCGCGACGGGATCATCAACCAGCGCCTCATGGGAGCCTATGTGCGTGCTCCGCAGGAGTTTCACCTGCTTGATGATGTGTTACCCATTCTCAGGAATGCGCGTCAGCTTGGGTACCGATTGATTCTGATCACAAACCAACAGGGAGTTGGCAAGGGGCTGATGTCCATGGCTGACCTTGAGAGCGTCCATGAGCATATGCAATCTCTACTGGGCCAGCATCACCTTGAGCTCGATGCCATCTATCAGTGCACGGATCTGGATTCATCGGCAAGCCCACGACGCAAGCCCGCACCAGGCATGCTATTGGAGGCTATTGATGAGTATGATCTTGATGCTCATCGGTGCTGGTTTCTGGGAGATTCTCTCACCGATGCTCAGGCAGGAAAAGCCGCAGGCATTTGGACGGCGCTGGTGGGGGATTTCGGTCCGGACGATGCCGACATCGTCACAGCAACACTTACGGAAATGCAGACACGGCTAAGGACGGCAATGCTGTTGCCGTAACGGAGCAGACGTGAACGTAGCCGAACACCGACGGACGTTAGAGGTACGCTTCGAGTTCGCTTTCACTTTGCAGCAGAACCGGACGTCCGCGTGAGCCATCCGGCGGCCCCACTATACCAGTCATTTCCAGCTCGTCAACAATGCGGGCGGCGCGGGCATAGCCGATCTTGAGTCGACGTTGCAGGGTGGACGTACTAGCCTGCTGAAGCTGAATGAAGATCCTGGCGGCATCCTCAAAGAGCGCATCACGGTCACTACCTGAAGAGCCTCCTGAGCCGGAGCGCTTGTTCACAGATGGAAGCATGTACGGAGTTGAGTAACCGTGCTGTTTGCCGATCCATTCACAAATACCCTCGACTTCTTCGGTCGAGATAAAGGCATTCTGCATGCGGATCGGCATTGGTGTGTTGCCTGGTGCAAAGAGCATATCGCCATTGCCGATCAAATGTTCAGCGCCGGTGCCGTCTAGGATCGTGCGTGAATCAATACGTGAGCTCACCTGGTAGGCGATACGAGCCGGGAAGTTCGCTTTGATCAACCCCGTTACGACATCAACGCTTGGACGCTGGGTGGCGACGACGCAATGAATACCCACGGCGCGGGCAAGCTGTGCGAGGCGACAGATCGGCTCTTCAACCTCTTTGGAGGCCGTCATCATCAGATCCGCCAGCTCATCGATGATCACGACGATGTAGGGCATGGGGCGATGGGCAATGCCACCCTTATCACGAATCTTACCCTCGCGAACCTTCTGGTTATAGTCCAGAACATTGCGCTGACCGGCTGCGGCTAGAATGCTGAACCGCTGCTGCATTTCCTCGACAAGGGCCTTCAGGACGATGACCGCGTTCTGTGGCGAGGTGACGATCGATTCGTTGATGTCAGGTGAGATAGCAAGGAAGTGATCACGCAACGCCGAGTAGAGATTCATCTCCACACGCTTCGGGTCAACGATCACAAACTTCAAGTCCCGAGGATGCATCCGGTAGAGCAGCGAAGCGATGATCGTATTGATCCCAACAGACTTACCCTTACCCGTCGCACCCGCGATCAGCAAGTGTGGCATCTTGGTCAGGTCGGCACAGAAGACCTCACCTACCACCGTCTTACCCATCGCCAGCGGCAGGATGATCTTGTCATCGTGATACTTGGCGCTCTTGATGATCGACGAGAACCGCACGATCGATGGACGGTGATTTGGGATCTCAATGCCAACCGTTCCCTTACCCGGAATCGGAGCGATGATGCGCACGCCCTGTGCCTTCAGGGCAAGAGCAATATCATCAGAAAGATTCTCGATCTGTGAGACCTTGATCCCTGAAGCAGGAACAAACTCATACTGTGTAACAACCGGTCCCGGTGTTACAGTAAGATTCTCGATGCGGACCTTGAACGTGGCGAGTTTCTCTTGCAGCGTCTGCGCCTTGGCCTCCAGCTCGGCGTCGTCGATAGCCCCTTCCTGCGGGATATCAATCAACAGTCCAGCGGCAGGGGGCTTGTAGGCGATCTCCTCGTCATAAAGCGTCACGTTGGCTAGCTGAACTTCAGGTTCGATCGGGAAGAGCGTGTCCTGCACGGTGACCGTGAGTGGTCGTTGAACGGTGACGGCGTTTGCGGGACTGACCGGCGGAATGATGGCTTCGTCGTCTTCGTCTTCTATAATGTCGTCAGCGACATCCGCGTCTTCATGGGGCTCTTCATCCTCGTCGCGATGGAACAGCGAAATGTCTTTCTTCGGATGAAGCTGTTGCAATCGCTTTTCAACTTCGGTAAGATCGACCGGCGGTTTTTGTATGGGCGCCTCTGCAGGCGATGGCGCATCCGTGCGTCTGGTCTCCGGAGCTGCGGCTTCAGAGCGGACGGGACGAAGGATCCTCACGGAGCCGGACAATTGACGTTCAAACTCTTCCTCTGCGGCAGGTCGAGACTCAGGTGTTGCGGGTTCTTCCGATCCTGATCGACGCAGCAGAGTCGCCGGCTCATCATCGAGATTCGCCGGACGGATGATGGCGCGCTTTGCCGTTTCAAAGAAACTGGTGCGGCGAGTCACGGCCGGTACGTCAACTTCTGGATCCGATTCACCATCAGGTTCACCTTCGGTGTCATCTTCAGCTCCCTCATCGAATTCATCGTCGATGGTGGTCTCAGAGCGTCGCTCCGACGTCCAGACATATGAGAGGAGATGACGGATGCGAGTCTTGACCACATCCAGCCTGTCGTCGAATGACGTAGAGACGCGGCGTACATCGATCTGAAAGCCAAACACAAACGCCGCGCCAGCAAGCAAAAGCCAGATAACGATACTGCCGAATCGTCCTATCAGCTGCGTTGTTACCCCGGCTAGGAACTGACCGATAGCGCCCGTTGCTTCGCGCGCGATGAAATCAAACCCGTCAACCAGCTGCAGCGAGGCAATCAGCGTTGCAAGGGACGTGAAGGCCGCCAGTGAGACAATCGAGCGTCGAGCCACGAGAGGTGTGATGCGTTGCCAGCGGAAGAGGTCGCGGGCCCAGACCAGAAAGAGGATCGGAAGTAGCATCGACCAGATGCCAATACAGGACGTGTAGAGCCAGTGTGCAAGGACGGCTCCAAAGAGTCCGATCCAATTTTGGGTCTGATCGAACTTCATGCGGATATCACTATCGCCCTGCACCACGCGCATGACGTCACGCATTGTCAGCTGGGCGTTGGCTTCATCGGCACGCGAGTACGAGATCATCGACACCAGCATCAAGATGGCAAGCACGCCGAGGATGACCGCGCCGATTCGGAAACGGCGAAGCCTATCGACCTCGTCGTTAAGCGAGCGTTGCCTCGGCCTTGGAGTCTCGTCTACTGTTGACGGATCGTCCTGGGCTGTGGTGCGACGTTTGAGTGGTATATGTTCCGGACGTGGGGCCATTTGCCTCGATGCTGCGGGCTCAATTTAGTGGTAATTTCGCCCAGTTCATGCAGCAACCTCAGCAACGTCCGATCATCATCGCCGGTCCGTGCCTCGTCGAGTCACGCGATCTTGTCCTGCGCGTAGCCGAACATCTCGCATCTATTTGCCGCGACCTTCCGGTTGATCTCGTGCTCAAAGGCAGCTACCGCAAGGCCAACCGGACCAGTGCCGGTTCATTTTCAGGCATTGGCGACGAGGATGCACTTACCTACCTGCGTGAGGCGGGTCAGGCCCACGGCCTGCCCACACTGACCGATATTCACAGCGATGGCGAAGCCGCCATGGCTGCCTCTTTTGTGGATGTGCTTCAGATACCGGCTTTTTTGAGCCGTCAGACCTCACTCTTGGAGGCTGCCGCTGCCACAGGTCGAACGGTGAACATCAAAAAGGCGCAGTTTATGGCGCCGGATGATATGCAGAAGGCCGCACGCAAAGTGGCTCAGGCTGGAAATGACAAGATCTGGCTGACCGAGCGTGGGACCACATTCGGATACCATGACCTTGTGGTCGATTTCCGGTCGCTGGTGATCATGCGATCTACCGGCTATCCGGTGATCTACGATGCGACGCACAGTGTGCAGCAGCCCTCGGTGGGTGAGCAATCCGGAGGACGTCGCGAGTTCATTCCTGCGCTTGCTCGTGCGGCAGCAGCCGTCGGCATCGATGGGCTATTCGTCGAGACGCACCCTGATCCTGCCAATGCCAAGAGTGATGCAGCAACGCAACTGCCCCTGGCCGAGATGCGAGACTTTCTAACAATGGTCCTCGATCACTGGCACTCGCGATGAACATGGTATCGATCCTCCTAGCTGTCCTGACACTGCTGGCCGGATGCACGCAACGTCAATCGGGCACGAAGGTCTCCGAGGATCCGTTCGTTCATGCCCCCTCACAGATGGCGACCAACGTGACGGTCACCTTCTCGGACTCTAACAGCGTAAAGGCACGACTCTACGCCTCAGTGGGCAGAGTCTTCGAAGCTGAACTGAAAACAACGATGAGTGGTCCGGTGACGGTTGATTTTTTTGACCGGGACAACCAGCAGGCGGTGGCGCGCCTGACGTCGGACTCCTGCGTTATCGATGACCGAACGAAGAACATGACTGCTATTGGCAATGTCCGCATTGTGTCGCTGCGACGTGACATGACTCTCATTACAGACGAGCTGTCATGGGTGGAAGCAACGCGTCGTATCCGAACCGAGAAAGACGTAAAGATCGAGACACCGGCAGAGACGATCAGCGGTGTCGGATTTGAGTCGAACCAGGACCTGACGTCCTACCGCTTGTGGCGGGTCAGTGGAGTGCAGCGAAAATGAAACGTCGCCTGGTGGTTGGAAACTGGAAGATGAACCTCCTGCGTGGTGAGGCCATCGAGCTTGTCACCGCGCTCGAACGTCTTGATGCCGTCTCGAATGAACATGTCGATGTCGTTATCTGTCCACCGTATACCGCGTTATCAGCTCTTACGGATCGTGGTTTGCAGGGTATCCTGCTCGGTGCACAGAACTGTCATGTCAGCGGCAAGGGGGCGTTCACCGGCGAAGTGAGCGCGGAAATGTTGATCGACGTTGGATGTACGTATGTGATTCTCGGACACAGCGAACGCCGACGCGATCAGCATGAGACCGATGCCGAGGTCGGCCACAAAGCGCAGCATGCCTTGTACGCCGGACTGCGTCCGATCATCTGTGTAGGAGAGCAGCTCGAAGAGCGCCAAAGTGGCCAGACGCAAGTGTTGATCAGTCGTCAGATCGATAGCATCGTTGAAGCTGCCGGGGCCACAGTCGTCTCGCAATCAGTTGTCGCCTACGAACCCGTCTGGGCCATTGGAACGGGGCTGGCAGCCACCGCCGAACAGGCACAGCAGGTTCACGCCTCCATCCGCACTCGACTGCAGCAGCACGGCGTCTCGGCCCATGTTCCGCTGCTCTATGGTGGAAGCGTTACCGGCGCTAATGCAGCGAGACTCTTCAGCTGTGAAGATATTGATGGAGCACTTGTTGGAGGCGCTTCGCTCAAGTCTCAGGAGTTTGCGCAGATCGTCTATGAGGCTCGGCAGAGCGCCCAATGAAGTTCACCTACGCCAACATTGTCACGTTGAGTCGGTTCTTCATGGCGCCGATCTTCCTGGTCTTCATGCTGTCAGATTCAACGGTCGGAATCATCATCGCACTTGTCATCTTTGTTCTGGCGGCGCTTTCGGACTGGCTCGATGGATATCTTGCGCGAAAGTATGGTGAGGTGACCGATCACGGAGTGTTTCTTGATCCGCTCGCCGACAAAGTGCTGACCACGTCGGCATTTGTTGCGTTCTACATTGTAGACATCATGCCGATGTGGATGCTCGTCGTGATCGTTCTCCGTGATTTTGGTACGACAGCGATGCGCTCGATCGCCGATGACCGGGGAATGTCGATGAAGACCAGCAGAGTCGCAAAGGTGAAGACCTTCCTGCAGATGGTTGTCATTATCCTCGCCATCATCTGTCTTGCATTCCATCATGCAGAGCCGGTAGTAGAGTCGTCATTGGGAATCTACGCCATGGCCTTTTTGTTGTCCGGCGGAGTCCATGTCAGCCTGCTCATCGTAACACTTCTATCGATCTACAGTCTTATCCAGTACATCATCGTTAACAGGAGACTCTTCAGCCGTGGCAGCCCATAAGATCGCCCCTCCGAAACTCACCTCACTGCAGGACTACGTTGCCACCTTTGGCGGCGTTGGCCTGTTGCCGATCATGCCCGGTTCCTACTGCAGCGTGCTGGTAGCCCTTCCTGCGTTGTATCTGAGTCTCATGACAAGTACGCCATGGTCAGTGATCATGACTGGCTATGCCGTTGCCGCTGTGATCTTCACGGTTATCGGATTGTGGAGTATCCGTCGCATTCAGAGCGTCTGGGGACATGATCCAAGCGTGGTAGTAATCGACGAAGCCGTTGGGATGTGCCTGACATTTCTGTTCCCAGCGGCCACGGGAGGACTTGCCCTTTGGATGACAGCTGTGCTGCTGTTTCGCATCTTCGATGTCATGAAGCCCTGGCCCATGAACGTGATCAACGATCGCACAGAGGCATGGGCTGTGATCGGTGATGATGCCGTCGCAGGCCTTGTGGCTGGCATTGCAACGCAGATCGTTGCTGCAGCACTTATGACGCTCGGGATCGCCATCCAGCTGTAAAAGATGCCGTACTGGCTCTAGAAAAGCCCCATTTTAAGGGGCTTCCCAGCCGAAACCAGTGTGAAAACCCCGTCAAATAGGTTCATGTGGAGAAATCGCTCTTGAAAACCCTTGATTTACCGCGATAATTTGCCTGCACGTCAAATCAATTTTCTCCAATCGTACTACATGGGGTCTCCTATGAACAAGGCACAGCTGATCGAAGCTATCGCCAGCAGCGCAGGACTGAGCAAGTCACAGGCTGATGGTGCGCTCAATGCATGCCTGGGTGCTATCAAGGCCGAACTCGGCAAGGGTGGCAGCGTTTCTCTCATCGGATTCGGTTCGTTCAGCGTTGGCAAGCGCGGCGCTCGCACCGGTCGTAACCCGGCCACAGGCGCAACGATCAAGATCGCTGCCCGCAAGGTTGCTCGCTTCTCTGCCGGTGCAGACCTTAAGTCTGTCGTCAACGGCGAGAAGAAGGCTGGCGCCAAGAAGGCCGCTCCGGCCAAGAAGGCAGCCCCAGCCAAGAAGGCAGCCAAGAAGAAGTGATGAATCAGTGAAAACAAGCCCGCCAATCGGCGGGCTTTTTTTTGGCCTATTTTTGACCTCGATGCCGCTGCGACACCTGCTCTCCACTGAAGACCTTACGCTTGATCAGATTCAAACGATCATCAAGCGTGCCGCGCAGTTGCTGACACCAACGGGACTTTCTTCCGCATCTGTTGGGACGCTGGCGCATCGACGGTTTGTTCTGGCATTCTTTGAACCATCAACACGTACGCGACTCTCGTTCGAATCTGCGATTCAGCGAACAGGTGCCAGTTGTGTACACTTCACCGAAGCCGGCAGCAGCGTGGAAAAAGGCGAGTCGCTTGCTGAAACCATCCGGACCATCGAATCGATGGGATTTGACGCCATGATCATTCGGCACGGCGTCAACGGAACGCACGCCGACATTGCAGCTCGCACGTCCATGACCGTCATCAATGCTGGAGAAGGCACGCTCTCGCATCCGACGCAGGCTCTACTGGATGCCTCGACGATCAACGAGCGGTTTGGTCAGATCGCCGGTGTCAAGGTTGCCATCATTGGTGACCTGCTGCACTCGCGTGTGGCGCGCTCGACATCATCTCTACTTGCTCGGCTCGGGGCTGATGTTGCCTGGTGTGCACCAGACAGTCTTGCGCCACTGGGTTCGGCATTCAGACGTATTGACGATGCGCGCTCCGCGATGGAATGGGCCGACGTCGTGTATGTACTCAGGATACAGCGAGAGCGTATTATCTCCGACGTTGTGCCGGACGTCGATGTGTACCGCAGCACGTATGCCATCACCGACGAACTTGCCCAACAGTATTCGCAAAAGGTCATCATGCATCCGGGGCCGGTGAACGTGGGAGTTGAGCTCGATGCTGGCGTGCTAGACATGCCCCAGTGCCTCGTTCACCGACAGGTCACGCATGGCGTGGCCATACGGATGTCAGTCCTCGAACACCATTGTCTATGATCTCCAAGCCCCTTATCAAGTCTGCCAATGCCAAAGCGTAACGATATCTCGACCATTCTCGTCATAGGTTCCGGCCCCATCGTGATCGGTCAGGCCTGTGAGTTCGACTACTCCGGAACGCAGGCCTGTAAGGTTCTGCGTGAGGAAGGCTTTCGAGTGGTCCTGATCAATTCCAATCCGGCGACGATTATGACCGACCCGGAGATTGCCGATGCCACGTATGTAGAGCCCATCACTCCCGAATACATCGAGGAGGTGATCAAGAAGGAACGACCTGATGCGATTCTTCCGACAATGGGTGGGCAGGTGGCTCTCAATGCGGCTGTGGCACTGCACGAGCGAGGAATTCTGGACAAGTACGGCATTGAGCTGATCGGTTCGAAGATCGAATCGATCCACAAGGCCGAAGACCGTGAGCTTTTCCTGAACGCCATGCAGAAAATCGGCATGGACATGCCCAAAGGGGGCTTCGTGCACGAGTTCGACGAGGGCATGAAGATGGTGGACCTCGTGGGCTTCCCGGCGATCATTCGGCCCTCATTCACGCTCGGTGGCACTGGTGGCGGGATTGCCTACAACATGGAAGAGTACCGCGAGCTTCTGCGCAATGGACTAACTGCCAGCCCAATTCAGCGAGTGCTGGTCGAAGAGAGTATCATCGGCTGGAAAGAATACGAGCTCGAAGTCATGCGCGACACGAAGGACAACGTCGTGATCATCTGCTCGATCGAGAACGTTGATCCGATGGGCGTCCACACTGGTGATTCGATCACGGTAGCTCCGGCGCAGACACTCACCGACCGAGAGTATCAGCGCATGCGCGATGCGTCGCTGAAGATCATCCGCGAGATCGGCGTCGAGACCGGTGGATCCAACATTCAGTTCGCTGTCAATCCGGCCACGGGACGCATGATCGTCATCGAAATGAATCCGCGTGTCTCGCGCAGTTCGGCTCTCGCCTCCAAGGCCACAGGATTTCCGATCGCCAAGATGGCGGCAAAGCTCGCCGTCGGGTATACGCTGGATGAGATCACGAACGACATTACCCGTAAGACGCCGGCCTGTTTTGAACCATCCATCGACTATGTCGTCGTCAAGATCCCACGGTGGGATTTCGAAAAGTTCCACGAGGCAGACAACTCCCTGGGCATTCAGATGAAGTCGGTTGGGGAGGCAATGGCCTTTGGTCGGACGTTCAAGGAGGCCCTTCAGAAAGCGATCCGATCGCTCGAGCAAAAACGCTTCGGGTTCGGTTTCGACCATGCTGATTTTCTCGACACACTTCCTCAGGATACACTCGAGCTCGCCCCCTTGCAGGCGCAGCTGCGGAAGCGCACGTCAACATCGATCTTCGACCTTTGCCAGGCTCTTGCCTGCGGCATGAGCACCGAGGATATTCATTCTCTAACCAAATACGATCCGTGGTTCATCGCACAGTGCCGTCAGATCGTTGACGCCGCCCTTGAGCTCAGGTCAGACGTTGCCAGCGGGGTTGTCTCGCTCGCATCGCTCGAAGCGACGCGTCTGCGGCACCTAAAGCGATACGGATTCAGCGACGTTCAGCTGTCGATTCTCCTTGGTTGCGCCGAGAGTGACGTACGCTCTCGTCGTCTCGAACTTGGTGTGGTGCCGGTCTACAAGACCGTTGATACCTGCGCGGCCGAGTTCGTTTCCGACACGCCGTATCACTACTCCTGCTACGATACAGAGAACGAAGCCATTGCCAGTGATCGCAAGAAGGTGATCATCCTCGGTAGTGGACCCAATCGCATTGGACAGGGCATCGAGTTCGACTATTGCTGTGTGCAGGGTGTGTTTGCTCTTCGTAAGGCCGGCTACGAAGCCATCATGGTCAACTGCAACCCGGAGACTGTTTCGACCGATTACGACACGACCAGCCGACTGTACTTTGAGCCGCTGACGTTCGAGGACGTCATGAACGTGATCGACCTCGAGAGTCCTGACGGTGTGATCATCACCTTCGGCGGCCAGACGCCGCTCAAGTTGGCGCATCAGCTGCAGGCTGCTGGTGTGCCCCTGATCGGAACATCACCCGAGGGCATTGACCTGGCCGAAGACCGTCAGCGGTTTGGCGATCTGATATCAGGTCTCGGGATTCCGTGCCCGCCGTGGGGGACGAGTACCACTGAGCAGCAGGCAGTTGAGATCGCCGATCGCATTGGCTATCCGGTTCTGGTAAGGCCGTCATACGTCCTTGGAGGGCGAGCCATGCAGATCTGCTATCGCGAAGATGCCCTGCGGTCCTATATGCGCTCGGCTATCGCGCAGGACCCGTCACGTCCGGTGCTGATCGATCACTTCCTCGAAAACGCACTCGAGTTCGACGTTGACGCGCTTAGTGACGGCACGACGACCGTCATAGGGGGCATCATGCAGCATATCGAAGAGGCGGGTATCCATTCAGGCGACTCTTCATGTGTGCTTCCACCTTATAACATCGGTGATGATATCATTGATACGATGCGTGGCTATGCTCGATCGATGGCCCGCGAGCTCAAGGTCGTTGGCCTTATGAACATCCAGTTCGCGGTGCAGAATGACACGGTGTATGTCCTGGAGGTCAACCCACGTGCATCGCGCACCGTGCCATTTGTGTCTAAAGCAACTGGCGTTCAGCTTGCACAGCTGGCCACACGGGTGATGACGGGTGAGCCCCTTGCCTCGCTTTCCGTTCCTGAGTTCAGCACTGCCCTAGGACGCACAGCCATCAAGGAGTCCGTCTTTCCGTTTGCCAAGTTCCCGCATGCCAGCGTGTTTCTCGGTCCCGAGATGCGCAGCACAGGTGAGGTCATGGGCATGGACACGTCATTTGGACGAGCAATCATCAAGTCGCACATATCGTCCGGTAATGGCCTGCCGGTGCTCGGTAACGTATTCATCTCACTCAGTACGCATGAAAAGACCGCACGAGCCGTAGAACTGGCAGGGGGCTACAGGGACCTTGGGTTTGCGATCCTAGCCACGCGAGGTACGGCGAACTTTTTGCGTGAGCACGGCGTCGAGGCTGAGTCTGTGCTGAAGCATTACGAGGGACGTCCGAGTGTGATTGACCAGATCGCTAACGGCGAGGTCCAGATCGTCATCAACACGCCCCTGGGCGAGAATGCCCGCTATGACGAGGCCGTGATGGGTCGCACAGCGATGAAGTACAAGGTACCGTTCTTTACAACGCTTGCTGCCGCCGAGGCATCGCTCCAGGGAATCATCGCACTGCGCAAGGAGCAGGCCAGCGTCATGTCTCTGCAGGATCATTATGCAGGCACGGCGTCCTGACCTGCCGGTCGTTTGGACCGTCCGCGACATTGTCCAGTGGGGTAGGGAGTTCTTTGCCTCAAAGCAGATCGATGAGGCTCGGCTTACCATCGAGCTCATGGTCTGTTCGGTGCTCTCCATCCGTCGAATTGAACTCTATACCGATCATGATCGCCCCCTGAGCAAGGAAGAGCTCGCGCTGCTACGCCAGATGGTTCAGCGACGCATCAAGCATGAGCCCCTTCAGTACATCCTCGGAACGGCTGACTTCTTCGGGGTGGCCTTTGAGGTCAATCCGTCGGTGCTCATCCCGCGACCGGAGACGGAGATTCTCGTCGACCGATTACTCCGGGACGTACGGACCGATTCGAGCCCCAAACGCTGCCTGGACATCGGAACCGGCAGCGGAATCATTCCTGTGACTCTGGCCGTAAACGCCCCTGGCACGCTGTGGACATGCATGGACGTCTCTGAGCCCGCTCTCCTATGCGCCCACGCCAATGCCATGCGGCATGGCGTTGCCGATCGACTCATCTTCGTGCACGGGGACTTCCTCGAAACGCTGCCAGCAGGGGGCCCATGGGACATCGTCACCATGAATCCTCCCTACATTGGTGCGGCCGACATACCCGGACTCGAGCCCGAGGTGCGGGAGTTTGAGCCCCGGCAGGCCTTGACCGATGCAGCTGACGGACTGACGTTCTACCGTCGATTTGCCGAGTTGATGGGCGATCTGCTGTCGACCTCAGGACGGGCGTACATCGAGATCGGACACGGTCAAGCCGACGAGGTCAGACAGATATTCGAACCGATCTCGGCCTCTATTGAGGTACATCAGGATCTTGGGCGCATTCCCAGAGTTTTTGCCATCACGCGCCGGTGACAATTCGGAGACACCTCATCGGCTGTAATTTCGAAGCCAGTCGACTACGATGATCTTCCACCAAATCAGAACACAGATGAAAAACCTTATAGCAATTGCGCTCGTCTGCATCGTGCTGACAGCTTGTTCCAGCGATGATCCCATTGCACCTACCGAACCGACAGGGCCCCGTCGTCCGGGAATCGGAAGTACCTTTACCTACGAGGGCAGTCAGCTTGACGCAGCTGGTAACAAAAAGCCAGGGACTGATTTTGAAGCGCTGCACAGCGTCATAGATTCGAATCTGACTATCCTCGGTAAGTCGGGTGTATGGGCCTTACGTGTTACTGGCCCAACCGGAGCAGATACGATCTATCAGTGTCTGGACGCCAATAAAGACTTGTTGCAGTATACAGAGTTTGGTGACGGTGCTGGACCTTCGGTCTGGGTGCGGTTCCCGATCACGACAACGGCTGACTCTCGCGACTCTCTTTCTGAGACGCAGGACTTCAATGGATTTCCATTGCAGGTCACCTATCTGCTGAACGTCAAGAAACTTGGAGAAGTGACAGCGACAGTTGGTACGGAGTCGATTAAGGCCGTTAGTATGGCGCTGAGCGTTACCATCAAGGGCACTATCCTTGGTCAGGAGGTTGTCAATGCAACGATCAACCAAAGCGCCCAGTATGCCCCTTCCATCGGAGCATTTGTCCTTAACGCGGCAAACGAGCAGACGCTGACCGCAAACAACGTCATTGATGGCTTCAGCCAGAAGCTGAAGGCCTACTCCCTGAAATAACCCAGGCCCACCTGACGCTAGTAATCCAAACGACCGGTGTTAGCAGGATGTTGCCACCGGTCGTTTTCGTTCGGGCCCCGCCATAGGGTTTCTCGTCTTCAGTATTGCCAAATCGACACATACGGTAGACTCTTACTCACGTGCTTTTTCGTAGGTTTGCCGCATCGCAGTGGAGGAAACAACCCCTGCACTTTTTGGATTTGGACACAAACACATTCTCATCTCACAAGGGTTGATGTATGAAGAACCTGACGAACATGATCTTCATCGGTGGATGCACGATCGCGGCTTACTTGCTGTACTACCTCGTACTCGGAAACGCCGGGAACTTCAATGATCCGGAGAAGCTGGATCCGAAGAATGCCTTGGGCACGATCTACACCGGTGGATTCCTGGTGGGTCTTCTGATGGCATGTATTCTCATCGCCCTGACGTTCACGATCGAGCGGTTGTTCACCATCGGTAAGGCCGGTGGCAGCGGTAATCTCAAGGAGTTCGCTGGCACGGTTGTTTCGGCTGTCAAGACTGGCAATTATGATGCCGCTATCGCTGCTTGCGACGAGCAGCGCGGTTCGCTGGCCAACGTTCTGCGTGCCGCTGTCGAGCGGTTCCGCGTGGTTGAGAAGGACGGCAGTCTCAATGCCGACCAGAAGCTGTCTGAAACGCAGCGCGTGATCGACGAGAACATGAACCTCGAGACTCCGCTTCTCGAAAAGAATCTGTCGATTCTGTCGACGGTTGCTTCTGTTTCAACGATGATCGGACTTCTCGGTACGACGCTCGGGATGATCCGTTCGTTCCAGGCTCTGGGTGCCTCCGGAACGGTTTCCGCGCAAGCTCTTTCGATCGGTATCTCTGAAGCTCTCTACAACACGGCTGGTGGTCTGATCGCTGCTATCATTTCGATCGTGGCATTCAACTTCTTCACGACCAAGGTAGATGACTTCACCTATCACATGGATGAAGCCATTCTAGAGCTGATGGAGACGCTTTCGCTCAAGACGGGAACCAAGATCTGATCCCTGCGGCATCTGAGTCCGCAGAGAGCCCCCTTCCCAACGGAGAACCTGCATGTCGAAGATCAAGAAAAAGCGACTTGGATTTGTGCTGGACATGACGCCGCTGGTGGACATTACGTTCCTCCTTCTGACGTTCTTTATGTTCACAGCCAAGTTCAAGAGCGAATCAGAGAATCAGCAAAAGGTAGAGATCAAGCGTCCCAAGACCCAGGCTGATACAGCCAAGCTCGCGGACAAGGACCTGGTCATGATCAAAGTTGGCGTCGATTCGGTGTTGAAGGACACTGCGTGGTACGTTTCCATGATCAACGAGCAGGACGTGGTCAATCTCCGTCAGGCAATGATTGAAGCCAAGTTCCCCGGTGTCGATGACAAGACGGTCTCGTTCAAGGTGACCGACACCGTGTGGCTCGGGAAGATCATCCAGTCGTGTCGGATCGTTAACCAACGGGCAAGTTTTGCTATGGATGCTGATAAGCGACTGCGATATGAGTGGGTGGAGAGAGCTGTGAACGAAATGCGCAAGAACCGCGCAACGACGTTCAATTTCGTCACCGAAAAGAAGCAGGGTCTGTAAGATCTGCCGTCCGGCGGATCCGATAAACACAACCACATTCGAGCGATAACGAGGTCAACATGGCTGGTGGTGGAGGAGATTTAGGCGGAGGGAAAACCCAACGCCGGGGCAAAAAGGGCAAGCGGAAGTCCAAGAAGCGACTTGGCTTTCGTCTTGACATGACGCCCCTAGTGGACATTACCTTTCTGCTGCTGACATTCTTCATGCTAACGACGTCGATGATCACTCCGCAGACAATGGAGATGAACGTTCCGCCGGAGCTCGACGTACCTATTGAGGTCAAACAGTCAGAACTTCTTACCATCCGTCTTCGTGACGACGGTACGATCTTCTATAACATGGGCATGGATGCCCCTGAAAAGATCGCCCTGAAGGCTTTGCGCAAGGTCATTGTTGACCAGAACGTTCAACTAAAGAATCGCTGTATCGTCGTCCTCAAGGCCTCATCAAACGCTCCATATGGGCTCGTGGTGACCATTCTTGACGAATTGAACCTTGCCGAACCTGACATCCTCTCAGGCCTGAAGGCCGCTGGTATCAACGAGCGCAAGAGAAAGTTCACCGTTGCCCCATTGGAACCCAAGGACATTGAGGAGATCAAGGGGCTATGAGCACTGCTGCCAACATCTCGGAATCTCCGACCGAACTTCAGTACGGTGCGCAGGAGATCAAGGAGCTGATTCGGGTCAACACGCGCAAGGCATTCATCCGCGTGATGAGCCTGCTGCTCCTGATCGCCTTCTACACGTTCGTTGGTCCGATCATCAGTGAATGGATCTTCCCGTCACCCAAGGTGGTGAAGGTACGCCTTGCTAAGATCAGCCTCGACGCACTTCCGCCGCCACAAAGCCAGACAGAGGAAGCACCCCCTCCGCCACCACCAACGAACGTTCCATCAGGTCCGGCGGCTCGTGCCGGTACGCCCGTTCCCGTGCCGGACGCCGAGCTTGCGCCGGACGTCAAGGACTTTGCCAACGTCGATGAGATCAACCGCGCCTCGGCCGTAGGTGGCAGTGGAGAAGACGACGGTGGGTGGGCCAGTAACATTGGTGAGCCGGTCGCCATCAAGGAACGTGAGGCCGAGCCAAGTCTTGATGACTTTACGGCTGTCGAAGAAGAGCCCAAGTATGACGACATCGCTCTACAGCGTCGTGTGCAGTACCCAGACATGGCGCGCCGCAACGGTATCGAGGGTCAGGTTCTTGTTGGTGCTCTAATCAGCAAGTCTGGTGCGATCGAGAAGGTCCAGGTCATTGATTCGGATAACGAGATGCTCAACGAATCTGCACTGAGGGCAGTTCGCGAGACCACGTTCACTCCCGCGAAGCAAAATGGACAGCCGGTGCGTCTCTGGGTGCGGATTCCAATACGGTTCCGACTCCGTTAAGGCCCGTCAGGAAGTGGCCAGATGGAGGTTCTTTGTATCTGGTCAACTACGCGTAAACCACGTTTGTACCGGATGGCATTGACTGTCCGAGAAATGTGCTGTATCTGCCGATAGGGGACTGTGCTACACACGCTCAACATTCTCAGCCGCGGAGCGGTAATCGTGGTCGGTGTGCTGATGCTGGCTGGAACGATGCGGCTTTTTCCCGCCGATTCTCCACTCAATGAAACGTTTGGAGTTATCGTCTCTTTGTTTGGCGCCTACCGATTGGTGCAGTACATCTCGGCGCGCAGTCGCGAACAAGTTGACGGTGAAGATGATGAGTAATACTCACTGGTTTTTTCGTGGAACGATCATTCTGATGATCGGTCTCATTGCAGAGTCCTGCGGTCCCGCCGATTCATCATCTACCGAAAGCGCCGTTTCCGGCAACGTTACCGTGTTGGTGGATGAGGAGATCATGCCCCTTTTAGACTCGATCGTGATCTATCATGCGCGCGAAAATCCCAAAGCAACCATCACCTTGTCGGCGTTGCCAGCAAGCGCGATCATGCATTCGATGATCGACAGAAAAGACAGGGTTGCCATCGTCGCTCGCGGATACACGTATCAGGAAGACTCATTGATGTCTGCAGCGCAGATCGACACCGTCACGCGAGCACTTGTGGCGCGCGACGCACTGGTGTTCTTCACTGCAAAGACCTTTCCGTACGACACCATGAATGCGGAGCATATTCGCCAGTGGCTCTCTGGTACGACCGGGCCATCTGTCAGTTATCCAAAGCTCAAGAAGACTCCGGTGTTTGTCCTGCCAGGGGGCTCGGCAGGCTCCGTCTACGGAAACATCTCAAACGTTGTTCTGAAAGGACGTCAGCCTGCTACGGCTATGTTGGCCACGGTAGCGAGCCATGTCGACGTGGTGCGGGAGGTCGAACAAAACCCGGACCTGATCGGAGTGGGATACTTGTCGCAGATCCGTCGGGACACGTCGGTGAAGCCCCTTCGTCTGAGCTACACGGCAGCCGACGGAACGCACGAGTGGCCTAAACCTGTTCACCCTTCATACCTGATGATGGGGAAGTATCCGTTTCCAGTGCCGATTTTTGCCTATGTAAACTCAAAGCCAAGTCAGCACGATGTGGCTTTCGGGTTCATGCAGTTTGCTACTCGAAGCAACAAGGCACAGTACAGTTTGTTCAATGCGGGAATCGAGCCCGCACACGCCAAGATCACGCTTTATCTTCCAGAGGAATAGGGTAGTCATGAAACGCACCGGAATCTTGATCGTTGTCCTTACGTCGCTGCTGATGATTCAGTCGCCAACGGTCACTGCGGATGAATTCGACAACGCCAAGAAGGCTGCAGCAGCAGGTGAGTTTCTCCAGGCTCTCGGGCATATCCGCGCGGCCGTCGCCGAAGAGCCGCAGAACATAGACCGCCTGCGCCTTGCGGCTGAGATCTATCTCGAAATGGAGATCAAGGATACGGCGCTTTCCTACGCACGACGGGTGTTTGAAGACGATGATGACGTTGCATCATCGGCACTGCTACTGAGCCGTGCCTTGGTGGAGTCGAACCTTTCGGCCGAAGCGTGCGTGATGCTCAAGAAGTTCCGTCGTAACAATGACAACGTCGAACTTGCCCTGGCACACGTCAATGCACTGGTTGCAGCAGATTCTACCGGCGCTGCCGAGCTCGTTGCCACAACAGCGCGGCAGAAGTATCCCAAGGAGGCTGATGCATACTTGGCGCTTGGCAATCTGTACTTCAGCTGGAAGCCACTGCCGGTGTTCGATCTTGCCGTGCAGAATTACAACGATGCCATTGCCATCAACAATAATCTTGTCCAGGCACACTTCAATCTGGCCGTCTGCTACTGGCGCATGGGGAATCGTGAATCGGATGAAGCTCTGGCCAATGAGTATTTCAACAAGTGCCTCAGTGAGTGGGCCATCGTCTCGAAGCAGGACCCGAAGAATGCCCGCGCATGGTACGAGCAGGGAAAGATCTATTACCTGGCCAAGCGCTATCCGAATGCATCGGATGCCTTGAAGACCTACCGCGAGTTGCGTCCGCTTGGT
Organism: uncultured Melioribacter sp.; assembly: GCA_964393485.1. GTDB lineage: Bacteria > Bacteroidota > Ignavibacteria > Kapaibacteriales > Kapaibacteriaceae > UBA10438. Next base: position 11,710 of record CAYMTW010000011.1, on the reverse strand, counting down.
ACCGGCGAGATCATGGCGTCGTGGTATCTGGGAGAGTCGCTCTACAAGCAGGGAATGTGTGACGAGGCCCGCAAGCATCTTGAAGATGCTGCCGCGCGGATTGATTCGCTCAAGCCCAAGGTATCCATCATGCTTGCTCGCTGCACCTTTCAGGCGAAGAAGTGGCCAGAGTGCGTTAGCGCGTATGCCTCCGCTTCGACTATTGATTCCCTCTGGGAGGGCATGGATTACTGGAAGTATGGCACAGCACTGATCAATGCCGGTGACACTGCCAAGTCCGTTGACGTCATGTTTAAAGCTGCCAAGATCGAGCCGAAGCAGTGCAAGCTCATGGAGCGTTTCGCCTTTCTGCTTCAGAGCAAGAAGCGTTATTCCAGCTCGAACGAGATCTATCGTGGTCGTCTTGCAAACTGCACTGACAGCACCGATGCGAAGATTCACGTCTTGATCGGCAACAACTTCTACGCTGACAGCCTCGTCGACAGTGCCATCGCCAGCTACGAACGGGCTCTGGTTGTCAATCCTAAACTCATGTGGGGCACGCAGCGCTTGGGAGAAACCTATCTCCTGCGCGGAGATGTAGAAAAGGGGCGTGCACTCCTTAACCAGGTCATCAGTAATGCTGCCACCACAACTTCTGCCGACGAGAAGAGATATGCCATTGGTTCCATATCGAGCCTTAACGGTCTGGACATCAAGGAAAAGAAGTGGCAGTCCATCGTGGAGCGATCGACGCTCGCAACGACCATCGATCCGAAGTCCGTGATCTCGTGGCTCTACCTCGGCATTGGATATCAGGGAACGGGCAACCCCGACAAGGCCCGTTCGGCCTATCAGGAAGTGCTCAAACTCGACCCGAACAATGCTTCGGCCAAGAAAAATCTTCAGAGTCTGAGCAACTAAGCCCCCTTTTCCCTTATTTTCGCAGTCTTGTCACAACCGAAGACTGCGTACTCGACATGGTCTTGCTTGAAATCGTAGGGATGCGCGATGGGGTTCGCCCCATAGCGATCGTAACCCCGGCGGCGGAAGTTCCGGGGCTCCCCGTGGAGTTTCAGGCTGATGTCTCCATCGAAGGCAGGATCGTTAAATCCGGCCGACGTTATGTTGTAGAGGCTGTTGCCGGTGCCGAAGGGGTTTTTGTGTGTGACAGGTCGCTTGAGGAGTACAGGGAGACAGCCTCGGCCGGTCTCCACCTTGAGTTTGTGGTTGATGCAGCGCTGGCTGCCCGTCAGGCAACGGGTAAAGTGGACCTGGATGACGAGCAGGAGCGTGGAATCGGCGAAGATGACAGAACCATTGACATTACGGAAGACGTGCGGCAGGTGCTAACGCTGGCCATCCCTATGCAGCGCATTGCACCGGCCTACAGAAACGTGCCTCTCGAGGAGATCTACCCAACACTCAAGCCATCGAAGGATGACGAGAGTCCGGTGGACGATCGCTGGGCGGCACTCGAACAACTAAAACGCAAGTAAAGAGAGGAACACACTCATGCCAAATCCAAAGCGCCGTCACTCGAAGTCGCGCAGTGCCAAGCGTCGTACGCACTACAAGGCATCGGCACCGACCGTGATGTCATGCCCGAACTGCAGCGCAGCGAAGCAGCCGCACATTGTCTGTCACTCGTGCGGATACTACAACGGCCGGAAGATCATCAACGTCGATTGATCGAACCGACGTGCTTTCAACGGCAGCAACGGTGAGCGACAACGCGGACCGCTCGCACGCCCCTTCATCGCGCCCACTTCGCGTCGTGGTTGACGCCATGGGAGGCGACTTTGCGCCCGCCAGCGAGGTTGGGGGGGCACTCATCGCTCTTTCCAAGCTGGGCAGTGACGTGGAGATCGTCCTCGTCGGTAAGGAAGACATTCTCCGACAGGAACTGGCGAAGCATCCGCAAGCTGCGTCGGAGAAACGGCTGTCGATCCTCCATGCCCCGGATGTTGTAACAATGTCCGACGAACCGTCGTCGATCGTGAAGGGACGCAAGGAAAGCTCCCTCTACATGGGACTGGATATGGTGCGTCGGGGCGATGCCGAAGGCTTCGTCTCCGCCGGCAACACAGGCGGGGTGATGGCTACAGCAACAATGCTCTGCGGTCGCATTCCGGGTGTGAGCCGTCCAACGATTGGCACCTTCTTTCCAACGCTGACCAACAAACCGACCCTTGTGGTGGATATCGGCGCAAACGTCGACAGCAAGCCCCGTTTCCTGCACGATTTCGCCGTCATGGGAAGTGTGTTCTCGCATCTGATGCTTGGCATTGAACGTCCAACGGTCGGTTTGCTCAACGTCGGTGAAGAGAAGAGTAAGGGTACCGAAGTTGCCCGTGAAACGCATGAGCTCCTGTCGAACAGCACAGTCAACTTCTATGGCAACGTAGAAGGACGTGATATTCTCAAAGGCACCGTTGACATTGTTGTGTGCGATGGCTTTGAGGGCAACATCGTCCTGAAGTTTGCCGAGAGCATCCTGACGTTTCTCAAGGAACGCTTCAAGGCGTATGCGAACAGAGGCATCCTTCAAAAACTCACCATCGCCGCATTCCGACCGGTCCTTCGCAAAGTTCTGAGCGGACTTGACTATCAGGAGTATGGCGGAGTCCCGCTGCTGGGCATCAATGGCGTGGTGATCATCGGTCACGGCAGTGGCTCGCCCCTTGCCCTGAGCAATATGATCCTTCGGGCTGTTGAGGTGGTTCGCAAGGACGTCAACGGCACCATCCAGCGGGCACTGGAAGAGGCTGCCAAATCTAAGGCGCACCAATGAAGGCCATCATAACGGCAATCGCACACAACGTTCCACCGGATGTGTACGATAACGCCTGGTTTGCACAGCGCATCGATACAACTGACGAATGGATCACGTCGCGCACCGGTATCCATGAGCGCCATTTTGCCTTTGAAGGGGGCCTGACCGACATCCTTCTCCCGGCGGCGCAGCGGGTGCTGCAACAGCGAGGCATCACGGCCGAGGAGATCGATGTGATCATCATCGCCACGGTCACCCCAGACCGCGTGTTCCCCTCCAGTGCGGCCATCCTTCAGCACAAGCTCGGGGCAAAGAATGCCTGGGGGTTTGACCTTGCCGGAGCGTGCAGCGGCTTTCTCTACGCCCTGGTCACAGGTGCCAAGATGGTCGAAGCTGGCGCTGCCAAGAAGTTGCTCGTGCTCGGTGGTGACAAGATGAGCGCCATTCTAAACTTTGATGATCGTACCACGTGCGTCCTGTTTGGTGATGGAGGCGGAGCTGTTCTGCTCGAGCCATCGGAATCCGACGACTACGGCGTCGTCGATCACATTCTGCGCATGGACGGTGCTGGTGAGGTCCATCTGCATCAAAAAGCAGGCGGCTCGTTGCGTCCACCAACGATTGAAACTGTTACTAATCGCGAGCACTTCGTCTATCAGGAAGGACAGGCCGTTTTCAAGAGTGCCGTCAAAGGCATGGCCGATGTGTCCTATGAGATCATGGAGCGAAATCACCTGACGGCTGACGACGTGGCTTGGCTGGTTCCGCATCAGGCCAACCTGCGCATCATCGATGCTACGGCTGAGCGCATGGGGCTGAGCAAGGACAAGGTGATGATCAACATCGATCGCTATGGGAATACGACCGCAGGCACGATCCCGATCTGCCTGTCAGAACTCTACACCAACAGGCAGATCAAGCGCGGAGACTACCTTGTGCTTTCGTCCTTCGGGGCAGGCTATACTTGGGGCTCAGTGTTGGTTCGCTGGTCCATGGACGACTATACTCCACCGGCATGAGTACAGCAGCATTGTTTTCGGGTCAGGGCTCGCAGTATGTGGGCATGACCAAGGATCTCGTTGATACGTACGATACGGCCCGCCAGCTGGCCCAACACGCTAACGACATTCTGGGCTACGATCTTCTGTCGATCATGACATCGGGTCCCGAGGATGAGCTTCGCAAGACTAAGCACACGCAGCCGGCGCTGTTTGTCCATGAGGCGATGCTGATCGCACTGACCGACATGAGCCACGTCACGGCTGTTGCAGGGCATTCACTGGGTGAGTATTCCGCTTTACATGCAGCTGGCGTGCTCAGGTTTGCCGATGCGTTACGGCTCGTGCAGACACGTGCCCGGCTGATGTTCGAGGCCGGAGAAACGACTGCCGGAACGATGGCTGCTGTTGTTGGACTCGATGATGACGCCGTGCGCATGATCTGCAGCGAGCTCAACGGTACGGATGGGAACGTGTTGGTTCCGGCGAACTTCAACTCGCCCGGACAGGTGGTCATTAGCGGCTCAGCTGAGTTCGTGAGAGCCTGTATGCCGATCTTCAAAGAGCGTGGCGCGAAGATGGTCAAAGAGCTGCAGGTCAGTGGGGCATTCCATTCGCCCCTTATGGCCGAAGCCGAACAGGGACTGGCAGAGATGATTCGTGATACGCCGTTTGAACAGCCGCGCATTCCCGTGTATGTCAACGTCTCGGGGCTTGCCGTGCGTCATGCCGATGAGCTCCGTGAATGCGCCATTCGTCAGCTAACCTCACCCGTCCTGTGGACGGCCACCATGAACGCCATCTGGAGTGATGGAATCGGTTCGTTCTGTGAGATCGGACCTGGAAAGGTCCTGCAGGGGCTCGTCAAACGCACCCTTTCAGAGGCCACAACTGACGGCATCGACTCGGCGGCTGATGTTGCTCGCCATTCCTCGCAGGCATCCTGAAGAGAGATCTACAAGGAGTATCCATGAAAACCTTTGATCACAACGGAAAAGTGTTTGCCATCACCGGTGGCTCACGCGGTATTGGTGAGGCCATCGTGCGCCGGCTTTGCGCCGAAGGTGCGCATGTCTTTGCCACGTACAATTCCAATCCCGAGCGTTCGGCAGCCGTTGCATCGGAGATCGAATCGACAGGGGGCAGGGTAACGTTTGTCCAAACCAATGTGGCCGACGAGCAGAGCGTCAAGGACTTTATTGAGACCGTTACTGGCCAAGGTGGACGTCTCGACGGTTTGGTCAACAATGCCGGAATCACCCGCGATGGATTGATCATGCGCATGGGCACCAAGGATTGGACCGATGTGATCGACACGAATCTTACCGGAGTCTTCTTTGCCTGCCGCGCTGCTGCTCGCCCCATGATGTCGCAGCGCAAGGGACGCATCGTCAATATCGGGAGTATTGTTGGCCTGCAGGGTAATGCCGGCCAGGTCAACTACAGCAGCGCCAAGGCAGGCCTTGTGGGGCTGACCAAGTCGCTGGCGCGCGAACTGGCCAGTCGCAACATTTCCGTAAATTGCGTTGCTCCTGGATACGTAGAAACCGATATGACGGCAAAGCTTACGGACGAGCAGAAGGCAGCGTTCTTCGGCAATATTCCGCTCAAACGGGGCGCCGCTCCGGAGGAGATCGCTGCTGTTGTGTCGTTTTTCCTGGCCGATGAATCGGCCTACGTTACAGGTCAGGTATTGAATGTTTGTGGCGGTCTGGCCATGTAATTGCGTCCGGCATCGCCGTACATTTGCACGATTGTTCAACCTCATTTTCAACAAGGGTTTGCTATGTCAGCAGTGGCACAAAAGGTAACAGAGATCATCGTCACCAAACTTGGCGTCGAAGAATCACAGGTCACGCCAACGGCTTCGTTCACGAGTGATCTCGGTGCCGATTCTCTCGACACCGTTGAGCTCATCATGGAGTTCGAGAAGGCATTCAATCTGACCATCGACGACAGCGAGGCAGAAAAGATTCAGACCGTCGGAGATGCTGTCAGCTACATCGAGTCGAAGGCCTCCTAAACGGGCCAACACCCGACTACAGATAGATTTCTTCCCAAGCATTAGGCATACGTATGTCGAGAACGATTCCCCGCGTTGTAATCACCGGAGTTGGAGCTGTAACGCCGATCGGCAATACGGCTCAGGACTTCTGGAATGGCATGATGGAAAGCCGCAGCGGTGCGGGTCCGATCACGCGATTTGATGCGGCCGCATTCGACACGCGATTTGCCTGCGAGGTCAAGAACTACGACCCCACATTGCACATCACGCGTAAGGAGGTCCAGCGTATGGACCTCTTTACGCAGTATGCTATGTCCTGTGCGGTGATGGCTGTAGAGAATGCTGGTATTGATTTTGCCGCATGCAATCAAGAGCGTGCCGGTGTTGTGTTCGGTTCCGGTATCGGAGGTATGTGGACCTACCACAACCAGCAGCAGAATTTGTTTGAGCGAAACGGTGTGCCCGATCGCATCTCGCCACTGTTCATTCCGATGCTCATTTCCGATATTGCTGCCGGGCACATCGCCATTCGATACGGCCTGAAGGGTCCGAACTACGCTACAGTCTCGGCCTGTGCCACATCTTCCCATGCCATCGCCGATGCCTTCATGCTCATGCAGCGAGGAATGGCAGACATCATGCTGGCCGGTGGCAGCGAAGCCGTTGTCTGCCCAATGGGCATTGGGGGTTTCAATTCCATGAAGGCGCTCTCAACTCGTAACGATAGTCCTGAGACCGCCAGCCGTCCGTTTGACAAAGACCGCGACGGATTTGTCATGGGCGAAGGGGGCGGGGTGCTCGTGATGGAGACGCTCGAGCACGCCATGAACCGCGGTGCTACCATTCTTGCCGAAATCGTCGGGATTGGTCTGACGGACGATGCCTACCACATCACACAGCCAGCTCCAGGCGGCGAAGGTGCCGTCCGCTCAATGCGCCTGGCATTGGCCGATGCCGGACTACAGCCCGAGGACATTGATTACGTCAATGCTCACGGCACATCAACGTACTTCAACGATAAGTCCGAGTCAGCTGCCATCCGCACCGTTTTCGGCGACTGGGCTGATTCGATGCTGGTGAGCTCAACCAAGTCCATGACGGGACACCTGCTTGGCGCCGCTGGAGCGATCGAGGCTATTGCCACCGTTCTGGCGATCAAGAACGATACTGCTCCGCCGACCATCAACCAGATCACGCCCGACCCGGAATGCTCGCTTGACTATGTGGCCAATGTACCACGGAAGCACCCGATTCGCGCAGCGATCAGCAACACCTTCGGGTTTGGCGGACACAACGCGACGCTCTGCTTCAAGTCATTCAGCGAGTAAGCACACACTCCCGAACCACCGTAGAGCAAGCCCCGTGAAGGATATCGTACGTCAGCTCTACGCCAACCTCCTGAAGTTCGCTTCGATCAAGGGGGCTGCCAGCAACGCTGCCTTCAAGGAGATCTTCCCGTCGATGAATCTCCTGTCGGATGAGCGTGTTCAAGACCTCGAACAAACGCTCGGCATCAGTATCCACATGCCGTCGCTCTACGAGCAGGCACTCACGCACCGGTCCTACCTGCAGGTAGCCAATACACCCGATCATCGCTCAAATGAGCGCCTGGAGTTCCTCGGCGATGCGATCCTTGGTATGGTCACGGCCGAGTATCTGTTCTACAACAACCGCGAGGTGCTCGAAGGTGAGCTTACCAAGATGCGCTCGTGGATCGTCAACAAGAAGTCGCTGGCAGTCTGCGCCCGTGCCTTGCATCTGGAGGAGTTCCTCTTTCTGAGTTACTCTGCTAATCAGTCTTTGCAGCGCGGCAACGACGGCATGCTCTCGGATGCGCTTGAGTCGGTGATCGCGGCAATCTATCTTGACCGTGGTTTTGACGAAGTGCGACGGTTTATCGTCGAGAGGTTGTTGCCGATCATGATGCGAGAGTCTCTTGTGCACGACACGAACTTCAAGAGCCTTCTCCTGGAAACGGTCCAAGGACGCGGCTATGGCGCACCACGCTATGTTGTTGTCAAAGAGGAAGGACCCGATCACGAGAAGTTCTTCACCGTTGAGGTGGTCGTCGATGATCGTGTCGTCGGCTCCGGTACGGGACGCAACAAAAAGGAGGCCGAGCAAGCAGCGGCTGAGGCCGGTATGGCCTTTGTTGCCTCGACAAAGGCATTCCGTTCGAAGGTGGAGCGAACGCCGACCCCGAGCAATCCGGAATAGTGCCGTCGAGACGTGCCCGAAACCATACAACCGACTTCCGGGTTATACGTCCACACACCTCGCATGAAGCCACTCCGCACCGTTATTCTTCTTTGCCTGAGCTTGCTTGTACTTGTCCTGAACGGGCATGCGCAGCTGCTCGGTGGAGACGTGGCTTTTGGTAAGAACAAGAAGCAGTACGAGAAGTTCAACTGGCGCTACATCCAGTCTGCCAACTTCGACGTGTACTATCATGGAAATGCCTTGCCCCTTGCCAACTTCATGGCACGAGAGGCCGAGCAGGCGCTTCGTACCATACAGGACCAGCTGGCGTTCACGATCAACAAGCGCATCTCGCTGATCCTGTATAACTCACACAATCAGTTCCAGCAGACCAATGTCATCAGTCAGTTCATGACCGAGGGGATAGGGGGCGTTACGGAGCTGTTTAAAAACCGTGTAGTGCTGCCGTATGAGGGTGACCTGTCGAAGTTCAAGCACGTGATCCACCACGAGCTCGTCCATGCCGTAATCAACGACATGTTCTACGGCGGTTCGATCCAATCACTGGTCAACAACCCAAATGCAGTGATGCTGCCGCTCTGGATGAATGAAGGTTTTGCCGAGTATTCCAGCGCCGGTGGGATGGACGTCAAGACCGATATGTTCATGCGCGATGTGGCTGTGAGTGAATATCTGCGTGGACTGGATCAACTCAGCGGTTACTTTGCCTACCGTGGCGGACAGGCTTTCTGGTCCTATGTGGCCCGCACCTACGGGCCAGGAAAGGTTGGAGAGGTCCTGAACCGTTTTCGACTTCTCAGAGACGTCGACCGCACATTCAAGGCATCCTTCGGCATGTCCTATGAGGAAATGTCAGACCAATGGGCCAAGGACACCAAGCGCGACTACTTTCCCGACGTCGGACGCTACGAGTACGTCGAAGATTTCGCCAAGCGCCTGACCAATCATCGCAAGGAAGAGAACTTCTACAACACCTCGCCGGCTATCTCCCCTGATGGTGAAATGGTGGCGTTTCTCTCGGATCGTGGCGCAGGGACCTTTGGGCTCTACGTCATGGATGTTAAAACCAAGCAGCCCCGGGAGCTTGCCTCGAGCGGACGAAGCACGGCCTTTGAGGAGCTGAACTTCCTTACGCCCGGTATTTCCTGGAACCCGAAGGGCACTAAACTCGCCGTCGGGGCGAAGGGGGCTGGACAGGATGTGATCTACATCGTCGATGTTGCCTCGGGTGACTACGACGAGCTCAGTTTCGGGTTGCAGACCATTGGCGGCGTGTCGTGGTCACCAGATGGACGCCGTATCGCCTTTGAAGCAGATACCGGTGGACGTCATGCTGACATCTACATTTATGACTTTGGCAGTCGCAAGCTTTCCAAGCTTACCAACGATGTCTTCACCGACGCCCTTCCGGCGTGGTCGCCGGACAGTAAATATGTGTATTTCGTCTCCGATCGTATGTCGTACCTGACGATGCGCGATGTTCCCAAGGATTTTGCGATCTGGAAGCACGACGTCGATGCGCGCGATGTGTACCGTGTTGATATTCAGACGCTGAGCGTTGAGCGTCTGACCGAAAATCCGGATATCGGAAAATCATCGCTCGCCGTCTCTCCCGATGGCGAGACGCTGCTCTATGTGGCCGACTACAACGGCATCAGTAATCTCTGGCGTCTCGATCTGAAGAATCGCCGCACAGCGGCGCTGACGAATTCGCTGCAGGAGGTCTCGCAGATCTCGCTTTCGCGCGACGGAACCAAGCTGCTATTTGCTTCACAGAATCGAGTTGGCTACGATATCTTCCTGCTCAATTTCCCTCTAGAACTCAAGCAGCGGGATTCACTGCCGATGACGGTGTTCCGACGTCAGCAGATCGAGCAGCGCAACTCGGTCTCACAGATCGTTTCCAAGCCCCCTGTTGAGCAGGACACAATGACCTTTAGCTACGGGACGTTTGACGTCGATCTCAGTGAGCAGAAGTCTGTGCCTCCAAATCCTGAATCGATCCAGTACGAATCGAATCCGCTTCTTGAGCAGGAACGTCAGCATCAGGACACGGTCTATCCTCCGAAGGATTACAAGACGACCTTTTCGACCGACGTCGTCACGGGCAATGCGGGGTACAACAATTTCTTCGGAGCCAACGGTCAGATACAGGCGTTGTTCTCGGATATGCTTGGAGATCACGAGATCTACTTCCGTGGCAACATCTTTCTTGACCTTAACAACAGTAGTTTCTGGCTCTCCTACGGCTACCTGCCCGATGTGATCGATCTTTACGCAGCCGTGTTCCAAAATGCCGGATTCACGCAGCTTCGCGGAATGCTCTACCGATTGCGCAGTTACGGTACGCAGCTCAACGCCTCGTATCCGTTCTCACGCTATTCCCGTCTTGACCTTGGCGTCCAGGTGCTCGGAATGTCCCGTGAGAATCTTGATGTACCACTCGAGCCGTCACTGACACGTTTCGTAACGGTTCCGTCAGTGTCATTTGTCCTCGATGACGGTATCTGGGGCATGTGGGCTCCGATGAGCGGTACGCGTCTGAACCTCACGCTCGAAGCCTCCCCGTCATGGGGCGAATCAGGCATCTCCTTCACCACGGCTCGGCTCGATGCCCGGCGATACTTCCACCTAGGCGGTGCCTACTCGGTGGCGGTGCGTGGTGCCGGCGGGTATAGTTCGGGACGCAATCCTCAGAAGTTTTTCATCGGTGGTACTGATAACTGGATCAATGGCTATCTCGGTTCGAACGGCTGGCCGTTTCAGAACCCCGAGGACTTCGCCTTTACGCGTCCGGGGTGGCCCCTTCGCGGCTACGCCATCAACGAGCGCTTCGGCACACAGTACTTCGTGACCAACGTCGAGCTGCGCTTCCCATTCCTGCTGGCGTTTCAGGCAGGCCCCATACCGTCACTTTTTCAGGGCATGCAGGCTCAGCTGTTCTTCGATGCTGGCGGCGCATGGGATGAAAACGGTCTGGCGTGGTCTGAGCCTGGCTTGCTGGCCTCCAACCCGGTCATCTCATCGGTCGGAATCGGTACGCGCAACGCTGCTCTTGGTCTTCCACTTCGCATAGACGTAGCATGGCGCATGCTTCCGGGAGGGGGCTTTTCCCAACCCGTGTGGTTGGTCTCACTCGGGACGGATTTTTGAGTACCCGGCGCGGCCGTTGGTGCGAGAGATCAGCAGTGCTAGAAACGAGGACATTTTCTCCTCGTCCACGGTGACGTCGAACGCAACAGCATCGCCATACGAGGCCTCAAATGTCGCGTCGACGTCCTCAAGCAGCCTTGTCACCGTGGACACATCGTCATAGATACAATGAACCTGAAAGCTCTGCCGTGGCCGCACGGTGTCGTACGTAGCTGATTGAAGCGCCCCCTGAGCAGCCTCCGTGTAGGCCCGTGCCAGCGGTCCGACGCCAAGTTTTACGCCGCCGAAGTATCGCACCACCACGATGATCGCATCGCTGACGTTTGCTTTCTGCATCGCAAAGAGGATCGGCTTGCCGGCCGTGCCCGAGGGTTCGCCATCGTCGGACATCCGCGATTCCATTCCATGCTCGCCGATGCGGTAGGCATAGCAGTGGTGCACGGCATCCCAATAGGTGGAACGCAGCGCATCGAGAACTCGTTGTGCCTCATCCTTCGACCGGCAGGGGGCGAGAAACGCCCGAAAGACTGATCGTTTGATGGTAATTTCGAAGCTATTCTCCGAGGTCACCGTGCGGTA
>CAYMTW010000010.1:0-54210 GCA_964393485.1 uncultured Melioribacter sp. | reverse complement strand
CGACGGAGGGCTCGCATAATGGTATTGCAGCTGTCTTGAAAACAGCCGGGAGAGATCCTGTGGGGGTTCGAGTCCCTCGCCCTCCGCTCCGTCTTTTGTCACTGTCGTCACGAACGACAACCCTGTCTCAGCCCCCTGCGTGCGGCGGCCCATGGAGAACCAACATGCGTAGTCTTTCCCTTCTCAGCTTTGCCGTGTTGGCGTTTTCGCTCACTGCCTGCAGTGATAATGAGCCAACGAATCCCACTCCTACAACTGTTGGGTCCTATGTGCGTGCCGGTGGCAGCTATGTGATTCACAGCAATGTGAACGTGAACATTGATGCGACGACAGGAAAGACGACAGACGCTCCAGCTCCTGATGACAGCACGGTGGTTGTGCAGCGCTCAAGCATGAGCAGCACGGAAAAGTCCATTGCCCATGTCTTCGTCGACGGCGCTTCAAAGGATACGGTAACGATCACGCAGAATGGGAACATCCTGACGCAGGAATTCGCCATCCGCTATGACCTCGTGAGTTTTGTTCTCGACCTGGGCCGCAAGAATGTGACGATCGCAGACTTCAGCAAGTCGTCGTGGACTGCACTGAAGGACACGATTGCCCCGTTCGACTTTCCCCCGTTACCGGGTATCAAGCTGTCAGGTAATTTAAACTTTGTCGGCAAGGTTCTGGCAGACGAATCGGTAACACTCAATAACGTCGCGCTCCAGACCAAGAAGGTTCAACTCGACCTCAATGCGACACTGTATGCAAACCTCGGCGTGAGCAGCATCCCGGTTCCGATCAGCCTTGTGCGCACGATCTGGTTCGCAGATGGCATTGGCATCGTAAAAACCGAGCAGAAGGCCGCCGTGATCAACCTTGGCCCTGCCGGAGCTCTGCTCGGCACAACCACACTGGCAGTCCCCGGATCCATCCAGACCGCCAAGCGCTGGTCAAAGTAAGCCTGAGGTCACCTGGATACTAGGGTGATCCCTTCGGCTTCCACAACCATATATCTATCCCGCCGCGTCCGCCCGGACGGTTTGATGCAAAGTAGTACAGACCGCTGGCCATTCTGTTGGCATCGGTTTCATCGTAGGGAGAGTTGATAGCATCAAGGGGCTCGGGGTCACTCCAGCGACCATTTCGGAAAACTGACATGTAGATGTCAAAGCCGCCCTGACCTCCCATGCCATTTGAGGCAAAGAAGAGCGTGTCGGCAGCCACAAGAACGGGAGACACATCATCGGCCGGTGAGTTCAATGCTTCTCCCGCATGCTGAGGGGCCGACCATGTGCCATCCACACGACGCTCGAGCATCCAGATATCAAGTCCGCCTGCGCCCCCTTGCCTATCAGAGACAAACAACAGACGGCTCCCATCGGGGGCAAGCGTCGGCTGCGCTGTATAGCTTTCGTCCATAACCTCAGCAAGGGGCTCGCCGATATCGAGGCCTGCCGAGGTGCGACGCACACGGACGATCGATGCAAGGCTCTGCCGCTCACCAGAGCGATACATGACACCGTATCCATCCCCTGAGGTCGTCACACTGACGTATCCACGCGATTGGCCTGCATGGTTGAATGTTCCTTCAAGCGGTATGATGTCGCTCTCACCACGACAGCGCACCACCTGAGCCAGGCCGCTGCGCTCGGTTGTAAAAAGTAGGGCCGAGCCGTCAATATCAATGCAGGGCGCATAGTCGTCAGCCACCGAGTTACACTGCGGATGTGGCCACGGCAGAGGTCCATCAGCGCCATTCTGTGCACGTGCCGGGACACCGCAGCAGCACACAGCCGCTGCAAGTATGCCTGCCACCATCGCGGTTTGTGATCGATTCATCTCACTAGACCCCACGCGTCTGAGGTGACCAGATAAACTTGTGCATTTGCAATTGAAACCGCACGTCCAGACGGTCCTCCAGAATCCACTCTACTAAACGCACAAATGGCAGCGCATCGAATACACACGACATTAGCACCGCAGCGACACGCTGCTCCAGGCCATGCGTGCGCACGATGTCACGAGCAAACTCGTAATCATCACGCGAAGCCACGACAAACTTGACCTCGTCATGCGCACGAAGCTGGTCGAGATTTTCAAGCCGGTTGAGCGTGGCCATTTTCGAGTCGGGACATTTTACATCCATGATGCAGATGACCCGGGGATCAAGACCCGAGATATCGACGTGACCACCCGTCTCCACGGCTACTATGTATCCATGATCACATAGTTCGGCCATGATTGGCAGCACAGCTGGCTGTTCAAGGGGCTCACCACCGGTGAACTCAACGAACCTAACACCAGCCTTTTCGACCTCGGCCACAAGATCACGGGATGACATCATCAGCCCCATTTCACGATGATCCAGAGCATAGGGTGTGTCGCACCACGAACACCGCAGGCGGCAACCTTGCAGACGCACAAACAGGCACGGCATACCGGCGCGCGTGCCTTCGCCCTGCACGGAGGTGAAGATCTCGTTAACGTTGATCAGGTCGGTTGAAACGGGGCGCGTGGACATCGTCACAAAACTACGCCACCGTGATCAAGCCGCCCGAATCGAATTGCCGGATGACCTGTTCACGCAAGGTCTGGTGTTCCGGCATACGCAGGTGCGGGTCTGCGTCGAGGATCGCGTGAGCATCGCTGCGAGCCATCGCAATCACGGCAGCATCTCCGATGAGATCCGCGAATCGGAACTCGGGCACTCCCGATTGACGAGTGCCCATCACGTCACCAGGACCGCGAAGCTGCAAGTCAACTTCGGCAACTCGAAATCCGTCCGTTGTCTGCTCCATGGTACGCAAACGAACGACGGAAGACAAAGCCTCCTCGCCGGAAGAGGAACGGGAGACCTGATAGCGGAAGTGGTCTTTTGTAGCCAGAAAACAATAGGACTGCTCAGCTCCCCTACCTACACGTCCTCGAAGCTGATGCAACTGCGACAGACCAAAACGCTCGGCGTTTTCGATCAGCATCACCGACGCATTCGGGACGTCGATCCCAACCTCGATGACCGTTGTCGAAACAAGGACATCGTATTCACGACGTAGGAACGATCGCATGATGTCTTCCTTCTCATTCCACAGCATCTGTCCGTGCAGAAGTCCAACGCGCAGGTCCGGAAACACCTCATCACGTAGCCATTCATAGTGCTCCACAGCGCTCTTGGCCTGTACCTTCTCGCTCTTCTCCACCAGCGGATAGACAATGTAGGCCTGACGTCCATTTCGGACCTGCGCGCGGATAAACCCGAAGGTCTCGGCTAGTGCCGATTCGAAGACCACGCGCGTGATGATCGGCTTACGGTTGGCCGGCATCTGATCGATCACGGAAGAATCCAGATCGCCGTAAAGCGTCATGGCCAG
The DNA here is from genome assembly GCA_964393485.1 of uncultured Melioribacter sp. Classification (GTDB taxonomy): domain Bacteria; phylum Bacteroidota; class Ignavibacteria; order Kapaibacteriales; family Kapaibacteriaceae; genus UBA10438. Next base: position 50,857 of record CAYMTW010000010.1, on the reverse strand, counting down.
AGTACGGGGAATGGGTGTGGCCGACATGACAAGGATGTGTGGAGTTCGCAGCTGCTCACCATGTGACTGCTGACCCATGCGACGCAGCTCTTTACGCTGCGCAACACCAAAGCGATGCTGCTCGTCGATCACGATCAGTCCGAGCTTGTGATAGTCCACATGGGCTTCGAACAACGCATGCGTGCCGATGACGATCTGAGCCGTCCCGGAGCGGATGAGCTCCAGAGCATGACGTCTGGCTGCCGTTCGTTGAGCCCCCACGAGCTGAGCGATCGTGACATTGCCAAGGGGCTCTAAGAGTTTCGACAAGCTGTGATAATGCTGTTCAGCCAGGATCTCGGTTGGAGCCATGAGAACAGCCTGGTAGCCGTTATCAATGGCGTTCAGCATGCACAGTGCCGCTACGATGGTCTTGCCCGACCCGACGTCGCCTTGCAGCAGACGGTTCATGGGCGTACCGGATGTCATATCGGCGATGATCTCACGGATCACGCGCTTCTGAGCCGCCGTGAGCTCATACGGCAGAGTCTCCATGACAGCGCGTGCCCGGACTGACTGGGCCTGCATTGGAAGTCCACGCTCTGGGCGCTTGCGCGATGCACGACGCGCAGCCAGGTGAACTTCGAAGACAAACAGCTCCTCGTATTTCATCCGATACCGGGCGGCGTTGACGGCGTCGATCGTCTCCGGAGCATGCAATTGGCGAAGAGCCTGATGCTGCGGCAAGAGCTTGTGCCGCTGTCGCAGAGATTCCGGCACGGGATCCATTATCTCGGAAAGCCCCTTGTCAAGAGCATGTTCGACGATCGACCGAAGAATGCGCATGGTGATCCCGGCGGTCTTCATGCCTTGCGTCATTCGGTATCGGGGAAGAATGCTGCCGGCTCGGTATTGGTCGATCTCCTCGGGATCGATCACTTCCATCTCCGGGTGGTGCATGCACAGGTCGCCCCACTTCGGATCGTACTGCGGCACGCCGTGGACGACATAGGTTAGGCCGACCTTCAGGAACCTCTCGTAGTAGGCCAGACCGCTCCAGAAGATGAGTCTCATTGGTGCAGTCGATTCATCCTGCAACGTCACCGAGAGCATTGAACGCCCCTTGCCTACGGTCGACTTGCGAACACTGGTCACCAAAGCCACAAGTGTAACTTGACCAGTCACCTTGATGACCGCGGCGGCATCAGCACCAAACAGATCTGAGCTGCGGTAACGGCTGAGCATCTGTGCGATGCTTTCAGCGGCCTTGCGGTCAACATAGGACCGAGGCACATTGTAGATGACGTCGGCCAAACTAACAATGCCCTCCGAAGCCAGTGCTTCGGCTCGACGTGGTCCGACACCCTTGACGTACTGCAGGGGCAGGATCAGTGGTGACCGTTCATCGGCAGACATCGATGCTGGATCTCCCCTATCGGACCATCCCGTCAACAATGGTCATCCAGTCGTGCTCGTCGCTCGTGCGGCCGTAACGGATGTCATTGAGGCGCGACTTCAGGGAAAACATCCGGCAATCTGGACTCACTGGCAGATGGTACTCTGTACCATCGATCGATATCAGTGTGATCGGCGCAACCGACGCCGCCGTGCCGACGCCAAAGGCCTCGGTGATCCGTCCGGCCGTGATGCCCTCGGCGAGTTCCTCTACGGAAACCGGACGCTCAATCACCACCATACCAAGGTCCCGGGCAATCTGGAGCACGCTCTCGCGCGTCACACCCTTGAGGATGGTGTCACCCGTCGGTGGCGTGACCAATGCCCCATCAATGATGAACATGAGGTTCATCGTGCCCGATTCCTCGACGTAAGCATGGTCGCGCGAATCCGTCCAGATCACTTGATCAAAACCAGCATCCTGAGCGAGCTTCGTTGGAAACATCGCGGCGGCATAGTTGCCAGCACATTTCGCATATCCCGTTCCTCCAGCTGCGGCGCGCGTGAACTCGCGTTCAACCTTCACACGCAGGGGACGTTGATACACCGGTCTGAACGGGCCTCCGACGACCATAAACGAGAACTCATCAGCAGCCTTGATACCCATCCATTCTTCTGTTGCGATCACGAATGGTCGGATGTAATAGGAAGCATCCGGACCCGGCGGAACCCAGTCGCGATCCAGATCCACGAGTGTGTGGATCGCCTCGGCGAACAGCTCAGACGGAACCGAGGGCATCATCATTCGATCTAGGGAGACGTTGAACCGCTCCAGGTGACGCGGGGTGCGAAACACGCCCACCCGCCCATCGTCCATACGGTAGGCCTTCATACCCTCGAAAACGATCTGCGCATAGTGCAACCCAAGAGCAAGGGGCGAGAACGGAATCGGCCGATACGCCTGGATCCGTGCCTTGCGCCACTCGCCGTGAGAGTACTCGGCAATGAACATGTGATCGCCTGGCACATTTATCAGCTTGAGAGATGCCACGGCAGCTGAATCGAGCCGTGGCATGGCTGTTCGGTCAATAGGGAGAGTCATGCGCGAATCTAGGGATTCCACCTGTGTCAATGTTGGAGGCTTCATGATATCTTCGAGCGAAATGCAGCAAAAACGTGACATCGTCACGGTCGAAACGGTTGCAGAAATGCAGTCGATCGTCCGCAGTGCAAGAGATCAGGGCCGCCGCGTGGGCTGTGTCCCCACGATGGGCTACCTTCATGACGGTCATGCGTCGCTGATCCGCCATGCTGCGACCGAAAACGACCTCGTGGTGGTATCCATCTTTGTCAACCCGACGCAGTTTGCGCCTGGCGAAGACTTCGAACGCTATCCTCGAAGTTTTGAGCGCGATCTCGAACTGGTTGCTCTCGCAGGCGGAACACATGTCTTCGCCCCCTCGGTCGAGGAAATGTATCCGGGCGGAGCGCGTACAGACATCCACATCGACGGCGTAACCGAGGTACTCGAAGGAGCCTCACGTCCAACGCACTTTGACGGCGTTGCCACGGTGGTCTCACGGCTCTTTGAAGCCATGCTACCGGATGTCGGCTATTTCGGACAAAAGGACTACCAGCAGACGCTTGTTATCAAGCGCCTGGTGCAGACGTCCGATCATGAGGATGTCCGCCGCGTTCGCATCGAGGTATTGCCGACGATGCGCGAGCCCGATGGTCTGGCACGCAGTTCCCGAAATGTCTATCTCACGGCCGATCAGCGCGGCAAGGCATCGGTTCTTCATGATGCACTGCATCTGGGTGCTGAAATGCTCGAAGGGGGCTGTCGGGACCTTGATGACGTCGAACAGGCCATGCGCCATCGACTCTCTTCTGTTGCAGAGCTGGTGATCGATTACGCTGTGGCCGTCGATGCGGACACACTCCGCGCTCCGAGCGCGCTCAGCGCCACGACGACTGTAGCCCTGCTCGTGGCGGCCAGACTCGGATCGACCCGACTGATCGACAACATGCTCGTCACTCTCGACTAGCGGCAAGGTCGATGCGATAGAGCATCCACTCCTTCATGCTCGCAGCGCCGCGATGCTCATAAAAATCGCGTGCAAGCATGTTCCAGTCCAGAACCTGCCAGTCAACACGTCCGCATCCGCGCCGACGGGCTTGCTCAACGACATGATCGAAGAGTTTCGACCCCGCTCCAAGATGCCTGGCATCCTCGCGCACAAAGATGTCCTCGAGGTACAAGGTCGGTAAAGCCAGAAACGACGAGTAGGTTTCCAGCATGATCGCATAGCCGAGTGCCTGGCCCCGTTCATCGACAGCAAGCACCGCCTCTATACGCGGTTTTTTACCACAGATGTCTTCGCAAAGACGCTCCCGAGCCGCAGGCGAAGGCGGTTCGAGCTTCTCATACTCAGCCAGCATGACCACAAGAGCAATGAGATCATCAAATCGCTCACGAGTGACAGGAACGATCTCAATGCGAGCCATCACAGAGCCTTGTTCAGGAATGAAACAAATGTTCGAGCGTCCGAGCGGTATTGCGTCTGAAAGCCCGATTGCGCGATGTATTCGCCTTCTGGCGTGAGCATCACGTACAACGGGTTGGCCACCGTTCCGTAGGTCTTTAACAGGTTCTGGTTGCTGATGTACGGTTCTGTCTTGCGGTCGGTGTAGAGCTGCACGAGGACGAACTTCTTGAAGAGGTCAACGACCTCCGGCTTCGGGAAGACTTCCTTTTCCATCAGACGGCAGTTGACACAGGCAAAGCCTGTAAAGTCGATGAAGATGGGCTTGTTCTCCGACCGAGCGATGACCTTGGCCTTCTCGAGATCATTGAGCCATACCAGACCACCATGACCTGCAGTTGATTCCTTGGCCGGTTCTGCCGTCGTCGTCGATGACGGGCTGCCGTTCATTTCGTCAAGAAGCTGATGATAGTTTTCCGGAGGCAGCAAGGCTTCGAGATCGGCCGCAAGGGGCTTTCCAAGCATCCCACCTGTGAACCATAGAGTGAGCGTGGCAAAGATGACGGCGAAGAAGGCACGGAGTCCACCGACGCGCTCAACGGGCGTGTCCAGCGTCATGCGGAATGTACCGAGCAGATACAGGACAATGAGCAGGCACACCCCAGCCCAGACAGCCAAGAAAACTTCTCGCGGCAGCAGTCCCAGGCCGAAGATGAACTCGGCCGTAGAAAAGAACTTTATGGCAGCTGCGATCTCAAGGAAGCCCATTACCACTTTCAGGTTGTTCATCCAGCCCCCTGCCCGAGGCAAGCGTACGAGCAGCGAAGGGAACATCGACAGCAGCACAAAGGGAATGGCAAAGGCCGTGGCAAATCCGAACGTGCCGACGGCCGGATAGAGAAAGTCGCCACCTGAAGCGCTCAGCAGCAGCGTACCCACAAACGGTACCGTGCAGGTGAACGAGGTAAGCGAGAACGTCAATCCCATGAGCAGGATCGAGAAGGTGCCATCACCTTGAGACTTCTTGTTCAGGGCGTTCATGACTGACACGGGCATCTGGATCTCGAAGGATCCGAAGAGGTTGAAGGCCAGTATCATGAACAGCACGCCGATACCAAGGTTCATCCACGGATTGGCGGCCAGATCTTGCACAGCCGTGCCTCCGAAGAGTACTGATGCCAGAATTCCCACAGCCGTAAATGTCGAAATGATCCCAATGCCGAAGAGCGCACTATCACGTAGACCTGAGCCACGATGCTTGTCATGACGTTTCGTGAAGAAGGACACCGTTATCGGGATCATCGGGAACACGCAGGGCGTGAGCAGAGCGAGAAATCCGACTCCCATTGCATAGAGAAAGAAGCTCAACAGACCCTTGCTCTTTTCGGTGGCTATCTCCGAATCCGCTTCGATGACCTCGACCTGTGATGCTGCCGGCTGTCCCTTGGAGGGGGCCTGCGTGATGGCCTGCGCCGAGCCGGAAGCTGGCGGCGTATCCTGGGCATCTGCATCCGTCGATGCCTTTGTAATGATCAGAGTTATGCTCTGTGGCATGTCTTCCGACGGAAGGCATGCTGAGGTGTCACACAGCTGCATGGTGAGCGTGATCTCAGCCGCATGCCTGCCAACTGGCAGAGCCGCCGAGGCACGGATCGGCACGGCGATCTCGACGTTCCCCGAAAGTTCTTCCACCGTTGTCTGCCACGTCTTGTCGAATGCCGAGTGAGACCCCTTCAGAATACGGGGCTTACCGGAAAGCTTGGTAACCTTCGAGGGTCCCACGCTGATGACACTGGCATCCGGGCCAAGTCCGTCGGGCCCCACGGCCGGTGTCAGACCGTAGCTGTGCCAGTGCTTGGCAATGCGTCCGCGTAGGATCACGGTGGCGGTATCTCCGGCGGCAAGAGAGCATGGCTCGACAGACTGAAAGCGGATCTTGTCCTTTGCCGTCGGCATTTGCGCCTGCAGCATTTCGGAGTATGCGCCCGCAAGCGCAATGAGCACGATGCTTAGAATGGACAGTCGAAAGAATGACGTGGTCACGGCGATCCGGTGGACGTGGCGGAAGGGCCAAAACTACGAAGCGGACTGGACTTCGTATTTTTCTGCGTTTGTTCACGACTGCTGCGCTCCATGGCCTCACCTTCGTCACTTGATGCTATTCTTTCGCTCTCGAAGCGAAAGGGCTTTGTCTACCAATCTTCTGAAATCTATGGTGGCCTGAATGGCTGCTGGGATTTCGGACCTTTAGGCGTAGAGCTCCTGCGCAACATCAAGGATTCCTGGTGGAGGGCCATGACCTTCCGCCCGGACATTGTCGGTATCGACTCGTCGATTCTGATGCACCCGCGCGTATGGGAAGCCTCGGGTCACGTTCAGCAGTTCTCTGACCCGATGATCGATAACAAGACGTCGAAATCACGTCACCGTGCCGACAACCTGATCGAGGACTATATCACGCGACTTCGCAGCAAGGGTAAGACCGAGCAAGCTGATGCCGTCGAAGCATCGTTCAGTGCTGCGCAGACGAATGAAGACCTGCATTCCATCATTGTAGGGAACGCCATACCTGATCCCGTGTCGGGAACGGCTGACTGGACCGAGGTGCGGAACTTTAATCTGATGTTCGAGACGCATGTCGGCCCCGTGGCCGATGCAGCGAATGTTGTCTATCTGCGACCGGAAACAGCCCAAGGCATCTTCGTCAACTTCAAGAACGTCATGGAATCAGCGCGGATGAAGCCGCCCTTTGGCATCGCTCAGATCGGCAAGAGTTTCCGAAACGAGATCAACACCAAGAACTTTCTCTTCCGTACCCGCGAATTCGAACAGATGGAGATGCAGTTCTTCGTCCGCCCGGGCTCTGAAAACGAATGGTACGACTACTGGCGCAATGCCCGCTGGAACTGGTTTGTTCAGACGCTTGGAATCAATGCAGAGCACCTGCACCGCAAGCCCCATGAGAAGCTGGCACATTACGCTGCAGCAGCCGAGGATATCGAGTATCTATTTCCCTTCGGATGGGGCGAAGTAGAGGGCATTCACTCACGAACTGATTTTGACCTGGGTCGTCATCAGGAGTTCTCTGGCAAGAAGCTGGAATATGTTGATACGGCAACAAAGGACCGTTTTGTGCCGTATGTGATAGAGACAGCGGTGGGTGCAACGCGGACATTCATGGCCGTGCTGTGCGATGCCTATTCCGAAGAGGAAGTGGCCACTTCCGATGGCGGATCGGAAACGCGCGTTGTCCTCAAGCTTAAGCCATCGCTGGCCCCTATCACAGCAGCCGTTCTGCCCCTTGTGAACAAAGATGGCATGCCGGAAGTGGCCGAAAAGATCGTTGCCGACCTTCAGCGTAATCACCGCGTTGATTATGACACGTCGGGTGCCATCGGACGTCGCTACCGACGTCAGGATGAGGTCGGAACGCCATTCTGTATCACCGTGGACGGACAGACCATTGAGGATGGAACCGTTACTCTCCGTGAGCGTGATACGATGCAGCAGGTGCGCCTTCGTGCCGATGAAATCTCAGCTGAGATCGCTCGTCGTTTGCTGGCATGATCCGCCCCCTTCACTTCATCTGGCTCGGGCTCGCCTGTTGCGCGCCGCTCCAAGCGCGCAGTGATAATGACTCGACATACATCCGTCTAGCGCGGGCTATCGAGACCTTTGGCGCCGTTTTCCGCGAAGTAAACTCCCGGTATGTCGATGAGATCGACCCGAAGGAACTGGTTGAAGTTGGCGTAGGCGCGATGCTCGAGTACCTCGACCCGTATAGCGAGTACTTTGAAGAGGAAGAGACTGATGAAGTTGAATCGATAACCACCGGCTCCTATGTGGGTTTCGGGATCACCGTTGCAAGCGTCGACAGCATGCTGACGATTACCGACGTCCGCGAAGGAGGTCCGGCAAAGGCCGCCGGCATCCGCATAGGAGACCACCTGCTGTCAATTGACAGCACACGCACCGACACACTTCAGTCGAGGGAACTACGACCCTACACGCGCGGCCCCGCAGGCTCACGTGCCCGACTGCGTCTGTTGCGAGAAGGTCTTCCTGACACACTGGATCTAGTGCTGCAGCGTTCCGAATTGGACCTAGCGTCCGTGGGCATCTCGGAAGTCCTTGCTGGAGATATTGCCTACATCAATCTCCTGCGCTTTTCGCGTAATACAGTCGCTGAACTCCGCTCGGCCATGACCGAACTTCGCTCACGCTCGACATTCAAGGGGCTTATCCTTGACCTGCGTGACAACCCAGGAGGCCTGCTTGAAGCAGCTATCAATGTGGTCGAGCTCTTCGTACCGCAGGGCAGCAGGATTGTATCCACCCGTGGACGTGACGATGAAGACTTTCTCGAGTACACTTCGCAAAACGAACCTCTCGATCCAGCAACGCCTCTCATTGTCCTGATCAACGATCAGTCCGCCAGTGCAAGTGAGGTTGTCGCAGGTGCGCTGCAGGACCTTGATCGCGCCGTCATCATCGGCTCTCGGTCCTTCGGCAAGGGGCTCGTACAATCGATCATCCCGTTGAGTGACCAGTCCCTGCTCAAGCTCACAACGGCGCGGTACTACACACCGTCCGGACGCTGCATTCAGAGGCTGAACTATCGTTCCGATTCGGCCCTTACCGACACGACGGTCTACACCACGCTGGGTGGACGGCGTGTTTCGGCAACGCACGGAATCGACCCGGACTCTACCGTTTCGGATTCCATGTTCTCGAGCACAGTTCAGCATCTCCTCACTGGGAATCTTATTCAGCGATTCGCTACCAGGAGCACGGCTGCACTCAGAGAGTTGCCGTCCGGATTTTCCGCCGGACGTGACCAGTTTGACGGATTTCTGCGCTTTCTTGCTGAACAACCGTCTGAAAGGCGCTCACCGTTGATCGCGGACCTGATGCGTACCATTGAGCGAGCCAGGTTTGAAAGCTGGCCACAGACCTCCGTTCTGACGCTGGAGGCGGCGCGCAAAACGCTTGAGCGTGATCTCGAACAGGGCCTGCGCAGGGAGCAATCGCAGATCCTGATGCTCATTGATCTAGAAATGCGGACCCGATTCGGAACCGCAAACGAGCGAGATCGTCGACTGCTGCCGATCACACCGACGGTGCAAGCTGCCCTCGATGTGCTGTCATCGAAACGGCACCGTCAAATCCTTACCGGCGAATTGCCCGCCAATCACTAATTTTGCACCCCTTGCGGAAATGCACGAAGGTCGACGCTTCAACGTCCACGTGTGCGCTACAGCAAGCCCCCTACTCTTAACGTCACCCCGGAACGTCGTCCATGAGGATTACCAAACAGTACACCAACCGCGAAAGCCAGTCTCTCGACAAGTATCTCCAGGAGATCGGCCGCGTCGATCTTCTTACGGGTGACGATGAAATCGTGCTCGCGCAGACCATCCGCAAGGGTGGTTTCGAGGGAGCCCAGGCTCTTGAGCGCCTCGTAAAAGCCAACCTTCGCTTCGTGGTGTCGGTGGCAAAACAGTATCAAAACCAGGGCCTTTCACTGGGTGACCTCATCAACGAAGGCAATCTGGGACTGATCAAGGCGGCCAAGCGTTTCGACGAAACTCGCGGCTTCAAATTCATCTCCTATGCCGTATGGTGGATCCGCCAGAGCATCCTTCAGGCACTGGCCGAGCAGTCGCGTATCGTGCGCCTACCGCTCAATCGCGTTGGAGCTCTGAACAAGATCGGTAAGAAGTTCTCGGAACTCGAGCAGCAATACGAGCGCGAGCCAACCGCTGCCGAACTTGCCGAGCAGCTGGAGATGTCAATTGCCGAGATCTCCGAGACAATCAAGATCAGTGGACGTCACCTGTCGGTGGACGCCCCATTCGTGCAGGGTGAAGACAATCGCCTGCTCGACATCCTTCCAAACGACCAGCAGCCGCCACCGGACAGCGAGCTGATGCGCGAATCACTCCGCGTAGAAGTGCAGCAGGTTCTCAACACTCTAAGCGAGCGCGAGGCCGAAGTGATCAGACTGTACTTCGGACTGGATGACCAGCAGGCACTGACGTTGGAAGAGATTGGCGAGAAGTTCAACCTCACGCGCGAGCGCGTTCGCCAGATCAAAGAGAAAGCCATCCGCCGCCTGCGTCATGCCTCCCGCAGTAAGGCTCTGCGCACCTACCTCGGGTAAGGGGCTCACCTGGCCGATAACGTGCGCGAACCGTCGAGTATGAGTACCTACGATGAATACCTTGGTGTCGTGGCACGCTCGCACGGACTCGATGGTACCGTCGTTCTGAGCGATGTTGTGGCTCCGCCATCGCCATTGGGCCCAGGCCAACACGTTGCCATAGGATACTCGCGAGACTTTACAACACTGCACCGCGTGGTGGAATTCAGTCATACTGAGTTCCGCACAACGTTGCGTCTGGCAGATGTAACGTCAGCCGAGGCCACAGGCCCCCTGATCGATCAGGCCGTTTACTTCTGTGCCGATGACCTTGGGCTGGATGCGTCACTTCGATACCGTATTGGCGACATCGAAGGGTGTACGGTGGTTGATGACTCCGGAGAGTACCTCGGCACGATAAGTGACATCTGGCTCATGCCTGCCAACGACGTGTGGGTTGTGACCACGAGTTCTGGTTCAACCATTCCGCTGCCGGTGATCGACGATGTGATTCTCTCGGTCGATCTGACGCAACGCAATATCAGAGTTCGCCTGCTGCCGGGCCTACGGGATATCGATGCTCTCACCTCCGAGCGCGACGATGACTGAGCCGAAGATCCGCATAGATATTGTCTGCGTTGTCCCGCAGATTCTCGAGTCGGTAGTGTCGACGTCCATACTGGGCCGTGCACGTGAGCGTGGTATCGCCGAGATCGTCCTGCACAACCTGCACGACTACGCCACGGACACCTTTCGCCATATAGATGACAAGCCCTATGGCGGCGGCGCCGGCATGATCATCCAGTGTGAGCCGGTGTTCTCCTGCATTGAGGCGTTGAGGTCCCAACGCAGCTACGACGAGGTTATCTACCTGTGCCCCGATGGCGAGCAGCTTACGCAGCCGATGTGCAACACCCTCTCACTGAGCTCCTCGCTGATCCTGCTGTGCGGACATTACAAGGGCATCGATCAGCGCATCCGAGATCTTCTGGTTACCCGTGAAGTTTCAGTCGGCGACTATGTCCTGACGGGCGGCGAGATTGCCGCCGCAGTTCTGACCGATGCGATCGTTCGGCTTCTACCGGGCGTTGTGGGAGACGCAGAAAGTGTGCTCGAGGACTCTTTTATGCACGGCCTCTTGGATGCGCCGCACTATACAAAACCGGCTGACTTCCGCGGGCACTCTGTCCCAGAGGCTCTGCTCTCGGGTAATCATGCTCGCATTCGGCAATGGCGAAGCGAACAAGCCCTCGAGAAGACCCGGCTTCGTCGTCCCGACCTGCTCTCGGGCAGAGGAGACCACGAATGAACGTTGAGACGGTCGTATCGGTGCCCAACCGTTATGGAGACATGCTCCACAGCACCGTGACACTGCCAGACGCCTTGGCCGGCAGCGCCCCGCTAATGATCATCCTTCATGGGCACAAAGGTTTTCGCAATTACGGCTTCTTACCCTGGGTCGCTCAAGGGGCAAGTCAGCAGGGTATCATTGCACTGCGCATGTGCTTTTCCCTTAACGGCATGGACAACACGTCGTGGCTCGTTCAGAAGCCCGACGACTTTGCTCGCAACACGCTCACGCGCGAGGTGGATGATGTTCATGACCTAGTGAACAGCGTGCGCTCGCATGAAGCCTTTGCAGAGCTTCGCCGTCGCTGGGATGGGCGCCTCATCATTGTGGGTCACTCTCGAGGCGGTGGTATCGCTCAGGTAGCATCAGCTGAGCTCTTGTCCACTGGCGATCCTGCGTTCAATGATCTGCGCGTCACGGGGCTCAATTCGGTTGGCAACTGGACGCGCTGGACCCCACGTCAGGCTGAACTATGGAAGCGTACTGGATTTGTTGATGTCGTCAACCAGCGAACAGGGCAGACGGTAAAGATCAATGCAACCTTTGTGGAAGATATCGAGCAGAATGCCGCACGTCTTTCTCTCGAGCATGCCGTCAGGATTCTCGGCCACAGGATTCTCTTCATCCATGCTGCACAGGACTTGACCGTGCCAATAGCAGAAGTGCAACATCTAATACGCCATGCAGACTCTGGGGCGCAACTTCGGGTCATTGAGAACACGACGCATACGTTCGGCATGACGCACCCCGTGGAACGGATCACTCCGGGGTTCCTCAACACATTCAAAGCACTGATGGAGTGGACGGTATCGTGAACCGCAATCGCATTCTGACTCAATCTGTCATTCTGTCGGCGCTTGTGCTCAGCGGTTGCGAGCTCTTTGTGATTGGCTCGGCGAGACGGTCAAAGGCTCCAATAGAGCGAAGCCAGCGTACGTCTGCGGGTGTTGTGCATGTATTCAAAGCCGAACTCGACAGTGGCAATACTACGGCCGCTACGGAAGTGATGGTCAATGCCAATGGACGCCCCTTGCTCGCAGTTGAAAAGTATGAACTGGCCGACGATCTGGTGCGCTGGCGCTCGGTCATGGCTGGCGTGCCTATCTCGGACACAGAAGTAGATACGCTAGCCGAAGGCATTCATGATGTGACTATTACCCTGGACTACATCCGTCGCATGCGCTTTGCGACGATGCGCCGAGACAATCAATGGTGGATCACCAGGATCACTGATCTGCAGCGCCGCTAACCACCGTAGCGATGACACTGCCCATTCAGGGCTCAGCGGCTCTCCTTATCGGACCACCGTTACTGGAACCGTGGTGATGCCTGCACTGGAGCTAACCGAAGCCATGTAGAGACCACTCGGTAGCGTTGCCGTTTCCAGCCACACTGTTGTTGCCAGATCAGGGCGCGCAATAGTGGTGTGCGATGGGATCACCAATCGACCTGCCGCATCACGAAGCACAACTTCAACAGCGCCGGCGTGCTTTGATGTCACATCAATGCGCACCCGATCAGTAGCAGGATTTGGATAGGCCTCAAGACGCACAACCCACGGAAGCTCCTCCTCAACACTCGTAGCCGAGCCGTGTCGCATCACAAACTCGCCGACCGGGGCGATATACTCATCTCCGCTGCGCGTTACGATCGAGGCACGCGAAGCTCCATCATCGTTGCGGAAACCATCCCGGACCTTGGTCCACGAAGCCCCGTAGTCAGTACTGCGAAACGGACCAGAGACCTTCTCAACGGTGGCGAGAATAACGCCATTCTTGCCTACGGCGATCGATGAGACACGATTATTGGTCACATCGTTGTTGTCCCAGCCATTGGTCAGGTAGGTCCACGACTCCCCATCATTTGTCGATTTCATGACGACTGCATTCTTCGTCTTGGTCGATGCAGCGAGAGAGTTTCGTCCGACATAGAGGTGCCCCTTTTCGTCATAGGCCATGGTCTTGAAAGCATCATCGCTCTCACCCGACTGAGGATCAGAGTCGATACGAGTCCACGAGGCTCCAAAATTATTGGAACGGTACAGGCCCTTGTTGTAACTCACAAGCACGAAGAACTTGTCGGAGTTTGGGGTCATGTAGGCACCGAAGATCGATGAGATCGACGTTGGAAGTGTTGACTTGGAAACCTCCGTAAAGGTCTCTCCGCCATCATCGGAGCGACGCAGCAGCAGGGCATCGGTTCCACCGTCATAGCCGAGCAGTATCCGCAGCTTACCATCAGGGAGCTTCTTGAGGTCGAAGAAGATGCGTGCATTCGAAACGATATCCGGAATGTTGATGTCCAGCTTGCGCCATGTGACGCCATCATCATCTGAACGAAACAGGCCTCTGCCGTTGACGGTCGTATAGATCACGTCATTGTCGGTAACTCGAATCTGCGAGATTGTGTAGAAGTTGATCCCATCATCGATCCCCTGATCAAAGGGCTCCCACGTCTGCCCCTTGTCAGTGGTCCGATAGATCTTGCTGTACTCGGTGCCCGCAAAGACATGCCCCTTAGAGTTCGATGCAAGAGCAACGGTTGGAGCTGCCGGACCACTAGTCTCAGTCCAGTATTGTGCAAAGGCTGCTGATGACAAGACAACTGAGAGCGCAAGCGTACAGAGAAGGCGCATGTGGTTCCTTGAACGAAGATCGAACATGACGACAACAGCCACAATAACGATAGGTTATGTTTGTGTCGCTTGGGAATTTACCACTTTTTGGGAAGCAGGCAGGGGCATGCACATTCACTTCATCGGTGTAGGCGGCACGGCCATGGGTTCGGTTGCCGTTGCCTGCAGAATGCAGGGCCATCGCGTAACTGGAAGCGACGGGCCAGTGTACGAGCCAATGCGATCAGTACTGGATGCTGCCGGCATCGACCGACGTGAAGGGTTCAGTGCTGAGACAATTCGCGAACTCTGCCCTGAGCTGACGGTTGTCGGCAATGCGATCAGTCGCGGCAACCCTGAGCTGGAGTATGTGCTTGATGAGCGTCATGAAATGACATCGATGGCTGAACTCGTCGGACGATTGTTCATTTCGAAGAACACCTCGATCGTGTGCTGTGGAACGCATGGCAAGACCACGACATCAAGCATGACGGCATGGCTGCTTGAACATGCAGGCCGACAACCCGGCTTCCTCATTGGCGGCGTGCCAGGCAACTTTGACGTTGGATGCCGTCCGGTACCTTCTGGAGTGCACGATACGCATGCCGGCGTCTTTGTCACCGAAGGCGACGAATACGACACTGCCTTTTCTGATAAGCGCAGCAAGTTTGTTCACTACCGTCCGACGATTGCCGTGATCAACAACCTTGAGTTTGATCATGCTGACATTTTTGATGATCTCGAAGCGATCATCCGATCTTTCAGGCAGATGGTGCGCATCATTCCTCGCCGGGGCGTGCTGCTGGTCAATGCCGATGACGTCAACGCTCTTCGGGCTGCCGAGGCATCTCCTACGCGAGTGGAGACGCTTGGCCTGTCAGAAACAGCGACTTGGAGGATTCACGACCTGGTCGAAGAGCCCGATGCCACTTCGTGGTCACTTTCATATAACGGAGCGCCCTACGGACGATTTTCGCTGCCTATGCCGGGCGTACATAATGTCCGGAATGCCTGCATGGCGGTTGCGTCGACATATCATGCTGGACTTACAGCCCGTGAGCAGGAAGGAGCCATGCCTCTGTTCGTCGCACCAAAGCGCCGACTCGAAGAACTTGGCTCATGGCAAGGAGCAACGGTACTGGATGATTTTGCTCATCACCCAACAGCGATCGCCGCGACCATTGAAGCTCTGCGCCAGAAGTACCCGGCAGCACGGATCCACGTCGTTTTTGAGCCTCGTTCCAACACGACCACACGCAATTTCTTCCAGACCGAGCTCAGCCGTTGTTTTGATGGAGCAGCAAGTGTCTGCCTAGGACCGGTCAATCGACCCGAGCGCTATGCAGAGCATGAACGTCTCGACACGGCACGTCTGGTGCACGAGATCTCTGAACGTGGTGTAGCTGCAGTGTCGATCGATGCACAACGTGCAGCCGACCCCGAATGGGGCAGAGACGTTATGGACGTTCTCCGTAGTCATGTTCGCCCGGGAGATATCGTTGCTCTTCTCAGCAATGGTGACGTCGGCGGGTTACGTCGTATGCTCACTCAGTAACTAGATGCTCTAGCCCCCTACCGCTGTATCCAGATCTTTCTCAGAACGGGTTCTTCATCAGAGCTGAGCGTGGTGTTGCTCACCCGAAGGTAGTACAGGCCCGGCACAAGGGACCGCCCATCATCAAGCCGCAAGTCCCATTCGATACCGCCGATGGCCGCCACTGTGGACAGGGTTGCAAGAGCCGTAAATGACGCGTCAAGGACTTCCACACGTGATGATGCAGGAAGTCCGGCAATGGTCAGCGTTGCATGTTCATTGAGCCTGAGCGGCTGGGGATAGGCGTACACGTGACGGAGATCTTCAGCGACGACCGTGAAGAGCAGTGTTGAGCCGATCCCCTTGGTCATAACCTCGCCATTCGTACCGGTAATGTCACGAGCGCTGATCATGTAGGGTGTGCCACGCGCCTCAAGGGGCTGATCAGATGCAAGAGCCAGATCAACAGTGCGCTCGTTTACCATGCTCACCGCACTGATACGTCCGGCCGGAGTCAGCCGGTAGTTCTCAGGGCTGCGTGCTGACTCTGTGACAGCCCCGCTGTAGGTCACACGCAGAGACAGGGGCGAGAGAACTCGTACGGAACTGAGAACGATCTCCTGAGCACTGGCTGGGTCAGCCGAGAGCCGGAATCGCAGTGTCGTAGCAGGCACGTCATGCCCCTGTTTGCTCCGAAGGCCGATTACATCGACCTCAAGTGTATCTGGAGCTGCCAAAGCAGGAAGCGTGACAACAAGATCGCGAAGCGTGCGAGCCACGATCGATCGAGCGCTCAGCGGTATGCCGGCTCGATCCCGCACAACGACCTGCGATCGAAACAACGTTGAAAGATCTAGGTCATGAGAGGCCAAAACGCGAAACTGCAGACCAGTAGCGCACTCAAACGGTGTAACGGTATCGCGATCGGCTGCGATGCGGATGGTATCGTCATCTCGAAAGACCGTCACCACATTGGAGGCTTCACTCAGAAAGTCCGGCGCTTGAACGATGGCGCACACGGCAAAGCGCACCACCGGGCCATCAAGATCGGTGCGCGCTACGGCATGAGTTGTGCCGAATGTTCCTGGCATTCGTCTTAAGGGGCCGGTTGAACGTCCCTGCAGGACGACGCATTCAGTACCTGCTGAGGCAGTGAACCAATCCAGTACTACACTATCGCCGACCCACCGTGACCTGAGAGACATCGGAGCTGCAATGCGCGACGGCGTTAGTGCTTCTGTGAAGGCAAACGATGTCATTGCACCAATCTCGTCCACCGTTACGCCGTAGCCAAGCTCATTGCGTCCATTGCCGTCGAAGTCATGGATCAAAAATCGCGGCGAGGCAACGTCATTGATGAAACGCTTACAGGCGATCGTCGTGTCCGTGCCTAGAGCACTGCGCCCAAAGACATAGAGTCGTGGGAATGCGCAGATCACGATTTCTTGCCCCGGTTGATCATCGAGCTGACCAATGGCTACTCCGTTACGATAACCGATACCATACCGCACACCGGCGACGCGTTCCTGCCAGACCGGGGCGAACGAATTGTCCCCCGATGTGCTCAGGACAGTATACGTCCATACCGAGCGTCCGTAATCACCGTTAGCATCTGGATCGGTCCTGTCTGGCACCCCAAACAGCACATCGGGCGTACCATCGCCGGTCACATCCCCTGCAGCGATGAACCCCGAGCCCCCTACCCCCGCAGACGTAAGCGTATGGGTTACGACGAAGGACGTACCGGTCCATTCGGCAATAACGAGATCACCGTCGTTGTCACCGAAGGCAATCTCCATGCGCCCATCGCCGTCGAAGTCACCGTTTCCGATGCTGATCTCGTCAACACGGTTCGAAGCATTGCCATCGGCTGGCGGTGTCGGATTGGCCACAGATCCCATGAGCCGGAACGTCGAGCCCGTGAAGGTGAGTACCTGGAGCCCATCGTCGGAAAGAGCAAGAACCTCCTCACGCCCATCTCCATCAATGTCGGCCAGACCGGCGGCATTGAGCTCACCGCTGGTGTCGGCATAGACGACCTTGGCAAAGGGGCTCGAATTCTTCTCGGCTTGCTCGAGCAGTACGACCTTGCCAACGGTATGCAAAAGGAGGTCCGTCATGCCATTCCCGTTGGCATCACCCAATGCCCGTGGGATATAGACATCCGGCACGGAATCACGAGTTTGCCACCGACCATCTATGTATTGACGGGTCACGAGTCCACCAAAACTTCCTCGCCACAGGTCACACATCACCACCGTGGGGTAGCCGTCGCCATAGATATCTCGGACATCATTGAGAACATAGCCCGTCCACGTTGCAGGATTCAGACTGCGCCAGTGGGCATCAGCACCGGCGGCATGCGCATTCGGCCGGATAACGATGGTAGTGTCACGAGTCGTCCCACCTTGCGTTGTGCAGCGCAGCACCAGTGAGCGCTCGGAGAAAGGTCGCACACTATCAGGGACCACCATCGAGTGCAGCCGGCTACGTCTGAGAGACTGGGCAAGTATGTCTGCCGAGGAGTCGGCTGATGCTCGGAGCTCGCAGGAGCAGGGTTGCGAAAGCGTAGCCGTCACCACCGACGTGCGGCGGTCAGTGAGCCATACCGGCACGACCTCAACAGATCGCCAGGCAAGCCGCGGCGGCAGCTGAACCCGCAGGCGTCGAATAACATCGAGATGACGCCCATCACTGCTCAACACCCGTAGTCGTAGAGACAGCACACTGCTGTCGCTTGGCGGGATGCTCAATCGTCCTAGGAGTCCGTCGCGAACAGCCTCAGAAGAGCGCTCGACGGTGCTCCATGAGCGGGGTGCCAGTCCCTCCCCCCATGCAAGTTCATAGCCTGCAAAGGTCGATAGCATTGTGCTGCCAATGAGATCGATCTGTGGCGTGACGAGTGGATCGATCTCGGTCTCATTGCGCGGTGACGTGATGGCAACACTACTCCATGGTTCGGCATCAAGAACCCGATCCGCCTGCACAAGGCCGGCTCCGAAGAGATCATCCCACCCCGCAGGACCGAGATCGAGTGATCGCTGCTGCAGTGTTGCCCGGACGGCTGATAGCGGCATGTCGGCAAAGCGTTCGCGCATCATGGCTATCGTGGCTGCCACGTAGGGGGCAGAGAACGACGTTCCGTTCACGGTTCGATAGCGGCTAGAGACGGACGTTGTCACTACAGCCTGCCCAGGAGCACAGAGCGCCACAAGAGCTCCTGAGGAAGAAAATGGCGAACGCCGGTTTTCATCACCAGTCGATGCAACAGCGATCACCTCATCATATCCAGCTGGGAATTGACGTGAGATCGTTCCCGTATTCCCGACCGAGGCAACCAGAACACACCCGCGCAGACTCGCATATCGCACCGCATCGTGCATCAGCGGTGAGTCGGCACCATCACCAAAGCTCATATTGATGACATCCACACCCTGTTGTGCCAGATACACAATCGCCGAGGCGATGTTATCCTCTTCGCCGTTGCCGGTAGCGTCAAATGCTCTGACGATACGAAGCCGGGCATCGTAGGCAAGTCCGGCGATGCCTTTCCGGTTGTTTGGCGTGGCCGCAATGACGCCCCCTACCAGGGTACCGTGACCCTGTTCGTCAAAGGGGATCGGGTCGAACATCCGGTCATCACCAAGGTTACGAACCGTCTGGTTCACCACATCCACGCCAATGACATCATCGATCACACCGTTAGCGTCGTTATCAAGACCGTCCAGATCACCGGCAACTCCACCCAACGTATCCGTATGTGGCCACGGATCAAATCGCCGATTACCATTGCGATCCTCTTTTGCCGAGATATCCAGTGCGTCGATCAGATCTTCATGCATCCAATCAATACCGGTATCGATGATCCCTACAACAATGCCCTTGCCAGTGGCGCGCTTCCATGCCGCCGCTGCACCAACGCGGTGCAGCGCATACTGACGGTCGGCGAGCGAATCATCCGTCAGAGCCTGCTCGTGAAGCCGGAATCGCGTCAGGGGGCGGACCATCTCCACGCCCTCGGCGGACGCTACGATGGTGGGATCGATACCCTCAGGCATCGTCAGGACGACATAGCGTCCGAGCCGACGCAGCAGCTCCTGCTCCTCACGTGACTGTGCCTGCTCGAGGGCCTTGGTGCCAGTCATCGAGAGCGGCATCACACGCATCGCAGGCAGGCTGCGCAGGGCAGCTGGCACGACCTCACTGGTGAGCCTGATCAGCAGTCGCTGCTGGGCATACCCGCCCGACGAACAGCCAAGAAAGGCAGCCGCAAACAATGCAATGAATCGAGGAAGGGGCTTCACACAAGTGTCCTACAAGCCATGATCGGCAAGATCCCGACGTGCGAAGGCCAATGCCACGCGCAGAGTCGGCAGGTCGACGTCCTGCGTGAGGTGTTCACGAACATGTCGCAGTTTGGCGTAGCGGTGGAATCGAACATAGTCAAGTACGGAGGCATAAAGATCATCATCGATAAGGCGTCCACGCTCGGCAATGGTTCCCTGTTCAACAAGGTCCTCGACAAGACGCGCCATCGCTGCCGGACCCGTCGTGGCATCACGCATCAGGTCGGCCATTGTTGTACCTGGACGGCTCAGCAGCTCCGCGAGCTCCGGTGGGACGGATCGCCCCGATGTTGGAGGAGCGACAGCTCCAGCGGTACGCAAGGCCGCTAGCACCTCCGCCCCATGATGGGCAATGAAGAGTCCGCTGCCGTGTACACCCGGACGCAGCTCAGCAAATGTCTGCGGCGCATGCTGTGCAAGCTGCGTGAGTTCGGCATCCGTGATCAATGACTGCTCCCCGACACCTGTTGCGCTAGCCAGTCGCTCACGCATCGCCATGAGCGAATCGAGGCGCTCCCGATACAGGTCTGGACTGCCTGAAGACTGTTGGGACTTTGTGCTTCGCCGCAAGTCAAGTGGCCGAACCGCATGATCGATCTGCTGAAGACCTTCTTCTGTGACTCCGATCACAGGATACAGATCAGCAGTTCGCACAAGCCATCCCCTGTCCAGTGCTTCGTCGATCGCCTCAAGAACTTCAGCTCGACTCCGATCGGCACGTGTGCCCCAGCATTGTGCCCTATCGAGGCGATACTCGCGGACCTTGTCTGAGAGGACGCCTCGAACCACATCGGTAACCACATGGCGTCCGAATCGACCTCTAAGTTGCCATGCGGCGCTGATCACTGCATGGATCACGGGTGCTTGTCGGCTAGAGATCTCCTTTGACGGAGCACCGAAAAGACACGACGAGCAGCGTCCACAGCGAAGCGTTCCCGAGGCGTCACCGAAGTAGGAAAGGATGTAGTTCTGTTTGCATTGACGCGTCTCAGCATAGCCGATCATCACATCAAGCTTAGCAATGGCTCTTTGCCGGCGCTCGGCGATCGCCGCATGGTCGATTGGAAGATCGGCTGCGGGCAAACGGGGTCCAAGAACCAGGATGCCCCCTCCAGATTGCGGGGGACGATACCGTATCATCAGCGCAAGATGCATGGCCGAGAGTGCGGAGGCGAGCTCGGTAGCGGCCACATCGCTGCGGCGCAGAATCTCCGTGAGAGGTAACTCCACTTCGCTGCCGACGGTGATCTGCTGCAGGCGACGCACGATGAGCTCGGTGGCCATACGCCGTTCCACAGGTGTCGCGGCGAGGTACTCCTCAAGCCTAGCATGCGTTGTGCGCAGCTCTACACGAGCCTGACCAATGGCCGAAGTTCGAACGATCAGTCCGGCTCGTTCCAGGGCCGCCAGTGCGCCACTGGCCTGGGCGACGGAGATATGCAGACCGGCCGCAAGACTCGTCGCGTCGGCCATGACGGGGTCAGCGCCCGCTACCCCAATGGGTACCGTCAGACGCTGTGTGATAGCGCCGTACACATCCTGGATCATTCGGGGTTCGGGATACGTACCGGCAATGAAGAAGTCCATCAGCCGGCGGTCTTCAAACTGATACAGCAGAATGCAATCGGCCGGCCTACCATCACGGCCGGCGCGGCCCGCCTCCTGGTAATATGCTTCAACGGTCTGCGTGAGATCGCAGTGAATCACACATCGCACGTTTGATTTGTCGATCCCCATGCCAAAGGCATTCGTTGCTACGAGCACATCAAGGTCGCCTGAGATAAACCTGTCCTGCACATCTGCGCGTCGGTCTGGCATCAGACCAGCGTGATATCCCTCAACGCGGATAGCACGCTTACGGAGTTCATCAGCGGTCGTTTCGACCCGACGTCGTGAACCGCAGTAGATGATCGTGCTCGCTCCGGGATTGGATCGCACGTATCTCGTGATGAACTCGACCTTGGAAGCCGTCACCTCGACCTGAAATGTCAGATTCGGACGGTGGAACCCCCGAACGATTTCCAGGTGCTGCTTCAGTCCGAGCGAAGCGGCAATGTCCTGACGCACGTCGGGCGTGGCCGTGGCCGTCAATGCAACCATAGGGACACGAGAACGAACATCGAAGATCGTCGGTATGCGCCGGTAGCTTGGCCGGAAATCATGCCCCCATTCACTAACGCAGTGCGCTTCGTCAATGGCTAGCAGGCTCAGCGGTATTGGCTGAAGAGCTCGCCGGAACGAGACCGACTCGAGTCTCTCCGGGGCCACGTAGAGAAGCTTAAGCTTTCCGGCCTGGGCTTGCCGAAGAGTCGCATTGATTGCTTCGTC
Source organism: uncultured Melioribacter sp. (assembly GCA_964393485.1). Taxonomy (GTDB): domain Bacteria; phylum Bacteroidota; class Ignavibacteria; order Kapaibacteriales; family Kapaibacteriaceae; genus UBA10438. Next base: position 28,682 of record CAYMTW010000010.1, on the reverse strand, counting down.
AGGCATCCCTGAATGAATGCATGCCGCAGCCACACCGCGCCCAGCCAGGCGCTGCGTCTGGTCCTGCATCAAGGCGATAAGGGGCGAAATGACGAGTGTCGTGTGCGGAAAGATCAGAGCCGGAACCTGATAGCAGAGGGACTTGCCACCACCGGTCGGCAGCACGCCGACCACATCACGACCGGAGAGCACAGCGCGGACGATGTCGTCCTGACCGTCCCGAAAACCGTCATGTCCGAAGACATCGCGCAGAATAGATCGTGCACGCTCGAACATGGTACCGTCTTTCAACCGTCAGGCACCAGCAATATGGCCGAGAACGAACGAACCAACTTCGCGCGTGGCACTCAGTACAGCGTCAGCACGGTCGGGATGCACGATCATGATCATGCCCACTCCAAGATTGAAGACGTGGCGCATTTCATCTTCTTCAATCTGTCCGGCATGTTGGATAAGACGAAAGATCTCGGGGACGTTCCACGAGCCCCATTCGATCTTGAGTGACTGTCCAGGCTGGAGAATTCGCGACGTGTTGCCGACAATCCCACCACCGGTTATGTGGGAGAGTCCAGAAATGAGCTCCGCATCAAGAAGCGGCGAGATGACGTTCAGGTAAGATGCGTGAATCGCTAGCAGGGCCTCTGCCACGGTCATTCCGATAGCATCGACGAATTGATCGACGCGATAGGTTGGAAACAATGCCGCACGCGCCAGTGAGTATCCATTGGTATGCAAGCCCGTTGATGGCAACCCGATCAACACATCACCAACACAGACACGGCTGCCGTTCAGGATCTTGGGCTTGTCAACCACACCGACGATCGTACCGGCGACATCATAGTCTCCGTCTTTGTAGAGTGACGGCATTTCGGCCGTCTCGCCCCCGAGCAGGGCGGCGCCGTTCAGCAGGCAACCCTCGGCCATGCCTTTGATGACATCGCGGGCAACGCCGCGCTCTAGACGTCCCGTTGCAAAGTAGTCGAGAAAGAAAAGGGGGCGCGCTCCGCAGGCTAGAATGTCATTCACGCAGTGATTGACCAAGCACTGCCCCACCGTGTCATGCTTGCCCGCCATGATAGCTACATTGAGCTTCGTGCCGACTCCATCTGTACTGGCAACCAAGACCGGGTGCTGATGATCAGGAAAACGCGCATCAAAGAAGCCACCAAAAAGTCCGATCTCGCTCAGGACTCCGGCTGTTCGCGTAGCCTTGACGAAAGGCTTTATATCATCGACGAGTGCTTCTCCAGCCTCGATGTCAACACCGGCTGATTTGTAATCCATAGAGGGGGTGCAGTGAAAATGATACGGACCCGGCTATCTGACCGGTTCCCAGTCATCCGACAGGGAGCGTCCGCGAAAGAGAACGCTGAGTGAGTTGATCGTCCATGACACGAGGACTCGAAAATACCCAAACTTGCGGAACCGTCTCGGTGACTCATACACCAACAGATCGGGAGCAAAGAGCACTCGTCCCTTGATACCCACACGAGCAAGCAGGTCAAAATCCTCGCCGGCAACGAGGTGGTTCTTGTAGCCCCCTACCGCCTTGAACATCTTGGTTCGCACAACCTGGCACTCTCCACGTCCGGCCCCGATCCGCAGCACGGTGAGAAGCCTGATGTAGGCGTTGTAGATCAGATGGAACACCCTGTCGGCAAGGCGCTCTTCGTCAGGCCGAAAACGAACATGGCACGAAAGTGCAGAGGCCCTGGCATAGGGTCCACGGCGATGCGCAAAACCCTCGATCACATCTGTGAACTGTTCAATCGATGCCGGTACAGTATCGCCATTAATGAACACAAGGACGGCTCCACGAGCAGCTTCCGCACCGCAATTGCGCCCCTCGGCAATTGTCTGTTTGCGCTGGTCGCTATGGCGGACGATCACGTCGGCATATCGCTCGGCGATCTGTAGTGTCGCATCGGTACTTCCGCCGTCGCTGACGATCAACTCGGCCTGATGCTTCTGCCTCCACGGTCTGTCGAAGGCCAACAACGTCTGCTCGAGTAGCTTCTCCTCCTGATAGGTCGGAACGATGATGCTCAAAACGATTCCGTCACGGCCGGACACATCAGTTGCACTCATAGCGGCACCACAATCGCAAAGGGATAGAGGATGCCGAATCGAACCCCATCATCACCAAACTCCAACGTCGGGCCCGGAAGTCGGATGTAGTTCAAGCCCTGCCGGATATAGTTGAGTGCGCCAACTGAAGACTCGGGAATGATCTTCAGCCAGTCGTAATCCAGGCCAATCATCATGCGACTCTTTACAGGCAGCATGGGGCCATCGGGCAGGGAGCTCCGAACCTCATAGTCCCGGCAACCATACCCGACACTGATGGTCATCCAGTCGGGCCAATGCGCAGCCCACGCAGCGGGAAGCATGTTCTCGACATTGAAGTTCAGCCAGAACGTCGTGGCATTGTAGTCATCGAAAATTGTCAGGGGGCGCTCGGTCGTCGCACGATCGCCAACCAGCGGTGCTGGCACATAACTCCAACGTGGAGTCACATTCTGGAGCTCGGGAACAAGATTCCGAACAGCATAAAATGCGGCTCCAGTGAGATTCGAAAGAGCGTCCGATGGAGAAAAGCCCCATGTGACAGCGTACCCATCCTGAACTTCAACCATCGTCATGTAGGCAAGACCAAAGGACGCACCCAGCCATGTGGACGTCGAATAATCGAATCCGCATTCCATCAGGGCATCACCCATGATGGTGCTCATCGTAAAACCAGTGAAAAAATGTCCAGCTTTGTCAAGGTACCGGGCATAGTCCCCGTCCTCCTGAACATGAAAGGATCCACCACGCTGCCACCAGGAGCTAGACATTTGCGCCTGCAAGCCAATGATGAGCCCAGTGTAGGCCGTACCAATGACAGCGGTCGGAAGTAGCTGGACATCCGAAACTCTCCGCGGCGTGCCACCGGTGAAGGTATACCTGGGCCGTCCAGCATCGGTGAACTCTGCCCTAGACAGGTAGAGCGAATCGTTGATCTGTGCCGACGCCATACTTCTGGCTATGGTCAGCAAGCAGAGCAGTACGCTACATCTCATCAACCTGGACGCTCATATTCACAACGCTCTTATCGAGTAGAGCCGGGAAGTACGCCACGACGTCACTAGGCTTTGGACGTCCACCGGAGAACCCAGTAACGCTCGGCGGACCCGTCAGGATCAATGGGGCGATCTCCTTGGCGAATGCTTCGACACTACGCTTGTCATGACCACGAACGCCGATACGCATCATCACTTCATTCGGAACGATGGGCTGTGCGATGGCACCGTGGCAGGCATTCATCCCGACGTACTCCGTACGAATCTCGTCGAACGAGAGCCCTAGCATTTCGAGTCTCTGACGGAGAATGCGGTCAGCAGCCTGGGCTTTTTCGTAGGCATCAGGAGCCGAATACGTCAACGAGCCAAAGGCAACGAATCCATCAAGGTATGATGCACTGACCTTATAGGTTGGGGTAAAGGGGCGCCCCTTGATCCCGAAGACCCGCACGCGGTCGTGCCCGAGATCCTCGAGACAGATCGAAGAAAAATCAGCGATACAGTCTGGTGTGATATAAGCTGTCGGATCGCCGATCTCGTACATCAGCTGTTCGCTGACCGTCTCGCGACTGACACGCCCTCCGGTTCCCTCATGTTTGGTCACGACGAACGTTCCATCTGGAAAGGCTTCAATGATTGGGAACCCAACGTCTGCCATGTTCGGCAGCGAGCGCCAGTCTCCGAGGAAATTCCCTCCGCTGGCCTGAGCACCACATTCGTTGATGTGCCCTGCTACGGTACCTGCCGCTAACAGGTCCCAGTCCTGCTCGCCCCATCCAAACTCATGGATCATCGGCGCAAGCGTCAGACCCGTATCAGTGGTGCGCCCGGTGATGATGATCTGCGCGCCGGAACGAAGAGCCTCGACCACTGGCCAGGCACCCGTGTACACGTTCGCACTCAGGAGCTTATCCTTCACCGCAGCGATCGGCTCACCCGTTTCCATATGCCGGAGCTCATGTCCGGCCGATACCAGCGCGTCAATCTCAGGGAGGATGTCGTCGCCAAGAACCACGCCGATCTTCAAGCCGGTGATACCAAGCTTGCGAGCAACCTCGAAGATGCGGTCACGGGCCGCCAGCGGATTGACACCACCGCCGTTGGTAATGAGCGTGATACCCCTTTCGACGATCGTCGGCAGGATCTGCTCGCAGACATCGATCAGGTCCTTGGCATACCCAAGCTCCGGATTGCGCATACGCTGCTTCTGCAGGATCGACATTGTCACTTCAGCGAGGTAGTCCATGACGAGGTAGTCAATCGGACCACGTGTCACCTGTTCGTAGGGGGCCTTTTGGAGATCGCCCCAGAAGCCCTGACCCGAAGCAATACGTATTGAGCTTTTCATGTGCAGTTGTTTGGTGCTACCCCGCCGAGGGGTCATTCACGTGGATCACGGCAGACGTTGACTGGCGCAGCCGAAGAGCGACAATTTCCCGCCGAAACGGGAAAATACGAAACGCCACACGCTGGTCCTGCCCGTGGGTAATCTCAACGGTGACCCATAGCCTGGCGTGACGTAACTCCACGTCGGTGATTTCGTCGTATGGTACGACGATGGGGCCGGGCCGTACAAGTGGTCTAACGACGATACTTTGCGTCCGAATTCTCGTGCGCTGGAAATGCACGCGCAGAAGGATCTGCGCCATCACCACGCCCCCGACCAGTGGAAGGGCATGCCGAAACACTGTGGGCGGCTGGGCATTGAAACAAATGACTCCAATCCCAGCTGTAACGAGCACGCCGAGCAGCGATAGAAGAACAGCCGGTGCACTGTGCAGCAGAAGCAGGTCTTCTCCAGATCGGCGCCGGCGCAGCTCAAGGTCGTCTAACACCTGCCGAAAGGCGAGTGCGCCAAAGAGCAACACGGCAAAGGCGAACGCCACGTACGCCCCATGCTGGAAGACCGTCCAGTAGTCATACTCAGGAATCATCATTTCGTTACAATTTCATGGTATCGCAAGAGGTGTTTTCCATCATATTTGTGCTGACTCTTCCTCTTTTGAACACGATCCATCCAAGGTCATGGATCAACTCGCGCAACGGTTACACCAGGAACGCCTTCGTCGCGGCCTCACTACCTTCGAGCTCGCCGAGAGAACGAAGATACGGGAACCGTACATCCAGGCGCTTGAGTCAGGCACGTATAACGTTCTTCCTTCCGTGTACGTTCGCTCGTTCATCCGCACACTAGGCGCAGAGCTTGGTATGACGCCTCCGGAAGTTGCTCGCCTCATCACACTGTGTATCGATGGAGACGGTGGGTCTGCCTCGGCACGTCATCGACAGATTTCCGATACTTCAGCGGCAACGTCTGGAGGCGAGAAGTCGCAAGAGCCGTTACTCTCCTTCGTTGACGAAGCCCGTACAATGGTCAAGCAGCGGACAGCTGAACTAACGTCGTCCATCCTGCGCGATGCGCGAAAACGACGCTGGATCGTTATTGGAATGGTCGTCCTTGCTGCAACAGGTTGGTGGTATTGGAGCAGTTCCCGGAGCGCTACCCCTTCATCGGTTCCTCCCGAGATCATAGATATCTCGGATGTGAACGAACAGGACAGTCTTGTCCTGACGGCCATAGCCACAGATACTGCCGAACTTACGTTGACCATTGACGGCGTCCGTAGTTTCAAGACCGTCCTCGTACCCGAAACTGACTACCGCTGGAGCGCCATGAAGCGCTTCACGATCAGCAACATCTTCAATGCAGGTGCATTGCAGTTTTCAAGAGACGGGAAACCGATTCCCGTGTATGGGAAAAGGGGCGAAGTGCTGCGCGAACTTGTGATCACACGCACGGAGGTCACTGCGTCAAACTCGTCAGTCAAGGTTGTCACGCCGGCAAGCACCGAAGCGATGCGCAGAGATTCAATCCGTGAACAACAACGCAGGGATTCGATCCGCACTGTACGCAAAAAGGAAAGTCTTAAGCGTCGAGATGATCTGCGAGCCAAGCGGCCACAACGGTTGAAAACAGCTGCCAAACCACGACGAAATCGCCAGAACGAAGCTCCAATACTGCGTGCACCAGCGCGGTCTGTACGCTAACAGTGCTCAGCCTGATAGGCCTCTACCCCGCCATCTGCGCACGGACAACATCATGAAGACGGATCACGCCACGCAGGGTATTGGTTTCAGTCTCAATAACGGGTAGCACGGCAATAGCGCGCTCACGTGCCTCCATCCTCTGCAATGCCTCATGCAATGAAGCATCAACTTCTATAGTCGTTGGTTCCGTTGTCATAACCTGGTCAATACGAATTGACGATTGAGCCGTACCGCGCTCCACCAGACGGCGAACATCGCCATCGGTAAGAATGCCGCAAAGCCTGTTTTCGGCGGAAACAACGCAGACAATTCCGAGTGCGTACTTGTCGAGCATGTGAATGGTTGCCTCAAGGGAGGCCCCTTCCCGCACAACTGGGAGATCTTCTCCTTGATGCATGTGATCGCACACACGGCGGCCGAGAAGCGATCCAATTGATCCGTTAGGATGCGTCCTTGAAAGGACATCCAACATGTCCGGTTTTGCATGAGCTACCGACATAACAAGCAGGTCAGCAACGATCATCGCCGCGGTGGTACTTGCCGTCGGCAGTATGTTCATTCTATCGTACTCCTGCTCAATTGGAGCCAACAGTGTAACATCCGATCGCTGCGAGATCGTCGAACCACGTCGAGCCGTTATACAGATCACACTTCCATTCTGCTCAGGCAAAACGTCAAGAAGGTTAATCAACTCCCGTGTATCACCACTCTTTGAGAACATCACAAGAACGTTCCCCTTCGTTAGCGCACCAAGATCTCCATGCAGAGCATCAACAGCGTGAATATAAGAGGCTGAAACTCCGAGACTTGTCAGCGAAGCCGCAAACTTTCGTGCTACAAAACCAGATTTGCCGATGCCGGTAGAGACAATTGATGAAGCCGACAGGATCGATTCAACCGCGCGAAGGTACTCGCCATCAAGATTCTGCTCAATAAGATCGATTGAACGTCGCTGAAGCCTAAGCGCTTCACGTACATCATTTGTATGGGTTAGATGATTCATAGCTGCGAATATGTGCAGAAAATGAAAAGCCCCCGACGCTGACGCGTCGAGGGCTTTATGATTGCTAGACTGTTTTGACTTAGCGAACGATCGTGAGGGTCTTCGAAAGTACCGTCTCACCAACGGTGAGCTTGTACATGTACGAGCCGCTCGCAACATCCACGCCATCTTCACCGCGTCCATCCCATTCAACTGCATATGGCGTCTGCTGACCGGCCACAACATTGTTGTAAACTGTCTTGACGACATTGCCCATGAGGTCATATACTTCGAGCTTGACCTTCGAGCTGGATGGGATTGTGAACGTAAACGTGGTCTTGCCGGCTGTTGGGTTCGGGAAGCTGCTGTTGAGTGCAACTTCTGAAGCCGATCCGAATTCCACGCTGACAATGTTCGAGAAATTCATCGATCCGCTGGCATCCACTTGACGCAGACGATACTCATACGATGTGCCCGATGTGACATCGGCGTCAAAGTACTTGTAGTTCTTCGTTGTGTTTGAGTTTCCAGCACCGTTGACAAATCCGACGGACTTCCATGGATTCTCAGCCTTCGATGTTTCATCGATACATGAGAGGGCAGCCTTGCCAGTGAGGTTCGTTACTTCCTTCACAGCACGACGCTCAACGTGGAATCCAACGTTGTTCTTTTCGCTTGCTGTCTCCCAGAAGAGATCAACTCCGGCAGCGCGACCACGCGCATCGAAGAAGGAGAGTTCCACCGGTGTTTGTTCGCAAGGAACGAAGATCGGTGGGTTCGAGAACGAACGATTACCGAAGAACGGACGCAGGAGCGGGATCCATGAACCACGAGTGAATGTTGCATAACCAAGGCTCGTACCCATAGCGTCAAGGTGAGCATATCCAGGGTTACCGATCGTCGGTGTAAATGGCACCCAGTCGCCGCTGAATCGCGTCAATTCATAGGCAAAACGGTTGTCGTTCAGCAGCGAACCTGCGCGGTTACGGACGCGGAAATTCTTGTCAACCAGCAATGAGCGGTTGCCAAGACCGAACGTCGGAACATCGGAGTACAGAGTCGTTACAAGACCCATCCGTGTCTCAGAAGCGCCAAGTTCGTAACCTTCCGTACCCATCTGAGCAACCGAAGCCCAGTAATCGCCAGGAGCGATGACAACTGGAGTTGCAAGCAGATACGTGACGTACTTACCGAACTGCGGCTCTGTGAACGCACCGGTTTCATCTTCACCACGACGACGAAGGATCGTCGAGTTAGCTACGCGCTCGTCACCTGGCAGACCGCCTTGGTCGCGGTAGAGCGAGAACGAGATATTCAGTACGTCCTGGTTGAGTTCAGCCCAGAAAGCCTGATAACCGGCAAGCGTATCCTGTGAATACAGCGTAAAGCGCATTGCGATCTGACCTGACGCGTTACCAGCATCAGCACCGGTTCCGTTGTCAACACCTTGTGGGAATGTGCCCCACGTCGAACCTGCTGTATACTGCACGGTTGGACCGGTCAGGCTTGACTGCCATCCTGATGCTTGAGCGCCGAGCGAGTTACCACCGTGGTTCAGACCCTTGCCTGTTATACCAGTGAACTGAAGCTTCGGAACATCGTTGACCGGATTGTTTGGATTCGTCTCGTAGGCAAACGAAGGACCAAACGTCATACGGAACATCGTGAACGTAGAGTCGTTCAGGGTGTCAAGGTCATTACCTGGGAAGAAGATGCGTCCAGTAACCTTGTAGTTTCCTGGTGTTGTTGTGCGGAAGTTGGCATCCGGGAATGGAAGGATCACTTCGCGGTTACCAGCGAGCGTAGGAACTGTGATGCTACGGCAATAAATCTGCTGGTCTTCGTTTCCATCAGGCTTGATCTGGAGACGCACCGAGAAAGCAGGAGCTGCAATGTTCGTGTTGTTCGACAGCTTAACACGGATTGGCACGCGAGTGGCCTGCGATGCAGGAGCCATCGTGTATGGCCAGATCAACTGGATATTGCTGAACTCGATGTCAGTGACTTCGTCTGGATAGAGCAGCTTTACGTTGTCAATGAAGAATGCGTCTTCGTCGTCCGATGGAGCTGGTGGCTGTGAATTCATCACGCAGCTCGCACGAATGCGGAAGCGGAAGTTACGAGCACCTTCATTGACCCAGCGAAGCACCGTGTCAGGAATTGGAACAGTGATCTTGTAGTATTCAGCATCCTTACCATCGTCGAACAAGTCTTCACGGAGACCACCAAGTGGCGGTGTTGCCGTGTTGTTCAGCTGAAGGTTGTAGTCAGCCAGGTCGAAACCGCGAGCTGAACCACCACCGCCCCAGATACGGAATGGCTGCATATACGCAGTTCCGCGTGACTGGTAGTCAAGGATCCAGTTCTGGATATTCGTGATACCTGTGATACCATCGCTCGATGGGCGAGCAAATTCAACAAACACTTGGTCAGGGTTGCGGTAGCCTGGAGTAAAGCCGTTTACTGCAAGCATATTCACGCGGTGTTCAGGGCCGATAAGACGATTATCAGAGAATCCACGTCCGATGTTCGTGAGCTTACCTGAACGCTGATAGGAGATCGAAAGAACCGCCCGCTTGCGACGAACAAGATTGATCGGGAATGAGCGGATTTCATCACCACCGTACTGACCCGCTGGCGGAATGTCGACGTTAGCGAGGTTCCAGCGGTTAAGCTTGATAACAGGCGACTTAAGACGGAAGATGTCAGCGTTTGCTGCCGCATATTCACCCCGTGGTGGCGGTGGGTTGTTCGTCGCTTCGTCACCGTCAACTACTTCTGCTTCGATGTTCACCCACTTGAGTACAGAAGGCATGGCTGCACCACCGATGAGGTGATACTCGTTGACATCATCAGAGAACGACGTGAGACGACGCATCGAGAAGATGCGGATACTTGTCGTGTCGTCAAACGGCCACTGGTCACCAATTGGCTGATTGAGAGAGTCCTTTGGTTCTGCAATCACCGTTGTCAGCAGGCGACCAATCTGGTCATCAATGAACGGATTAGGCTCAAACGGAGGGAAGATAACCTTGATGAATTCGTATGGAAGTACGAATGTACCTGCTGGCTGATATGGCTGGTTGACACCATTGATGTCGCAACGGAAGACCTGCGAGATATTGGTGTCACGCAGAGCAGCATCTGTTACAGCACGCGATGTGTTGTACACGATCTTGCCCGTGGCTTCGTTGACGATGCGGAAGCGGACGCGGAAGTTCGTACCCTGCGGCACATAGTTCACACCCTGCGGACCCTGGATGTCATTCGTCAAGCTCTGAACAATAGCAACCGGCTGGATAGCACCAAGGCGATCCTCACCAGCAAGAAGTTCGTAGTTGTTCGCGTTTGCCGGAGGCACAACCACTGAGAAAGCAAGGTTTGCGTTGTTGTTCTGCTGGCGCACGCGATACGACACGTTGATAACGCGGACCGTGTTACGGAACTGCTTGAACTTGATCGCAAGGAAGTCCTTCGGCACGGTGTTGTCGTCATTGCGCGAGCTGATCGCACGAACGCCACCAACGGGATCAGTATCTACATTGTAGAGATACTCCGTGCTTTGGATGTACTTCGGAGTATTGAAATCCAGAGTCGTTGGCGTTGGCATCACCGAAGGGAAGCCCGACCAATTCAGACGTCGTGCAGGGCCTGTGACACCGACCGTTGAATTACAGCGCATCCAAACCGTGGCAGGGTGCGGCTGCAGTGCCGTACGCGGCGCAAGTCCCGAGAATCGCTCATACTGGACGGTGACCGAACTGTCATTGCGGTTCAGGGTTACTTGCAGCGAGAATCGGTAGTGCTCACCTGCGTTCGGGCGGTTGTTAGCAACGAAGGTGACATTCCACTGAATACCACCGACCCGGGCCGTTTTGGCACCGATTGGCGTCAGATTGACGTAGTAGATAACAAGCTTGTCATTCGATGGTGAGCGCTTGTAATACACACGTGAGAAGTCATCAACGGCGTTGTCGCCGGAGTTATAGACCGAAACTTGAAGGTCGTCCCATGCCGGAGCAATCAGCTGTGGAAGGGTCGAACCCCAAACCGCCGACAGACCAGCAGCGTCGAGCATACGGTTTGTCGTTGTACGGATACCACCTGTTGCCGTTGTCGGCGAACCGCCGCACGCAACGTTGTTGAAGCCCCAGTTGTCTGCCGTTGCATCTGCCATTCCGTCTCCGGTGCGACTGCGCGTGTCGTCCGACATCGGATCGTAGGCTGAGATGACGCCAGGACGTACTTCCAATGATGTACGAGCGATGGGATATCCATACTGGTCAATCGTGTAGAAGTAGCGGCGGTTCGAAAGAGCAATCAGACCGTTCGTCGACACGTAGAACGAATCCTGACGCACGCCGTTGAAGAAGAACGGGAAACCGATCGAAATCGGTCCCGCAAAGGCGTTGTCGGTGGAGTCACGCGCATCTCCCGGATTACGGAAGAAGGCCCATCCACCATACACGTTCTGGGTCGGATCGGTCCAGTAAGAGTTTGGCAGCTGCTTCGCGCCAGAAACAATACGGCGCCATGTGCCAGGCTCTGTTAGGGTGTCGACAAACTGCGACGGATCTGGACGCCAGAAGTCTGGTGCTTCGTCGTCTGAATCCACGAAGTAATAGCCCGTAGAAATGGCGGGGTTTGTGCGTGCGTTCGGTCCCGTTGCTGTGAACGGTTGTGGATACGACGCAACAGGTGTGCGTTGTCCACTCTTACGCAACACGTCCTCGCCATCCTTACCATCGGCAGCCATTGCCAGCGAAACGCCAACAAGCCCCATCGTGAGTACAAGGAATAGCAGTCTGCGGTTCATGCAAACCTCAAAGAAACTGTGATGAAGTATGTGTTTTTGGTTTCTCATTTTTTGCTCGACAGAGCTCTGTTCGGGCTAATAACAGCAGGAAAGGTGTTCCGTTACATGCGTACGAATACACTTCTCCCGAAAGAGCATCGGACAATATTCTGATTTTAGGCGAATTAGTCAAACAATTTTTCTCCCCAAATCTGTTTCGGTAGAAATTTGGGTGGTCATCGAAGATCTCCTTGCCGAGGCACGGCAGTTGTCACTCCGCTGGCGTGCAACAAGGACGTGCAGAATACATCTAGTGCTCTTGGATACACTTCGTGCTCGAGATGCTTGATGCGCTGCTGGAGGTCTTCCGCCGTCGGGTTATCAGTGATAGGCAGGCTTTGCTGTGCGATGACTGCCCCCTCGTCATAGATACCGGTAACCTTATGGACGGTTGCTCCAGAGACGTTCTCACCGGCTGCCAGCACGGCACGATGAACATGGATTCCATACATTCCCGCCCCTCCATACTTGGGGAGAAGAGCGGGATGGACGTTGAGGACGTTGCCACCGAGGAGAGCGATGGTGCTCTCCGGCAACTTGCGCATGAACCCAGCCAGGGTCAATACCTCAATAACGTGCTCCCGCAGGCAGAGGTCTAACGACTCTTCCCACCCGTCCTTCGGCAGCACAACACAGGTGATACCGTGCGAGTGGGCAATACCAACAATGCCGGCGTCAGACTTGGTCGAAATGACCAACCGCACTCTGTACGGGGCTTCGGCCTGCAAGCCGTGACGGATAAGGGCGTCTGCATTAGAGCCAGCACCACCTCCGAGAATTGCCACCGATACAGGCTGTGGGTACATTTACCTACCTTCGACAAGATTTGGTGCAAGCCAACGCGCAGCTTCCTGTTCATCCAGCCCCTTGCGCCGCGCGTAATCGGACAGCTGATCCGTAAGGATTCCGTTCACAGCAAAATAGCTGGCTTGCGGATGGGCAAAGTACCAGCCACTAACACTGGAAGCTGGCATCATAGCCATGCTTTCCGTCAGAGTTACGCCTGTTGTATTCGGAGCATCAAGTAGGCGGAACAGAGTCGTCTTTTCGGTGTGGTCTGGACAGGCTGGGTAGCCTGGCGCAGGCCGAATTCCCTGATAATCCTCACTGAGAAGATTCTCAATGGAATGGGACGAAGCCTGTTCGTACCCCCAAAGTTCGCGACGCACTTTCTCATGTAGCCATTCAGCACAGGCTTCTGCAAGACGGTCTGCCAGTGCTTTAACAAGGATTGCAGAGTAATCATCGTGATCAGCCGCGAACCTCGAAGCCATCTCGTCAACACCTTCACCGATGCAAACCGCAAATGCTCCGATGTGGTCAGACTGGCCAGCAGCTACCTGGTCTTGATGCACAATGAAGTCTGCGAGTGACAAGTGATTGAGTCCCGAGGCCCTCCTACCCTGCTGTCGCAGGAAGTGCAAGGTCGTGCCTGCGTCAACGACCACTTCATCGGGATCTGTGCGCCGCGCGGTGAACAACCCGCACGTGGCGCGGGCGCGGAAGGCTTGCTGCGCAACGATAGTATCGAGGAGCGCCGTGGCATCGTCATAGAGCGTTCGTGCCTGTGCACCAACAACTGGATCATCAAAGATCGCCGGGAACCGCCCCCGTAACTCCCAGGAAAGAAAGAATGGCGTCCAGTCGATATACTGTCGAAGCTCACCCAGATCGATGTTGTCAAAGACATGCACGCCCGGGTGCAATGGTGCAGGTGCCATGAGCGCCGGATCCACCATAAGAGCGTTTGCGCGTGCTGCTTCCAGCGAGACGTAGTCCTTGGCATCCGAGCGACGTGCGTATTCACGTGCAACGCGTTCATACTCTGCCCGGATTGACGCGGTAAACTCTGCATTGCCATCGGCGGAGAGCAACGCACCGACAGCCGGGACGGCCTTTGATGCGTCGAGAACATGGATCACCGGGAAGGATGCCACCGGCGCAATCTTTACCGCCGTATGCGTTCTGGAAGTGGTCGCCCCGCCGATGAGAAGGGGCTTTGCAACACCTCGACGTTCCAGCTCCTTGGCAACATGAACCATCTCGTCAAGCGAGGGTGTGATCAACCCCGAAAGGCCGATCACGTCGGCCCCCTCTTCGATGGCTGCGTCGATGATCTTCTCCGCCGGAACCATCACTCCAAGGTCAACGACCTTGTAGTTGTTGCAGCCCAAAACCACGCCGACAATATTCTTGCCGATATCGTGCACGTCGCCTTTGACGGTGGCCATAACCACCACGCCGCTGTGCTGTTGTACGGTTCCGAGCCGACGCTTTTCTTCTTCCATTCGCGGTGTGAGAATGGCCACGGCCTTCTTCATCACCCGCGCACTCTTGACCACTTGCGGCAGGAACATTTTGCCGGCACCAAAGAGATCGCCGACGTGATTCATCCCATCCATCAGCGGCCCTTCGATGATCGAAAGGGGCGCGGGATAGACCTGCAGGGCCTGCTCGACATCGATATCAATGAACTCGGTGATTCCCTTGACGAGGGCATGCTTGAGGCGTTCAGCCAGCGGCTGCTCGCGCCAGGCCTCGACGGATCCATCACCGGAACGCTGTTCCGTGACCGTAGCCGCAAATGCCAGCATGCGTTCCGTAGCATCTGATCGTCGATTCAGGATGACGTCTTCGACGTGTTCGAGCAGGTCCTTGGGAATCTCGTCATACACATCGATCTGGCCGGCATTGACGATTCCCATATCCAGACCAGCCGAGATCGCATGGTAGAGGAAGGCCGTGTGCATTGCCCGTCGCACGGGCTCGTTGCCGCGAAACGAAAACGAGATATTGCTGATGCCGCCGCTGACCTTGGCATGAGGAAGGTTCTTTTTGATCCAGCGCGTAGCCTCGATGAAGTCCACAGCATAGTTGTTGTGCTCATCGATCCCGGTAGCAACCGTTAACACGTTTGGATCAAAGATGATGTCATGAGGGTCAAATCCGACCTCGCTGGTCAGCACACCGTAGGCACGCGAGCAAATGTCTATGCGACGCTGCAGCGTGTCGGCCTGACCCGTTTCATCAAAGGCCATAACGATAATCGCAGCACCGTAATCGCGGCACAGAGTTGCACGACGTACGAACTCATCATGCCCGTCCTTGAGCGAAATTGAATTGACGATTCCCTTGCCCTGGATGCAGCGCAACCCGGCCTCGAGTACGGTCCACTTTGACGAATCGATCATCACCGGCACACGAGAGATATCCGGCTCGGCGGCAATGAGATTCAGAAACGTCGTCATTGCCTGCTCAGAATCGAGCAGCCCCTCGTCCATGTTGACGTCAATGATCTGCGCGCCATTCTCCACCTGCTGACGAGCCACATCGAGAGCACGTTCATACTCGCTGTTGAGGATCATCTTCGCAAACGCTCGTGAGCCAGAGACATTCGTGCGCTCGCCCACGTTGACGAAGTTGGTCTCGGGCCGAATCTCAACCATCTCCAGCCCACTTAGACGCATATTCGTCGTCGGCACTGGACACGCACGCGGACGGCACTCGGCCACCGCTTCGGCCATGGCACGAATGTGGTCTGGAGTGGTCCCGCAGCATCCGCCGAGGATATTCAAAAAGCCGGCATCGGCATACTCCCGGGCCTGGTCCGCCATGTACTCTGGACTTTCGTCGTAACCGCCCATGGCATTGGGAAGACCGGCATTGGGATAGAGCGAAACGTAGGCACTGGAGACCGTTGAAAGCTCCTCGATAAAGGGGCGCATCATGGCTGATCCGAGGGCACAATTCAATCCCACAGACAGCAGATTCCGGGCATGGGCCACAGAGGTCCAGAATGCCGCTGGTGTCTGACCCGACAGCGTCCGTCCGGACATGTCCGTAATTGTACCACTGATCATCATCGGGGTTGCCAAACCCTGTTCATCGACGATCTCTGCCCAGGCTTTCAGCGCTGCCTTCGCGTTGAGTGTGTCGGTGATGGTTTCCAGCAGGATGAGATCGGAGCCCCCTTCAACCAATCCAAGAATCTGTTCCCGGAATGACATTCGCATCTGATCAAAGGTCACCGCCCGGGCACCAGGATCGTTGACGTCGGGTGACATCGACAACATCTTTGTGGTCGGCCCGATTGATCCAGCAACAAAGCGTGGACGGTCGGGTGTGCGACGTGTCATCTCGTCGGCTGCCTGACGAGCCAGCTCCGCCCCTTTGCGGCTGATCTCACGAGCAAGATGGCCGAGACCGTATTCGGCCTGTCCGAGCGGAGTTGACGAGAAGGTGTTGGTTTCGATGATATCGCTTCCGGCACGCAGATATTCAAGGTGAATCGATCGGATGGCATCTGGTTGCGTCAGCACCAGCAAGTCATTGTTACCCTTCAATGCACTTTCGTGCGCAGCGAAGCGCTCGCCGCGGTAATCTTCCTCTGTGAGCCGGAGGCGCTGGATCATGGTTCCCATGGCGCCGTCGAGCATCAATATTCGCTTCCGAAGAAGCGTGCGGATGTCATTCATTACCGCAAATCTACGGTGTATCCAATGATGCGAACGGTTGATTCGACAATGCTGTAGCGAATTCGTGAGCGCTCTACCGAGAGGATATAGGTGCCGTCTTCATCGGCACGGATTCGACGATACGGATGCGGCAACGGGTCGGTCGAAAGTACCCGCTCGACGTAGGTGCGATGATCGGCTTGTATGGAGCTTGGGTCTAACTCCCAAAGCACCTCAAACGGCCGTGCGTCTATCCCGTCCATCCACGGGAGCGAGCTCTCTGGGAAGGCATCAGCGTAGGCCACGTAGGGCTTGATGTCAAGGACCGGTGTCCCGTCGAGCAGGTCGGTGTCTTCAACGTGAAGAATGCGTCCGCTGATTCCGATGAGACGCACGCAGCTCAGACCGATCGGATTGGGTCTGTGGGGTGAACGTGTTGCAAAAACACCGCGCTTGATACGTCCTCGTGGTGGCTGAACAAGGGGCTTCCAGTATTTCACCCGGTCAAACACCGTCAGAAGCCAGATGCGATCGCAGCCGTCAAGATCACGAAGGGCCTGCTCAAAGTTCATTCCGGCATACAATTCGATCGTTGCTGCCTGATGCGCCTCATCCCAATCCGGCTGGCGCGCGGCATCATATGGCTTCTGGGCTGCGGTGCGGACCACCCCGATGGCGCGCATCGTAAACTCGATGCGGTTGCCCGTCGGCTCAGATAGATCTTCGTTACTCATGGAAGTAGCCTGCCCCCTACCATGCTGAGCCAATGGTCATGGAAATGACCAATCCACCAAAGTCCGCGATGGGACTAAATCGCATACTCTCTAGGCCTTGTCCGCCGAATGGCACGGTGTAGTACTTCAGGTTTACTCCAACCTGGTTCCCCTTGCCAACGGGACCAAAGACGGCACCAAAACCGATCATCGCCCCTGGCCGCACGTAGGTAGTCGAATAACCGAACGATTCGAAGAATTCGTAGAACCGTATTGGTGATCCGTAATTGTCGTAGTCGATGTATGGCGTCCTGAGGATCGTGGCAGCCACGCCTCCGAAGGTCACAAACGGCCGAAAGGTCTCCTGCAGTGTTTCCCGGAATAGCCGGTACTGAATCGAGACCGTCAGAGGTATCATCAACAATCGGTTAACCTTCTCGGCTACCACCAGCATAGTTCCATTCAAAAGGGCGTTCTCAAACTCATCGGTATTTCTACGCCCTGTTATGAAGGCATCAAAGTTCAAGGTCACACCTTCACCGATCTCGAGCCCGTAATAGCCCCCTACGGCCCATCCACTGGATGAGAACAATAGCGACATTCCCGCGCTGTTGTATGCTACGGCGTGATTCGTGACGTCATCCAACAAGGGGCGCACCGGCCGAAACATGATCGTCGTGTCGGTTGCCGGCAGGTCGCCACCTGTAACCTGGGATCGCGCTGGAGACAGCACGCACACGAGGACAACCAGGCCGATCAGGGCCGATCTGGATAAAAAACCGTCAGGGATGGTAAGGGTAGATCGGGTCACTGGAGCAAATCTACGTCCGACGTCGATGTGGATAACATTGCTAATCCTTTCATTTTCCGTAGCTTAGTGCCTGATGACCGTGGATGACTTTCAGCGTACCCTTCAAGCGGCCTTCCCCCTGGAAAGCGCCATGCCCGGCGATAACGTCGGGCTGCAGATCCGAGGTACGTCCAAAACCGTGCAATCCGCCTTGTGCTGCATGGAGATCACCGATGAGGTCGTAAGCGAGGCGAACGAGCTCGGCGTGGAAGCGATTATAACGTTTCACCCGCTCATTTATTCGCCCCTTACTAGACTTGATGCGAGCGATCGCGTGAGCAGACTGGTGCTGCGATGTATTCAGTCTAACCTCTCGGTCTATTGCGTCCACACGGCCTTTGACGCGCATCCGCGAGGCACGAATCGACTTCTTGCCGACAAGCTAGGCCTGACAGCCGTTCGGACGATTGAGCCAAACCCGCATGTGCAGATCGAGGCAGACATTGAAGTGGGTATGGGGCTTCTCACCTCCTGCGATGTTGACTTTGATGAACTCCTTGCTCGGGTGACCGCTGTGTGCGGAGCCTCCCTGCGCTACAGTCCGGCCCCATCACGACGGGTTCGAACGGTAGCGCTGGTGGCCGGAAGCGGCATGTCATTCTATCCCAGCGTTGTCGGCATCGCAGATGTCTTTATCACGGCGGACGTGAAGTATCACGCTTTCCATGCCGCTATTGGGGTGATCGGCCTGATCGATGCCGGGCACTACGAAATGGAACAGTTTGTTGCCGAGGGCATGGCAGAAGAGCTCAGAAGGCATACCAGCGCGTTCACGATCCACGTCAGCAAAATCTGCCCAAATCCGGTCAGGTACGGCCTGACCCAAAACATCAGTGAAACAGAATTTTCAGAGATCTCCTAACATCATCTCCCGGAGCACGCATGGAACAACAAGTCCAACTTCTTGCCCAACTGGCCGCCGTCGATGCCGAACTTGACGAGCTACACGACGAACTTGGCGACCTACCCGTGGAAGTGAAGAAGATCGAGAAGGTCGTTCGCACGAAGCAGGATGCTGTTGACGCGACCACGGCCGCGATCGAGGAGCTCCATCAGTTGCGGAGTACAGCGCACGTAACCATGCAGGAAAGTCATGACAAGGAGCAGAAGCTGGCCCAACAGCAGTTCCAGGTCAAGAACAACCGTGAGTTCGATGCGATCACAAAGGAGATCGATCACCTCAAGCAACAACGCGCCGATCTTGAAGAGCGGCTGCGAACAGCAGGCGTGACCGAGGAAAACCTTACTGCCACACTTACTCAGCAGCAGGCCGAACTTGACGAGGCTCGTGAGAAACTGGTCGATAAGGAAAAGTCCCTCGAAGCAATGTCAGGCGACCAGAACGAGGATCTGAAGAAGTTCATCGCACTTCGCCTTCAGATCATCGCCAAACTCGACGATACACTTGAGGCTGAGTACGAGCGCATTCGCACATTCCACAACGAGGCCGCCGTGGCACTTCGCAAGAACTCCTGCAGTGGGTGCTACTCTGCGATTCCATCGCAGCGCATCATGGAGATGAAGTACCAGCGTGATCGTCTCTACACCTGCGAGAGCTGCGGAAGAATCCTCTTCACCGAGGATGTTGCCGTGGATATTGAGCAGCTTCTTGAAGCCGGTGCATAGGTCGGCGAGTGGTTAGCCCCGTGACCACACTTTCTTGAATGACAACAATCGTAGTGTCGGGGATTCCGGGCAGTCGCTGCCTCGGAGGCTTCGGCCTTCGGACAGAGGAAAGTCCGAACTCCGCAGAACAGTGCGCTTCCTAACTGGAAGGTGTCAAGCCGGCCAACCTTCGGGTGGGTCGTCGAGACAACGGAAAGTGCAGCAGAAAGATACCGCCGATGGTCCGTGCCTGCACGGACACAGGTAAGGGTGAAATGGTGGGGTAAGAGCCCACCGGCAGGCGGGTGACCGTTCTGCCCGGTAAACCCCGCACGGAGCAAGATCAAGCAGAGCGCCGGATGTTTCGGCATCGGATGGCTGTTCGTCATCCTCCGCCCTCGAAAGGGGGCAAACGTCGCTCGGGTAGATCGCTTGAGGTCGGTGGCGACACCGATCCCAGAAAAATGACTGCCTCCCCGTCTTTCCGGACGGGAAGACAGAATTCGGCTTACAGGGATCTCCGGTCTACGATTTGTTGCGCGTCCATAGTTTTGCACCACGTTGTATGCACGGGAGTTCACTTATGAAATCGATTCGCCTGACACTTCTCATTATCGGCTTCTTTGCGCTGCCGCTCTCATCCTCAGCGCAGGTTCGCGTGGTGGTGTTGCCATTCCGGAACATGGCCCACGACATCAAATACAACCCGTGGAACTACCAGTTTGCCGACTCGCTGCGATCCGCCTTGCTAGAAGCAGACCCGAGTGGTGCCTCGTATCAGATCGTCCCCGCAGACAGCGTAGAGCTGGCTCTGGCGGATCTCAATCTTGATCCAGACAATCCACAGTATGAATCCGACATGTGGAAGGCCGTACGAAATCTAAAGGCCCAAAAGGCTGTTCAGGGTAACTTCCAGTTGCGCGGCGACCGTGTGCTGATCAACTGCTACATCTACGACATGGAATCGATGCTGGCCGACGCTACAAATCAGGCGAAGGACATTTACAAGTCCCCTACGACCTACCTCGAGGCAATCCGCCCCATCGTTAAGCGCATCCGTCCCGGACTTTCACCACAGTGACCGACGAGAATACGACCAATGACCTTTGACCTTCCCGTCATCCAGACACCAGAGCAGACTTCAGCCCGACGACCTGAGTGGCTGAAGGTGCGTGCTCCTGGTGGAGACGATTACGCCCGCATCAAATCGATGATGCGATCCAAAGCACTTCATACGGTTTGCGAAGAAGCACGCTGCCCGAACATATCGGAATGCTGGAACGCCGGAACGGCCACATTTATGATCCATGGCGATACGTGTACGCGATCATGCGGCTTCTGCGCTGTGAAGACCGGGCGCCCCCTTCCCGTCGATCATGATGAGCCGCGACGGGTTGCAGAAGCTGTGGCCGCAATGAACCTCAAACACGCTGTCATAACGTCCGTCAACCGCGACGAGCTCAAAGATGGTGGGTCGGTCATCTGGGCTGAGACGATCCTGGCCGTGCGTCAGGCATCTCCACAAACCACGATCGAGGTTTTGATCCCTGATTTCAAAGGAAATCTCGACAACCTGCAACGCATTGTCGATGCTAAACCCGACGTCCTAAACCACAACACCGAAACCGTCCCGCGGCTCTACAAGCATGTCCGTCCACAGGGCCGCTTTCACTGGACCCTTGAGGTGTTGCGCAGAGCCAAAGATCTCGGCATGCGCACCAAGACTGGCATCATGCTGGGACTCGGTGAGACACCGACGGAAATTCTCGAGACAATGGTCGAACTTGCAACGGTTAGCGTTGATGTCCTCACGCTTGGACAGTACCTTCAGCCGACCAAGAATCACCTACCGGTTGACCGGTTCGTTCACCCTGACGAGTTCAAACACTACGAGGTCGAGGGGCTGCGTATGGGATTCAACCTCGTCGAATCCGGTCCACTCGTCCGCAGCTCCTACCACGCCGAGCGTCACGTCTGATGCAGTTCACGGTCCTCGGTAGTGGCACATCAACGGGCGTGCCGACAGTAGCCTGTGAATGTGCAACATGCACGAGCACCGATCCGAGAGATAAGCGGCTTCGGACTTCCCTCCTGGTCGAGAGTGAGTCGACCCGCATCGTCATCGATACGTCGTCGGATTTCCGCCAGCAGATGCTAGCTCACAACGTGCTGGAGATCGATGCAGTAGTCTATACGCATCACCACTTTGATCACATCGGCGGATTTGACGACCTGCGCCCGTATGCCTTTCGAAGAGGCAAGGCCGTGGACATCTACGCAATGAACCAGACCATCGACGTGCTGCGTTCGACCTTCCCCTATGCCTTTGGACTCGTTGAATCAACCGGTGCTTCCGTACCAAATGTCGATGTCCATGTCATCGATGACGCGCCGTTTATGATCGGAGACGTAGAACTCACTCCGATACCAATGCGTCACGGCGAGCGTATGCGCGTCAACGGCTATCGCATAGGGTCGTTCGCCTATTGCACGGATACGAACTTCATCTCCGCGTCATCCCTGGAGTTGTTGCACGACCTTGACGTATTGATCCTCGACGGACTGAGGTGGGAACGGCATCCAACGCACTTTACCATCGGTGAGTCATTGGCGATCGTTGAACTGCTGCGTCCGAAACGCACCTACCTGACGCACATCGCACATCAGATCCTCCACAAACGCGACTCGGCCGAACTTCCCTCGGGCGTTGAGTTATGCTACGACGGCTTGGTCATTATTCAGTGACCGGCGGCTGCGATTCCTCGTCAAGGGGCTCCTGTTCATCTGATTCCTCGCCGATCTCTGCCTGTTCGATCGGCGTTTGCCAGTATGCCCCGGATGTGGCCTCCGTCGTATCCTGAGCCACAGCGTCAGCGGCACCCACAGTGGGCAATTCACCTTCAAGCAGCAGCGCCAGCTGCTTGCGCAGAGTGCGATGATCCGTCTGGATGGAGAATGATTCGTCGGTGTCGATCATGGTCGTAGTGGTCTTGAGCAGATCGTCGATCTCCCGCAACTTTGGAAGATCCGACAGGGAGTTCAAGCCAAACACACGAAGAAACTCCTCACTTGTTCCATAGAGCAACGGCTTACCTGGGGCTTCCGAACGTCCTACCATGCCGGCGAGCCCCTTCTCAACAAGAGAATTCACAACTTCACTGGAATTGACGCCACGGATGGCATCAATCTCACCTTTGGTGATCGGCTGACGGTAGGCAATAATGGCAACGGTCTCCAGTGCCGCCTGCGTCAGGCGCTTACGGTTCTTCGCTTTGAGCAGTCGCTGTACCAGCATACCATGCTGCGGCGTGGTAGCAAACTGAAAGCCACCGGCGATCTTCACGATGCGGTACGGGCGTGCGGCGGTTTCGAGATTAGCATTGATCTCCTCGACGAGTTCGTCGAAGTAGCCCTTGGGCACATCAAACGTTGGCACGACAACCTCGATGGCAGGAGCCGGCGTATCCCCTTCAAGCGGCAGCGCCTGCTGTCCAGGTGACTGGTGCGAGGGGTCCTCAAGCACAAGGATGCGATGAAGCATGCGCCATGTAAGGGGCTCTTCACTGGCAAAGATGAGAGCTTCCAGAGCGCTGCATTGATCGTGACGATCGAGCGTGAAGAAGTATGGCAGCTCACGCGTCTGCATATCACGCTGCAGTGCCTGCTGTTCAAGTTCGGTCATTCGAGATTTCCTTCGGGTTGATCTTCCGTTGGTTCGGCCGGCTGTTCGGCAGCCTCTGCGGTGGAACGTTCGGCAATAATGATATCATCGTGTCGCATATCCTGTCGAATCATGATGCGCTGATTTTTGGCCAGTTCCAGAAGCGCCAGAAACGTCACCACGATATGAAGCCGCGTCAGACCGGCAACAAGAGCGAACAACGAAGCTGAAGATGACGACTTCAACACATGCATGATCTCTTCGGCCTTTTCCTCAACGGAGATCGGGAATTGCGCAACGATGTGCGGGTCAGCCTGCTCTGGAGCCTTGTCGATGGCACGCTTGAGTGCTTTGAGAAGATCGAATAGCGTCGCATTGCGATATGCCCCGGTCTCTGCAGCGTGGATCTCTTCAGCTTCAAAAAGCTGACGATAGAGAACATACTTCTGGTTCTCGGCCGAGAGCATTAATGAATCCGATGCCTCACGGAACCGCTTGTATTCAAGCAGTCGCTTGACCAGCTCAGCGCGCGGATCAGATTCATCGATCTCACCCAGTGCCGTAGCCGCCGACTCCTGACGAGGCAGAAGCATCTGAGCCTTGATCTGCACCAGCATTGATGCCATGACCACAAACTCACCGGCGAGCTCCAGATCCAGGAACTCGAGCACCTTTACGTAGTCGAGGAACTCCTGTGTGATTGAGGCGATCGGGATGTCATAGATATCCAGCTCGTCCCTCTTGATGAAGAAGAGCAGCAGGTCAAGAGGACCCTCGAAATTCTGCAGACGAACGCTATACATCCGGTTATTGATTCTCCCATTCATGGCCCAGCGCAATGCGGGCCAGTCGTCCAACATACTCTCGCGGTACCCGACCAGATACAGCTGTCGTGATCTCATACGGTATGGTGCCAGCCCACGCGGCAAGCTCCAAGGCATCGATGCTTTCGACGTGCCCAACAGGATGAGATTGCCGCCCCATCAGGATAACCTCGTCGCCGATCGCGACCTCGGCATCGCCAACATCAACCATCAACTCATCCATGCAGATACTGCCAACAACTCTACAGCGCCGTCCACCGATGAGACACTCCGCATGTCCAGAAAGACTCCGCAGATACCCATCGCCGTAGCCGATCGGCACCGTGGCGATTGTTGTTTCCTCGGTGACCATGTACCGACGCCCGTAACTGACTGTGTCACCGGGCCAGGCCCGCCGTTTGGACACAACCCGAGACCGGACCGACATGACTGGACGGAGCGTCATTTCGTCGCTGCCAGCATGGGCATAACCGTAGATGGCAATGCCAGGACGAACAAGCGTAAAATGAGACTCCGAAGACTGCCACAGCGCTCCGGTATTAGCGGCGTGCACCCACGCAAAGCTACACCCGTCATCGACGAGTTTTTGGTGGGTTTGCTCAAAGGTGGATAACTGCTCGCGCAGGAAGGAGCTTCCAGGCTCATCAGAGGTGGCAAAGTGAGTGCAGAGCCCGTCAAGTATAACACCCGGTAGCGAACGGATTTCGCGTGAAGCCTCGACGGCATCGTGTGGACGGAAACCTTCGCGGAGCATACCGGTATCGATGTACAGATGCACTGAGACACGTCTGGTGCGCGCCTGCGCTGCCTCCGAAAGGGCACGCAATTGCTCCATATCGCACCCCACCGTGATCAGATTGTACTCCACAACAGCCTCAACCTCGTGGATTTCAACTGGAGTGAGAACGAGGATCGGACATGTCATCCCGTTTCGACGAAGGGCTACGGCCTCATCGACGAACGCAACGCCAAGGACGTCGATACCCAACTCGACCAGTGCTCTGGCGATGGGAGTCATCCCGTGTCCGTAGGAGTTCGCTTTGACCATGCCAAGAACAGCCTTCCCATTGGCTCGTGACCGCACGCGCGCGAGGTTCCATTCCAGGGCATCAAGGTCGATGATGGCGCGAGTAGATCTCATGCGGCACTCCCTGAGGCGTCTGCCCATTCGAATGAATGCTTGATCTGCTCGCGCGTGAGCCCTGCCCCGAGTGCACACAGCAGCTTGATGCGGGCCTTCTGACCATTGAGGTAATCGGCAAAGATCACACCGGCCTCATGCAGATGACGTCCCGCCCCCTCGTAGGCATAGATATGCTCAACACGCCCCACAGGACATCTCGAGACCAGCACAACGGTTATCCCATTCTGCACAGCGTCCTTGAGAGCATAATAAACAGGGGGAGTGACGTTACCCACGCCGAATGCCTCAATGACCATGCCGGTCACATCACGGCTGCGTACAAGTTCAATCAACGTTGAATCCATGCCGGCAAATGACTTCAGCAACGGAACAAAGGTTGGGAGATCATTCACCGAATAGGTTTCCCGATGAAACGGGGTTCGGTGTATGAACACGATGCCGTTGGAAATTCGTCCAACGGGGCCGAAGTCGAAACTGGCAAACGTTGAGAGCTCCTGAGTGTCGGTCTTGGACGTCTCCGAGGCGGCCGTGATGACACCACCGAGACACACTAGAACGCCTAAACCTTTGGCGGCATCGCTAGCCGCCACCGTCACGGCATCACGCAGATTCCGGGGCCCATCCCAGTCAGGCTCGCTACTGTTGCGCATGGCACCTATAACGATGATGGGCTTCTCGGTCTGTACCGAGCAATCCAGAAAGTATGCTGTTTCCTCCAGCGTATCCGTTCCATGCGTCAGAACCACCCCGTCAACAGACGAATCAGCCACATAGCCGGCAACGATCCGGGAGAGCTCGAGCATCCGGTCGGTCGTGATATGGGGCCCGGGGAACGTCCCGTATTCATGGACCGTGATATCGGCTACAGCCCGAATACCGGGTATGCGCGAAAGGATCTCACCTCCCGACATGCTTGGCACCACCCCACCCCATTCCGCATCAAGCGTTGAAGCGATAGTGCCACCTGTGAAGATGATGACGATACGTGATTTTGCTGTTTCTGGCACGGAGTTCATTCGGCTATTGCGACCGCGAAGATAGGGGCATGGTTCGTAGTTTTGTAGCCCATGATCACGGCCAATCCCCATCTGCAGAACATTTCGGCGTATACACCCGGTGCAACGCCGGAGCAGATCAAAGCACAATTCGGACTTGAGCACGTCGAAAAGCTCGCTTCGAATGAAAATCCGCTTGGGTGTTCGCCTATGGCGCGCCAGGCTGCTATCCGAGCATTGGACCATGTTCAGCTCTACAACGATGGCGGGCATGCGCTCCGGATGCGGCTCGCAACATTCCATGGAGTTGATGCGGCATGCATCACCGTTCACAACGGGAGTGACGCCATCATCCATCAGATCATGAAGACCTTTCTCCTGCCGGGTCAGACAGCACTGAGCAGTGCCGGGACATTTGTGAGCTTCCCCATCGCAGTGGCTGCTGCCGACAGAGAATGCAGGATAGTGCCCCAAACGTCGGACTTTCGCTATGATACAGTGGCGCTTGCCGATGCCATTGATGCTGCGACGAAGGTGCTCTACATCGCAAATCCCAACAACCCTACGGGCACGCATATCGGTTCAGTAGAACTCGAAGCACTTCTCGATCGTGTGCCGGAGAATGTCCTGGTTGTGCTTGATGAGGCGTATATCGAATATGCTCGGCATTTGCATCCTCAGACGTACCCCACCGATGCACATGCATGCCGTCCCAACGTGATTCGACTTCGAACATTCTCCAAAGCCTATGGGCTGGCTTCGCTTCGAATTGGCTATGCAATCGGCGATCCGGATGTTATCCAGTGGCTCAATCGGACAAAGCTTCCGTTTGACCCCAACGGCATTGGCTGTGCTGCTGCCATCGCTGCACTGGACGATCAGGACTTTGTACGACAAACTGTAGAGCTCAATGCCGAATGTCTCGCTGTGATGGAAACTTCCGCACGGCAAGCTGGTTTGCGCATTGCCAATGCGAGCGCAAACTTCATCATGGTCGATCTGGGATCCGCCGATGAGGCTATCGCTTTTCATCGATCACTTCTCGAAGGGGGCTTTATCAGTCGCCCCCTGACGGCATTCGGGCTTCCCGGCTGTGTTCGCATTAGCACCGGCACCCTCGAGCAATCCCGAGCACTGTCAGCTTTGTTGCTGAAGATCGGCAACCAGGATGCTCCTGTTTCCTATCCTTCCACTCACCACCAACCCGTTGTCTGACCATGAACGCATCGGAAGACTTTCTGCCGCTCAACGGCACTGATCACATTGAGATCTACTGTGGCAACGCGAAGCAGTCATCGTATTTCTACCGGACGGCATTCGGATTCCAGCTTGTAGCCTATTCCGGACCTGAGACGGGCGTGCGCGACCGCGCATCGTACGTGCTGCAGCAGGACAAGTTTCGCTTGGTGCTTACGACGCCGATGCACCCTGATGGCCCGATCACAGAGCACATCGCCAAGCATGGTGATGGCGTGAAGGTTCTGGCCCTATGGGTCGATGATGCGCGGGCATCGTGGCAGGCAACCACTGCGCGCGGAGCCAGTAGCGTTCAGGGGCCAACAGTTCTGACGGACGAGCATGGAGAAGTCGTGGTTGCGTCGATCAAAACATATGGCGACACGATCCACACGTTTGTCGAGCGCAAGAACTACACGGGCGCATTTATGCCTGGGTATAAGGCCATGGATGATGGATACAAGACCGAACCTGTTGGCCTTATGTATGTCGATCATTGCGTCGGCAACGTCGAGTTGGGCCAGATGAACTCCTGGGTGAAGTTTTACGAGGACGTGCTTGGATTCAAACTTCTGATCACGTTTGACGATAGTGACATCTCCACCGAGTATTCGGCTCTGATGTCCAAGGTTGTCTCTAACGGCTCCGGCTACGTCAAGTTCCCGATTAACGAGCCTGCACAGGGCAAGAAGAAGAGCCAAATCGAAGAGTATCTGGATTTCTATCATGGTGCTGGCGTCCAACACATCGCCGTGGCAACAAACGATATTCTGCATACGGTTGGCGAACTGCGCCGCAGAGGCGTTCAGTTTCTCAATGTTCCCAACACCTACTATGACGATCTCATCGAGCGCGTAGGCACTATTGATGAGAACATCAATGATCTGCGCGACCTCAACATTCTGGTCGACCGGGACGATGAAGGGTATCTCTTGCAGATCTTCACAAAGCCCGTCGAGGACCGGCCAACGCTGTTCTTCGAGATCATTCAGCGCCGGGGCGCACGCTCCTTTGGAAAAGGTAATTTTAAGGCCCTGTTCGAATCTATCGAGCGTGAGCAGGCCTTGAGAGGTAACTTGTAATCCACCATCAGTTGTTCCACCACCAACGCCGTCGTATGGCTTCATCAGCAAAAAAGGGATCGGCTCTGGCCTCCCACTTCCCCGGGCATAACCCGTTCCTCGAATCGGTCAATGCTTATTTCGATAAGGCCGCAGCGATCATGGACGTCCCGAAGGGGCTCCTTGAGCAGA
>CAYMTW010000009.1:22563-55571 GCA_964393485.1 uncultured Melioribacter sp. | reverse complement strand
CAACAGGGGCCGGAGTAGCTCAGGTGGTTAGAGCAACGGAATCATAATCCGTGTGTCGGGGGTTCAAGTCCCTCCTCCGGTACTTTCAACAGCGAAGCCTTGCTTCGCTGTTTTCGTTACTGGCCAGCTTCCCGACATCCCGTCTTCAGGTACCCAGCTCTGACAAGGCTTTCTCTTCGGCTGGAATTCGAATCTTCGTAAGAAGGAGATAATTGACGGTCGTGGCAATGAACGCTGTTACGTAGGCACCTACGAAAAGTGGGATGATAAAAAACTCAATCAGCACCACGACATAATTGGGATGGGATAACCATCGAAAGGGGCCCTTTTTGACCCGCTGTGCCCCTGGTACCACGATGATACGCGTATTCCAGGCTGGTCCAAGAGTGAGGATTGTCCAGTATCTAACGATCTGAGTCAAAATGATGATGCCGGCAAAGAGCCACCAGGGGTCCGCAAGTTCACCACCTTTGAAAACATGCTCCACTATCCAGGCAATGAACCATCCTACGTGAAGTGCCACGATAAGAGGATAATGAGAGGCCCCATACTCACGTCCGCCGCTTGCCAATGCCAGACCAGCATTACGTTTTGCCAGAGCGAGCTCGGCCAGACGTTGTACGACTAATACAACACAAAGAGTAACAGCGAACGGATGCATGATCAGCTATAGGAGTTGCGCAACAGAACTAACTCCGAACTAAAGCCAGGTCCGAGTGCGGCCATTACGGAATACAGCGGACGCTTAGCTGAAGACTTTAGCCACTGCTCGAGAACAAAAAGGACGCTTGCGCTTGACATGTTTCCAAAGTCACGTAAGATGATTCGCGCTGCGTCAAAGGTTTCGGCCGGCAAACCAGTTGCCTGTGAGTATGCCTCGAGAACCTTTGAGCCCCCCGGATGAGCGATCACATCACGAAGTTCCTGCCTCTCTATACCCCACGCTGCGCAGGCCTCGGCAAGCACTTCGGGGATATGCTCCCGCACGAAGGATGGAATGTCTCGAGAGAATCGCACAGCAAGCCCTTCATCGGTGACATCCCAGCCCATGATATCATGGGTCCCTGGGAAGAGCGTACTGTGACTATCGACGATGATCGGTCCGCCCTCTTCCCCGTCGATAAGGACGGCTGCTGCACCGTCTCCAAAGATCGAACTTGCTACGATGTTGGACTTGCGCGTATCGGACTGACGAAAGGTGATGCTACAGATTTCCACGGCTACCAAAAGTACTGGTGCGCCGCCGAGCCCGCGAGAGAGCTCCGCAGCACGGGCCATACCTGAAACTCCTCCAGCACATCCAAGGCCAAAAACAGGAAGTCGCTTTGCAGTAGCTGGCAGACCGAGGCGCTGGATCAAGGATGCGTCCAACGACGGTGTCATCACACCCGTGGAGCTCACCACGACAATAGCCTTGACATCCTGGAGGCGATCACCCGCGGCTGCACGTGCGGCCCGCTCGGACAGTTCGAGTGCCGACTCAGCAAACACAGCATTTGCCTCTCCGAAGCCATGGTCGCGTTCGTACCACTCCGGAGAACGCACAAAGTATCTCGTATGGATGTGATCATGCTCAAACACACGCAGTAACCGATCAAGATCGGAAACACGACCCCCAAAGACACGTTCGACGATCCGGCGCACAATCGACTGGTCCACCGTGTTCGATGGAACTGCCGTTGCGACATTGACGATGCGAATGGCGCTCATAGAGTCTTTTTCACTGGATCTGCTTCGGGGCTGTCACAGGTGTTCCGAAACACGAGTTGCGAGAGTCTCTTGCGATGTGCACTACTCCAATCAATACGCGGACGCTGCCGTTCAGGTGGCAGATATCCCAGCCGGTACACCGCCATCAATTCCATTTCATCCGGCACTTTCATGATTTGCTTCAGCTCGTCCCACGCCTCAGGGACCTCCATTGGAGTGGACACGAACTGAATGCCCATCCCGAGCTCCGTGGTCATCAGCCAGATATGCTCTATAGCCATACCCAGCGATAGCGTACAATAGAAACCACTGAGTTCGCCCGGACGATATTCGTCCTTACTCAACAACGCTGCCAACAACAGAGGACTACTCTCGATCAGCTTGCGATTATCCTCTCCCAACATCCTGGCAACACCAAGCTTCGAGAGGACATTCATCACACTATCCGAAAAGACCTGCTTGATAAAGGGGCGAAGCGCGGCGGGCATCTGGTCGATGAAGATCCCGTCACGACGCTCGTCCATCTCCTTTTCCGAAAAACGGAAATACTTCCGATACCTCGTGAAGAACGTTCCTCCTTCGATCAGTTGCGTCATTGTACGACCGCCGATCTCGGCAATGCGTGTGCGCATCGCCGGATCATCGATAAGTACAAAACGCCACGGCTGCGAGTTAAAGTGACTTGGTGCACGCTCAGCCGCTTGGATGAGCATGTGCTGGTGCTCAAGACTCACCGGACGCGGATCAAAGGCACCATTTGTTGTCTTACGCGAATGGATCGCCTCCCAGAGCGTCATTCGCCTTGCTCGTAGAGGGAATCAACAACCTCTGCGTAGCGCTCAAGGACAGCTTTACGCTTGACCTTGAGGGTTGGCGTCATCATACCATTTTCTACACTGAACGCCTCAGGGATAATCGCAAAGCGCCTCACCTTTTCGTACTTAGAGAGGTCACGCTGCAGCTTATTGATCTCCTTTTCAATTGTCGACCGCAGCTCGGTGGTACGCAGGAGCTCCTCCCATGGCAAAGAGGCTTGGGAGTTCTTCTCTGCCCATGCTTTAACGGCTTCTTTATCCAACACAAGTAGCGCAGTGCAGTACTCCCGAGCATCGCCGATAAGCATAACCTGGTCAATAAACGGACACTGAGCAACGAGAGCTTCGATAGGCTGCGGTGCAATGTTCTTCCCACCCGACGAAACAAGCAGGTGCTTCTTTCGATCCGTGATACGCAGATGTCCACGATTATTGAATTCGCCAATATCGCCCGTATGCAACCATCCCTCAGGATCGATGGACTTGGCAGTTTCTTCCTCGTTACGCCAGTAGCCACGCATGATGTTGGGACCACGAGCAAGGATTTCGCCATCGTCGGCAATCTTCACCTCAACACCTGGAATCGGCTTTCCGACAGTGCCAAGGGCGATGTCTTCAAGCCTGTGCACGCTGATCACCGGAGAAGATTCGGTCAAACCGTAGCCTTCAACGATCTTGATGCCGAACACTTGGAAGAACCGACCGATCTCAGGATTGAGTGCAGCTCCACCGGAAACGAAAAACCGAAGACGTCCGCCGAAACGTTCACGGATCTTTGAATACACGAGCTTGTCAGCAATGGCATGCTGGAGGGCAAGAAAAGGACCGCCCTGACCGTTGACCCTCGCCTCACCAACTGCATACGCCCAGCGGAATATTCTCTGCTTGATCGGCTTGTCCTTTTCTACGGTCGAAAGTATGCGCAGTCGGATACGTTCAAAGAGCCGTGGAACGGATGTCATCATCGTCGGACGCACCTGACGCATAAGCTCGGCAACTGTATCGATGGACTCGGCAATGGTGAGCGAGCCCCCTACCGAAAACGCCAGATAGAAACCTGCCATCCGTTCAAAGATGTGGCAAAGAGGCAGGTACGATACAAGGGAGTCCGTGTCGTACAATGTGATGACAGTTTGCGATGAGAGGACATTGGAGACGAGGTTCTTGTGTGTGAGCATCACACCCTTCGGGTTACCCGTTGTGCCGCTAGTATAGATCAGCGTCAGCAGGTCGTCAGCCTTGATCTGAGCTGCGGCTGACACATAGAGGTTCCGACGATGTTCTGTTGTCGTCGAGGCCTCAGCCTGCGCCATCACGGAAGACATCGTCAAGACACGGGGATCATCACACTCGACATCGTTCATTGTGATGATATGGCGCAGCATCGGAAGGTCATCCCATACCTGACGCAGCTTGTTGAGTTGAAGCTGGTTGGAAACGATCACGCAGACGGCATCGCAGTCGTGATAAATGTACTGGAGCTGCTTAGGCGTGAGTGTTGGAAAGACAGGAACATCGATGATTCCAGTTCCCACCATGGCAAAGTCACTGATAAACCACTCTGTGCGGTTTTCACTGATGATGCCAACGCGATCTCCCTTGCGGATCCCGAGTGCATGCAGACCCGAAGCAAAAAGCTCAACCTTGTGGCGCAACTGATCGTGGGTGATCGACTTCCACTCGCCCGCTACACGTTCGGTGTACGGATGCTTGTCCGTTCGTCCAACGTACTTTTCGCAGACATCAATGAAGAGTTCAGGTATTGTTGTGATCATAAAGTTTGCCTCCCTGAGATGATCTGCGAAATATGCAATTAGTCTGCAAAAGACCAGTCAACACTTAAACGAAAAACGCGCGTAAGTTCGGGAGCGTTCAGCATGGTCAACCACTTATTACCCAAAATATTCTCGTACGATAGACGCAGGCTGGCATTTCCGACGAGTGCTGTCATAAATGCTGACATCCCATCGAACTGCGCCGAGGCCTGGCCAGCACCCTGCCGAAACGTCCAGTAGAGAGGCTCATACGCCGGTAACATTGAGGCTGGCATCCAAGCTGCATTGATGCCAAAACGCACACTGTTTGATACTGTGCGGTACTCGTACGAGAAGGTACAATCGAGCATTGTGATCGAAGCGGGCGTCGCAGCACCATCTGCAGAAGTGTTCTGATACCGAACCCGTGGGGCAATGTCTATTCCACCAACAAGTACGTCAGCACGCGCCATCAGCCCCATTACTGTTCGACTAGCGATGTTGGTATACAACCGACCCGCACCAGGGCCTATCGTTGAGAGCTCGATTGGATCTCTAATCTGCCGATAGAATCCCATGATCGTCGTTGAAAGGCTTCCGAACATGGTGGCTGCTTCGATGACTGCCAAAGTGTGACGTTCAGGCGAGACCAGATACTTTTCCTGCAGTGCCGAAGGGGCCTGTTGGAACATTGAATAGTCGGCCTTCATGACCGTTGAACCGTTCAATAGACGCAATCCCAATCCATACGACAGGGCGAACCTATCGGACACGATATGTCCTCGTAGAGCCGAGCGAAGTTGCATGGTGGATGTCACGTCATAAACTGCGTGTGCAAACACCTCTGGTTGAAACAGCGTAGCGGGCACTGTCAGACTGGACGAATCAAGAGCGCGCATGGCAAGATTCGATCCGGCGCGCAAGTGAAGGTCACCGAGCGTCTCATCAACTCTCACCACAAGACCAGAATGAACGCCACCGATGGTGCTCACACCCGATGTATCGCCGGTGAGAGCAGACAGCGTTGATCCAAGATTTCGATGCATCGACTGGCCGGACATATAGGCCTGCACAGAGAGAAGTGTCGTCGAGTCATCCGAAAGATATCTATGATACGTCGCCGTCAGATCATGACGACGCGACTCATCCTGTAGCGTTCGTTCATCCCGAAAAGACACTGCCGTAGTCTGCTCAAATGCACTGATCGCCACCGAGGTGTCGACTCCGCCCCATACCTGCGTATTGACGGTCGCTAATCCATATCTGACATGCAGGCTCTGGCGTGTATCAATCGTCCAGCGTGTCTGAAGGTCTACATTCCATTGGTCGAAGTCTGTTCGCTGATAGCGCCCCCGGGCACCGGCCCGGCGCACATTGACCGAAACATTCAGCCCCCTGGCTACATTTTGCGCAAACACGACATTGGCGGCTACAAGATCACCTGCGCCCTGATGATACCACATGCTCATGTAGGGGGATGCAGAATTGTAGACCACCGACTGCATATTGATCAGCGAAGACGAGGCCTGTGTCGAGAGTCCGATAGCATCAGTACCATAGAGAAACTCGATGCGATCGAGACTTCCGACAGGGCTTTGTGCCAAATGGAACTGTCCCGACCACAGATCGGTCATTGGCCGACCGTCGAGACTCACACCTGTCTGGCCCGGATATGCTCCGAGCATTGATACGTGATCATACTGACCGAATCCACCGTTACGAAGGGGCATCCAGATCGTTGCACGCCGGAGCACATCGGCCATGTTCTCATACTGAACCGTCCGGATGTGATACTTGGTAAGAGCAGCACACACTCCAACCGAACTGTCGGCAAGCCTACCAAGAGAGCGATCAGGCATCATCAAGCTGTCCGAAGCTGCGTTGAGACGACTACCGACTCCAAACACGAACGCCACCATCGCCAGTAAAGTAGCAGAGCATCTGCATGACTTTATCCTGGGGATGATGGCGTAACCGCGCATTGACAATTCTCCGTCCGAACCGATCGGAACGACCTCTATGAAACGTCAGCTTCAGGTGAGGCTTCGTCCGATACGGCGTCTTCCTCACGGCTTACCGTGGTGATATCAGCGATATTGTCGCCTTCCTCGAGACGGATGAGTTTGACACCCTGAGCGTTGCGACCGAGCACACGAACATCTTTGACCGGCTGACGGATCAGGATTCCATTGGTGGTGATCACGACAAGGTCCTCGCCGTCATTGACCTCGAGGATCGCGCAGATGGTTCCCGTCTTCTCGGTCATATTCATCGCAATCACGCCCTTGGCTCCGCGCTTGGTCTTCCGGAAGTCTTCGACCACTGTGCGTTTACCAACGCCCCTTTCACCAACGATGATCACATGTGCGTCCGAACGACGGACAGCGGTTAGGGAGATCACATGGTGATCATCAAGTAGAGCAATACCGCGCACACCAGCAGCAGCCCGACCCATCGGTCGCACGTCGGTCTCATGGAATCGCACAGCCAGTCCATTCGATGCCCCAATCAGAATCTCCATGGAGCCATCGGTGAGCCGCGCGCCAATCAAACGGTCGTCATCATCCAGATTCACGGCAATGATTCCATTTGAACGGACGTTCGCAAAATCCTTAAGAGCTGTTTTCTTAACGGTACCATTGCGAGTTGCCATAAAGATGAAAACATCATCATGGTCAAAGTCCGTCACTGACAGATACGCCGTGACCTTCTCATCGGCTTGCTTGTGGATCACGTTCGCAAGAGAGCGTCCCTTTGCAGTGCGTGAGCCTTCAGGAATATCATACACCTTCTGCCGATACACCCTACCACGATCGGTAAAGAAGAGCATGTAGTGGTGCGTCGATGCACGGAACATGTGCTCTACCCAATCATCGTCGTACGTGCCGGAACCCGAGACTCCGCGTCCGCCGCGATGCTGCCTCCGGTAATTGGTTACTGCTGTGCGCTTGATGAAGCCATTGTGGGAGATCGAAACGATCACCTCTTCATTGGCGATCATATCCTCAAGTGTGAAATCCTTGGCATCGTAAACGATCTGCGTCCGACGCTCATCTCCGTATTTGGCTGAGAGCTCTTTGAGTTCGTTCGCGATGATCTGCATTTGCAGGTCCTTGCTGGCCAGCACCGAGCGAAGATGTTCGATAGTCTTGATGAGTTCAGCGTACTCATTCTGGATCTTCTCGCGCTCAAGGCCCGTAAGGCGCTGAAGACGCATATCGAGGATAGCCTTAGCCTGAATCTCCGAGAGTCCAAATCGCTCCTGAAGTCGTGCCGACGCCATCGGCACATCTTTCGACTCTTTGATGGTCTTGATCACAGCATCGATGTTGTCGAGTGCAATGATGAAGCCTTCCAGGATATGGGCTCGCTTTTCGGCAGCGTCCAGATCGAACTGTGTTCGGCGGACGATTACTTCGTTACGGTGCTTGAGAAACTCTTCCATGAGTTCCTTCAGCGTTAGGATCCGCGGACGGCCATTGACCAAGGCCAGCATGATCACACCAAAGGTGACCTGCATCTGCGTGTGCTTGTAGAGGTTGTTCAGCACAACCATCGGGACCGCATCGCGCTTCAGCTCGATCACGATGCGCATTCCGTCGCGGTCCGACTCATCGCGGATATCGGAAATGTCCTCAAGAGACTTAGCCTTTACCAGATCGGCGATCTTCTCGATCAGTCCGGCCTTGGAGACCTGATACGGAAGCTCGGACACGACGATCGATTCGCGGCCCTGCTTGTTGGTCTCAATACTCGCCTTGGCACGTACGAGGATCTTACCGCGACCGGTGGTGTAGGCACTGCGCACACCCTCGTAACCGTAAATGATGCCCCCTGTCGGAAAGTCCGGGGCCGTGACGTGCTGGATGAGCTCCTGATTCGTTATGTTCGGATCTGCAATGACAGCCTGAATGCCCGAAATGACCTCACGGAGGTTGTGCGGCGGAATGTTAGTCGCCATACCAACGGCGATACCATTGGCGCCATTGACCAGTAGCGTGGGGAGAATTGCCGGTAGAACCGTTGGTTCTTCCAAAGAATCGTCGAAGTTGGGACGGAAATCGACCGTGTTCTTGTCGATGTCGCGCATGACCTCCATCGCAAGACCAGCCATGCGGGTCTCTGTGTAGCGCATGGCGGCCGGAGAGTCACCATCGATCGAACCAAAGTTCCCCTGACCATCTACCAGCGTGTAGCGCATCGACCAGGTCTGTGCAAGTCGAACCATGGCATCATAGACAGCAGAATCACCATGCGGGTGATACTTACCCAGTACTTCGCCAACGATACGGGCGCTTTTCTTGTATGGCCGATTCGGCATCATGCCCAGCTCATACATAGCGTACAAAATGCGCCGGTGCACTGGTTTCATGCCATCACGCACGTCCGGAAGCGCGCGAGAGACGATGACCGACATCGAATAGTCAAGGTAGGAATCACGCATCTCGTCCTCCATCAGGACGGTCATGATCCGCTCATTCAGAAGTGCCATATCCCCTTAAAAACAATGGTGTTTGCCAATGGGCAAAACTACAAAAAGGCCCTCTCTTGAAGGGGGCTGAAACGCCTGTATCTAGGGCGTTACAAGCAGATTTCTAGTCACTGTGGATAACGTTTGACCATCTGTTGCGAGCAACTCGGCTACGAGGGTATAAACTCCCGGCCCCAACGCATAATCTGCGCTTGCGGGGTCGATCTTCACCTGGGTACGTCCGGAAGCAACCTGCACTGTACGCGAGCTGAACAGACGGCCTTGTATATCAAAGGTTGAAATCCGGACACCTGCCGAGGAGTCAATGAGCACAGCGTCAAACTGAACATTGAATGCTCCTTGACGCGAGCCCGGATTCGGATACACCAGCAGATCAGATATCGTTGATCGGTCAGCCAGATACAGCGAAATCTCGGAGGTGTCAGCATTGCCGCTTACATCTCTTGCACGCACGATGACAAGGTTCTCTCCAGATTCCATTGGAAACTGAAATCTGAGCACTGCCCGCGCCTCAGCGCTGTACCCTGTTTGCTGCCCAAGTCGGTCAGTTCCAATGAACTCCCACCCCTGAACATTGTCACGCCGAATACGGCTGCCATTCACGAACACCGTCAAATTGTCATCTGATTCAATAGGTAGTCTGCAACTATCGCTAACGAGCACTTCGAATCTGGGCAGATTCTGAACATAGAGGCCATCATTACACGGAACGCCGTCGGCAAACACACGAATCAATGGAGCAGCCGTATCCTCGGAAACAGTACCTCGCCCCTTCCATCGGAAAAGGACACGATGCTGCATTGGGACCAAGCCGTCAGGATCGATCATGGTCTCACACTCTATACGTGAGGGAGCTTCATTACTTGGAATACGAAAACTCCGAGTGATCTGACGCACGGGGCCGACGCTGATCGTATCGTTTTGGACTGCGAGAATGGCGCCCGCCGTATCCCGCATGTACAAACGCACAGGTGCCCTGACGACTCCGTGATGTCGGCGTGCATTGTATGTCCTCGATTGAAGATCAAACGTGTCACCCCGCGTCAGTGACGGTGGAATAAACACACTACCGATATTTATGAGCTGCGGACGGGGTGTGTATTCCAGATCAATATGTTCTACGATCGGATGAGGCTCAGACTGATCACCCAGGAGTGAGAGTGCAAGTGGCTGATAACGATATCCGCTTTCTGGTTTCCACGACCCCTTGATGCTGACCGTATCAACGGCGCCAGCCGGTCCGGTGCGAACAATCGTCACTCCCGTGCTGCCTCGACCCGTGACAGTTGCCCCCTTCCAACTCCCGGCGGTGATTGTGGGCAGTGGAAGCTGGAGTGAACCAACGCTGAATGGAAGATCGACGGTTGACCGGACGATAGCTCCACTTGCGGCGAACATTTCAGTGTATGGGGCACGAGAGGATCCCACGCTTCCTACGAGTACATATGAAGAGGATGGCTGAACAGAGTCCGCAAGCTTCGCCCCGAAACGTTGCAGCTGAATCACGAACTCGCCCAGCAGGGTATCGCGCTTGAATCGTGTGAACGACTCGTCACAGGCTACCATCACCAGGAACTCACCGCGTCCAACAGAATCTCGGATGAATCGGATACATTCACGGGCATACCCATTGTGTCCAGTCTCTACGGGCGATCCAAGTGGCGATGTATCGTAACGCCGAATCGCACGCGGCACGGTATCGTATGGGGCAAACACCACGATGTTGAGCCCCTGTCGGAACGAATTCTCCAGAATGATGCTATCTCGCAGGCGAATCGACATGTACGGTTGTCGAACCGGATCAGACGTTGGTCTTCCCCCAGAGAGTACAGTAATCGGCACTGGGTAACGCGGCAACGAGACGATGCTTTGTGTGCTATCAGTTACACTCGGATCGCCACCAGAGAGGATATCTGGCAACAGTCGATGTCGTTCTGGATTGGCAGCACCACGAACAAACACTACGGGTTGCCACGCGATCTGTGTAGGTGCAGAAGCCGTGGACGTGCGGGGCCAAGCTCCGATCCAGTAGGTTCGCAAGGAATCGACACGCAAGCTGTCGGGTAGTGTCCAGTCAACGAGTGAAGGGGCTCCATCGACGGTGCGCCTGACGTCTGAACCGCGTGAACGAATGAGCGCTGTGGTTGTATCCGGCGCTAGGCACACGGCATACTCGACCGAAAGATCTTGCTCCTGTCCCGTGGCTGAGAGGATATCGATCACGCGCACAATAGTCGACTTAGGATCTGTCACCTCGAAAGCATCTGGTTCAAGAATGATCAGTGAACGACGCCGTATGTCATAGTCTATGTTGACAATGTTATCGGACTGGCGATCCCCCAAAAGATGTTCTGGATCAATTGTGATGGAGAAAGAATGGCGCCCGGCCATGCCGGAAATCGGCACACGGAATTCTACGAATGCCTGCCGGCACATTCCCCTATCGATGCGCACCGTCAAGGTGTCCGCGCGTGCACCGAATTGCCGGACCATTCGCACATCTACCCCGACCTTCGTTGCTGTGCCCTCGTTCCATATCTCGC
Source organism: uncultured Melioribacter sp. (assembly GCA_964393485.1). GTDB lineage: Bacteria > Bacteroidota > Ignavibacteria > Kapaibacteriales > Kapaibacteriaceae > UBA10438. The sequence goes on along the minus strand of CAYMTW010000009.1, from coordinate 44,257 downwards.
CTCGCACTACCATGATGCTATCATCCTCGAGGATCGGCTCAACCAGTCGCGGTGACGTGAATCGCAGTCTGTCTGCTGAGATTGTTAGCTCCGCAGCAGTATCAATACGTACTCTGGTAAATGGGTCACCCAGGATGCAGAACTGCATCGAGGTATTGCTCGCGTAGGCAGTATTGGTCCGAGAGAAACTTGACTTTGCCTCGTAGACAAGTCGACCGATATCGCGGAGCGAGGTATTGAGTAAGACATCATGGATACGGAAATGCAGAAACTCGGCAGCACTGATGTATTGCAGTCCCGTTGAGCCAAGCGAAACAACCGATCCCTTACGAGGCTCAAAAAGATACTTTGCATTTTCACAGGTAGCGGAGGGACTTGAGTACGAACCGGTCAGACATGAATAGGACGCCAGAATGGGGTATCGACCTTCGTTGTTGAGTTGAGGGGGTTCCCAGTCATCAATATCGAACTGTTCTGTTCCGCCGTGACCCAGGAAGTTCACCCAGCCAACACCCTGTGCGATGGCATCACGCATCCTCCGGCCAGGATGATCCATCTCTGTCTTACACACAACAACGGTATCGATACAGAGTGGAGGATCGACGAACACCACGCCTGTTCCGAACTCATCCCTCAGTGCACGATTGATGATGTCGCAGAAACTATCCCCATCTTCACCTCCTCCACCATAGAGGAACCGTCGATGATAGGGAGCGTACGGAACAGTATCGGCGGCGATGATCTTATCAACAAGCGTTGCCGTCTCCAATGCCGTTGTTCCGGGGAATCTGGATACGATGAGTTCAGGTGTTGCTAGGTCGTTCTCGTCATCAAGAAGGCCAAACCACATATCACTGCTCGGACGTCCATACGTCGGCACCTGATCGACACGGACAGCATCAACGTTGCCACCACGTACGGCGCGACGTACATCCCAGCTCGCACTACCGATGAGAACGCAATGAGTCGGCTTGCGAGCACCACTTCGCTGCCACGCGTCACGCAGGAACGCACGCACTGCTCTTGGATCATGACGTCCCGCTCCATAGGCTTCGAGCACCTCATCAATATCGACGACAACGATCTGCTTCTTCGAAAACTGCTCGCGATGGGCTGCCCAGCGCCGAGCCTCGGCAGCATGCTCACGATGGGTAACAACAATCACATCTGTCCCCTGCGACCAGTCACGTCTGCTAAGGAATCCATTGGTCGCAGGACGCACCATTGCAGTTTCAATGCCACTGCCGGCACCGATCACGAGATAGTGCTCCCCACGGCTCAGTGGCAGATACGCTGTTCCGTGGGTAGCACGTGCGTTGGGCCACCAGTTTTGGTGATAGGATACTCCACCCATCGGGTCACAGAATCGACCTTGCGTTGTAGCGATCCAACCATCTTCATCGAGCATGTAAGGATCCAGGACCACTCCGCGTTCCCGTAGCGCACGAACGACAAGATCGTTGGGCTTGCCGAGAGCCTGGACAACAACAAGGGGCAGTGCGGTGTCTACCTGCTCGATGTGCTTGATCAGGTCCTCCGCAGTTTCGTGGAGACGAAGCACCGGGCGCAGCGTAATCGGGTCAACTACAACGGAAGCAAAGTGGCGAAGGCTGTCGGAATGGACGTAATCATCACTGATCACAACACCGAGGGAAAACTGTCCATCGACCACTTCAAGGGGCTTGGAAGGATTACGGTAGGGCCACCGAGCAGCCCTCACATGAAAAGCATTCTTGAAATCCGCAGGAAAACCGATCTCGGATCGAAGCGTATCTATGACAACCGAGCCATTTTCTGGAAGATTGTCAATTCTCAAGCTGGCACTTTGATCAAGCTTCACATAGCCGTCGAGGCGTCCATATTCGGCTACGCTAGCCGCATGGCCACTCACCTCGATGGCATCTACTAAGACGAAGCTGGACCAATCATTGGACGGGAGCCTCTCGGGGAAACCGGTTGCCTGGATGTACGCTTTGGTAGGCACCGGAGGGAGTTCCCAGTACAATGACGTACCCTTGATGGTGTGTACTCCGTAACCGTCCATCTCGAGTCGTTTCGGTGCATACACCCCCGGAAACACCACATCAACCGCATGGTCTGGATCGTATGCTTTGGAATCGGATGTGGTAACAACGGTCGCCGAATACGACACAAGCGTATCAGAGTTTGCAGCAATGAAAGATATCGGGAACTGACCAGACTGTTGAGCCCGTGCATTCAGGCTCGTCCAGTAAAATCCCTCCAGTGCAGATCTTGGCGTATATAGGTATCCGAGATCATCGTCAACACCGTTGCCGGGATGAAAATATCCCGTATCACGTTCGATGTGAACACGTCGCTGCAGTGAGGAGAAACTCGAGTCCGGTTGTGGTGTGTCATTTACGCGGAACCGGCGGCGCTCAGTACCCCGATGGGTTCCTGTTAGGTAGAAGATCGAGGTGGTATCGCACTCATCCAGGTAGGTGGTGTCCCCGATGGGCCGACGTCCTAGAAAGTAGATCACATCGCCGGCAGTAAACGTGGAAGATTGATCTGCATCAACGATGTGAATGGGTTGCTGCACACCCCGCCAGAAGAGTGCGATCGAATCTAAAGAGCTAAAGGGCGTCAGTGATTGAACAGATTCAGCCGTTACCTTCGCTACTCCATCACGAGATGTTTCAAGACGCACAAAGGATCGCGCGCTGTGGTACCAACCAGTTGGATTGATAAACTCAAGGGGCTTTTCCTGCACCTTTATCATGCGTCGGCCAGACTCGGCCGGCTGCCAATCCGGATTGATAACTGGAGGTCCAAGCGGCGGCTGGAGAGCACGTCCGTGCTGCATTGCTGTTGACCATTCCAAGCGAATGTACAGCTCATCAGGAATGGCAAGACCCTCTTTACGAAGCCCCAACAGATCGACTTCTAGGCGGACCACGGGTCTATTCCCGTAGGAACCCTGAGCAACCAGCGTAAGGAATTTTTTTAGGTACCCTGGACGGCATCCAGCGATAGTGACTTCATCGGCGCACGGAACAAAGACCGAATACTCAAGCACAGTCTGTCGCGCATCTGCGACGGACACCCCGCTTCGTGGATGTCGAATTGTCATCGCACCCGATCTCGAATCGATTACGACGGCCTGCGCAAGGCCGCGTTCGGTGATATCCACTGATCGTTCTGTAGACTGACCAAACAGTCCGACTGCCGAAAGAGACAGGAAGAGAATAATGCGGGCGAGTCTTCCCATAAACACCAAGCGCCGTGACACATACCAATGTATCACGGCGCCATGCATGATTTCGTGTTATCGATTGACGTGATTAACCGTTTTGCTTTGGTGTTGGGAATGCCTCACGCATTGCAACGATGATCTTCTCGGCAACCTTGTCAGAGACGACCCGCTTGACGTTGTCATCGCTCGCAAGTGCTTCGGCAATCGCGAGTTCAACTTTCTTCTTGATGATCTCGGACGTTTCGCCAACGAGAGCGCTCGCCATCGAGTGCATGTCTTCAGAGACGTCCTTCATTGTTTCAAGCTGACTCTTACTGGCATCTTCCATCTTCTTCATCAGCTTATCCATGCGTTCTTCACCTTCAGTGTATACAAGACCAAAGGCCAGAAGGGCTAGAAGCGTACCTTCCAGGGAGATGGCTGCAAGGATGAGCGATGGCTTGGTGGCTGGAATGAATTTCAGACCACGGATACCAATGATCACGATGAGAATAGCTGCGCCGAAATACGCAAGCCCCGTCACGTTGTTCGAGTACTTTTCGGTGAAGTGGTGCGCCATGTAGAGACGCAGACCTCCAAAGAGCTTAGCACGATTGCGAGACCACTCAATACCCGCCGTCGTGTCAAGAATTTCCTTCACGACGAAGTCTGAGAAGAACTCGTTGATTCGGATGAACAGTGCTTCCTTACGGAATTCGGCCAACGTCACTTCGGGAGTGAATATCTCATCAAAACGGATAAGGCGGCGCCCACGAGCCTTTGCGTCTTCTTCCGACTCCTGAGCGGTACGGTCCCAGACGACCTTGAACGCAGCACGAACATCCTTGTGCTCCAGTTCATTGAGATCTTTTTCTGGCATCGTCAGCAACTCCACGATCTCATCAGGAAAGCCGGACTGAAGGCGAATCTTGGTTTTGGTGTGATGAATCTCACGGTCAACCTTCTGAGCCATGTATCCTAGGCTGCTCGGAAAGAAGAAGGTAATGAAGATGGCGAACGTAAAGCCAATAGCGAAACACAGAATCACAAATCCAGTAGGTGGCTCGATAATGATAGAGTTCTCGCCAAGCCCACCCTCTTCCGTGGCGCGCAGAACCCACGTGCCGTGTTCCTTACGGTAACCGTCGCGCTCTTCCGTTCGGCCTGCACCCGTCTCAAAATCGAACACATACTCTGCCTTGACCAATTGCTTGAGACCAGCGGCCTTTGCCTTGGTAACTCGTTCGGCCGGAGCCATCTCCGAGGCTTCTTTTGTCATCAAAGCCTTGACGCCAGGAATGACGTAGTCGAACTTTTCACCGCTTTTCTCACTGACCTCCGGTGCAAATAGATTCGACACGGCCATTTGAACTGCCGTGGGGATCACGAAATAGTAAAAAAGGGCAGCTATAGCCGCCGTCAGGGCAAACAGAATCGCCGTGTGTTGAACCCCAGCTTTTGGAACTGCTGCATGTCCGCTTGCTGTCATCGCCACTCCTAAAGTCGAAGATGTGAACGCAATTACTCCCCCTGTCGAGAAGCAGTGGCCAATATACAAAAGGTCACCCACCCAAAAACGTCCGGAAAGCAAGTTTCATGTATACGATTGCCGCCTGTTCTCGACGGCGTCCGTATTTTCGCGGCCATGGAAGCCTACTCACCACGCTTCGGCGTTACGCCGGATGAGGTCATACCGACCCTTCGGGATTACATCCTTGTCGATGGTTTTGACCACGTCATCGACCTTGACAACAGCCACGGGGCCTGGCTCGTGGAGGCTCGCACGCAGAAGCCGTATCTCGACTTCTTCACGTGTATCGCGTCGATGCCTATCGGGATGAATCATCCGAAGATGACCGATCCAGCCTTTGTGGAGTACCTCGGAAAGGCTGCACTCAATAAACCGTCGAATTCGGACATTTATACTGGACACATGGCAACGTTCGTGAAGACGTTCTTCGAACTTGCCCTGCCAAAGCACTTCCGTTACGCCTTTTTCATTGATGGTGGCACGCTTGCTGTGGAAAACGCCATCAAGACGGCGATGGACTGGAAGGTTCGACGCAACTTTTCCAAGGGCTACACTTCTGATCGTGGCCATCAGATCATTCACTTCCAGCGCGCATTCCATGGTCGGTCTGGCTACTGCATGTCACTTACCAATACCGACCCGACGAAAGTTGCGCACTGGCCACAGTGGAAATGGCCGCGCATCGCTCCCCCGATGCTCTCATTCCCTGTCACTGAGGAAGCACTCGCCGATGTGCGCCGTCGCGAGGATGAAGCGGTGGTCGCCATCAAGCAGGCCTTCGTTGACAACAAGGACGACATCGCAGCGATCATCATCGAGCCGATCCAGGGTGAAGGGGGCGATAACCACTTCCGTCCTGAGTTTCTTCGTCGTTTACGTGAAATCTGCGATGATAACGAGGCCCTACTGATCTTTGATGAAGTTCAAACCGGCGTAGGCATCTCGGGACATTGGTGGGCCCATATGGGCCTCGGCGTAGAGCCAGATATCATGTCCTTCGGCAAGAAAATGCAAGTCTGTGGTATCGTTGTCGGCCCCCGTATCGACGATGTCCCGGACAACGTGTTCCACACATCAAGTCGCATTAACTCGACCTGGGGTGGTTCGCTAGTCGATATGGTGCGCGCGACCAAGTATCTGGAGATCATCGACGAAGAGCATCTCGTCCAAAATGCCAACGACGTCGGCGTTTATCTGCGAGAACAGTTGTCGGACCTTCGTGACCGCGTTGGACATGACCGTATGTCCAACATTCGCGGCATGGGGCTATTCTGTGCATTCGACCTCGTATCAAAAGAGCACCGAAACTCTTTCCTAAAGTCTGCCTATGACAACGGCCTCCTTCTCGTAGGCAGCGGAGAGCATTCAATCCGGTTCCGTCCACCCCTTAATCTGACTCGCGATCTGGTGGATAAGGGAATCGAGATCATCGGTCATAGTCTTAACCGACCGGTATAGCGTCCTCGAACAATTCAATGGCTGCCTCGATAACCAAGGGGACTGCTTCGTCGAAGCTCTTCTGTCGAATTCTTGCTCCGGCTGCGTGGATATGACCTCCTCCCCCAAACAGAGCCGCAAGATCCCTGACTCCGGTGTCGCCCTTGGACCTGAACGAGCATTTGACCTCACCATCAACCTCAACAAACAGTATCCCTGCTCGAACGCCGGCGATACTCAGCGTATGGTGCACAAATCCCTCCACATCATCGACGGTGCATCCGGTGTCGAGGAGGTCTTTTCGCCTGACGCTCATCGTACATAGCTGACCGACTGCATGTAACTGCATCGAGGCCAAGGCAATCCCAAGGAGTCTCGTCCGACCGAACGAACTCTGATTAACAACCTCTTCATAGGTCTGTACCGGGTCAGCCCCTTTACTGATGAGTAGCGCAGCCAGACGGAAGACCTCCGCAGTGGTCCGGAAAAATCGAAACGAGCCGGTATCGGTCATGATCCCCGTGTAGAGACAGTTCGCTACATCAGGTGTGATCGCTTTATCGCCATCGATTGCAATGATGATCTCCGCCACGAGCGCACACGTTGAACACGCATCGGTATCAATAAGGGCAAGCCGTGCAAAGTCTTGTGGGTACGTGTGATGGTCGATGTTGACAAGCGTTGCTTTGGATTCTGCAATTCGAGTACCGAGTTCACCAAGCCTCTGAAGCGTGTTAAGATCGAGAACCAGAACAAGGTCGGCCTCACGAATCAGCTGATCACATCGAGAGCTGTAGGTAATCATGTGCTCGGCACCCGGCATCCATTGCAGATTCGAGGCAGCAGCGTTGGGAAGAATCACCGTACACTCTACCCCACGGGAACGCAGCCATAACCACGTTCCGAGTGCAGATCCAACTGCATCACCGTCCGGATTGACGTGGGTGACGATAATCGCGCGATGGGAGCCACGGATAATGGTTTCAAATTCAGCAACCTGTGATGGAGTAAGGTTCATGGCGGTACGATAACTTCGCAGAATGTGGACGTGGCGCAAAATAGGGACCGCTAGTGGGGCGGTCGTGATCGTGGTGCTGATAAGCCTGGTGCTGATTGACCAGCTTGTGTTACCCTGGATCGTCTCAACATCGGAGACCGTGCGCGTACCCGCCGTGGTTGGCAAACAGGTAACAACGGCCCAGAATCTACTGCAAGAAAGAGGTCTCCAGGTCAAAGACATCCGTTATCAGCACAGCCCGGACCTCGCGCCTGGTGTCGTAATGTCCCAGTTACCCTACCCAGGCGCAACCGTCAAAGAGGGACGACGTGTGTACTTGACAGTGAGCAAGGGACTTGAGACTGTTACCGTACCGCTACTGATCGGCATGAACATCCGTGACGCGAGGCTAGCGCTAGCGCGTGCGGGCCTGCAGCTCGGGGCCATTTCCTCGGTGACTGACGCGCAGATTCCTTCTGACGCTATCGCCTGGCAGTCAGCAGCGGCTGGCACGTCGATTCCCTCGGAAACAGCTGTCGCAGTGGGCGTCTCCAATGGTGGAATGCAGAAAATGCCGTCGCTGATCGGCCTGCGACTTGCCGAAGCGCGTCAACTTCTCGACCCAATGGGAGTTACAATTGGTTCGGTGACTGAGCGCAATACGCAGGCATTCGCCTCAGGCACCATTATCGATCATCAGCCGCCGACTGACAGTGCCCTCGTGTCTGGAAACACGGTATCGGTTATTCTGGCACGCTAACCCACACGCTCCCGTCACGTTCGAGCACGTCATACGTCTGAAGCCCTCCACCCCCAGAAACGTTGTGTCCGGTGCAGATATCGAATCTCCATGCATGGGCAGGACACGTAACGGTGCCATCATCGACAAATCCATCAAAGATGAGAGCCTCGCGCTTATGAGGGCAGATGTTGGTGACGCAACGTGCGACCCCATGCACACGGAAAAGTGCCAGATCATGTTCGATGTCGAGTTCGACGCGGAAGCCGCGCCGCTCTATCACGTCGATCGAACGGCAGACCGCGATGTATCGGCGACCATCAATACGTACCTCTTGGTGCAGTGGCGTCAACGACATAAGCAGTACTCACGATCAATGACTGGACCTTTGGGCCCCATGGTAAGGGATGCCGCATCACGCAATGCATCGTGTTCAAAGATCACGACCCATTTCTCTTCGATCATACGCGGCAACAGGTCACGCTTTTCCTCGATCGTTGTTAACGGAAAGTTGTCGTATGCCATGCCGTATGGAATTGTGATGTGCGCCGAGGTTGGCATAAGATCGGCAGGAAACAGCACCGTCTTCGTGCCGTCACTAACACGCACCGTCTGCATGGCCTGTGTGTGACCGTGCACCCTTTCAAGAAAAACTCCTGGAAGGATCTCACCATCACCATCGAGCGTCTCAACTAGACCTGCGTTGACAAGGGGCTCAAACATTTCGGACACGAACGAAGCCCGGTCCTTTTCCTTTGGATTGCGGGCCCAGTCAAGCTGCCCCTGCTGCACATAGTACCGTGCGTTGGGAAACCGTGGATTTCCATTTTCGAGTGCTGCCCCGCCCACATGATCGAAATGCAGGTGCGTTAAGATTACGTCCGTGACGTCGGAGGGACCAAGCCCATGGTGAGACAACGATCCTTCGAGTGAATGGTCGTCGAAACGGATGTCGTAGATGTCGCGAAGCTTCTCTGACATCCAAGGACAGTTACCAGTATCGACAAGGATCGTTCGATCAGTAGATCGAAGGAGCAACACCTTAGCTGCCATTGGAATGCGATTCCGTTCATCTGGCATCGCATAGACCTTTTGCCATAGCGTGCGCGGTACGACACCAAACATCGCACCACCATCGAGACCGAACCGACATGTCTCTAACAGTGCTACGGAGTATGCTCCTACACTTAACTGATCCTGGTTCATGGGGATAACTACTCCGGCTCTAGAATCGGCAAAACTGGACTTCAGCGTACAAACTTACGCCGTTGAGGTCTAGCCATTCGACGTCTGACCGTATATTTGTCGCTTGTCTGGAGTGGTCGCCGAGCGTGACCTCTTCGCCACGGCCGGTCTTTTGTCATTCATTCGACGGAGGAGTACCCACCATGGGTGCCATTACACGAATTCGCCAAATCAGTCCGTATTTCCTGGCGGTCATCGCTACACTCTTCATCGTGTTCATGGTCGTGCAGGATTCTAGCTGTACGAGCCTGCGCAATAACCGACCTTCGGCCGAAAGTATGTCAGTTGCCGTGGTCAATGGAGAAATGATCACCGTCGCCGACTTCGAGGCTCGCGTCAAGGACGTGATCGAAGCCCAGCGTCAGCAGAACCCCAATCAGGAGGTTGATGACGAGGTCGTGCGGCAGCAGGTCTTTGACGAGATGGTCAACGAAGTACTTCGTCGTCAGGAGGCAGAGAAACTGGGTATCGTTGTTACACCGCAGCAAGTCATCGACATGCTGGTGACCAATCCTCCTCAGCAGTTCCAGTTTGGCAAGGACAGTCTCGGGCGATTCGATCCGCAGATGCAGTGGACCCTTGTCACACAGCCGGAGACAGTTGAGAAGCTTCTCGAAAGCAATGGCCTTACCCTCCAGCGGTGGAAGACCATACTCCTTCAAACGGAAGATTACCTGCGTGCTCAGCTTCTGCAGCAGGCCCTGGCATCAACTGTTGGGACAATCCTGAGTACACCTTCGCTGGCATCAGCCAAGCAGGATTTCATCAGGGAAAATTCGTCTGCTGACATCGAGTACCTGGCCCTAAGCACAAGCCGCGTGGCGGACAACGACGTAAAGGTCAGCGATGCAGACGTTGCGGCCTACTACGAGAAGAACAAGGGGTTTTACACGCAGCGTCCGTCACGGGAGATCACCTACATCATCTTCCCAATGCTGGCTTCAAAAGAAGACACTGTGAACGCGCAGAAGAAATCGTTACGCCTGTCTGAGTCTCTCGGAAAGGCTGCAACGCCTGCAGAGCGTGATTCAGTCTTTTCGATGGAAATGAATTCCCTACGCGGCACCGAATCAGACTTCACACCGGTGAACGAACTCGATCCAAACGTTGCAACAGCACTGGGTTCTCTTGCACCACGGGAAGTGTTCGGACCGTTGAACATCCCAGGGGGTATCTCGTATTATCGTCTTGAAGAACGCCGTGAGGGCGTGAATACTGTAGCTCGAGCATCTCACATTTTGATCTCGACCGAAGGAATGTCAAAGGATTCTGCAAAGGCTCAAGCCCAATCAATTATGGCGCGCGTCAAAAAGGGTGAGGACTTCGCAGAACTTGCACGAACATTTTCCAAGGATCCTGGTTCAGCTCAACAAGGTGGGGACCTAAATTACTTTGGCAAGGGGCGTATGGTTCCGGCATTCGACAGCGCCGTGTTTGGAGCTTCAGTTGGTTCGATCGTCGGCCCTGTTGAAACACAATTCGGCTACCACATCATCAAGGTTACCGACAAGACCTCGCTTGAGTACAAGTATTCAACCATAACCCTCAAGACGATCATATCCTCGGCCACCAAGCGCAACATTGCCTCGGCTGCGCAGCAAGCACTTGATGCAGTCAACAACGGTGAGGCGATTGAAGCCGTTGCCGCACGTTACAAGAACAAGTTCTACGCTGTCATCCAGAAGTCTCCTCTCTTCGGACGTGAAACTCCGATCATGCAGTCACGTGAGATCACAGCCTGGGCTTTCGAGAATGAAGTAGGCGCAGCCATTCGCCGTGATGTCAAGTATTACGGTGCTGTCGTTGCTCAGGTCTCCGATGCTCGCGAAGCAGGTGTCAAGCCGCTTAAGGACGTACAGGAGCGCATTATGCGCACACTTACCGAGCAGGCAAAACTCAAGAAGCTCGAATCCCAGGCCAAGCAAATCGCTGCTACAGCAGCGTCGGCTGGACTGGCTGCGGCACGTGGTGGAGATTCGACGATCCCCTATCAGACGCAGGCAGGTGTTCGCAATAACGGGATGATCACTGGTTTTGGTGGTGAGTACGCCGTCACAGCAAGAGCATTCAATCTCCCTGTCGGCCAAGTCAGCGGCCCGATTAAGGGCGAACGCGGTTGGTTTGTCATCAAGGTGGTTGCACGCCAGGATGCGGATGTCGCCACTTTCACGAAGGACCCGGCAGCGTCACTTCAGAGCGCGTCGGCCCGCCTGCGCGGAAATGCGTTTGGTCTGTGGTTCCAGAAGGTGCGTGAAAATGCAGAGATCGAAGATAAGCGCTTTAGCTCGCAAAGCTGATTTCGGTCTCTTTTCAACGATGTTCACCGACCCCATGTCGATCTCGATGTGGGGTCGTTTTGTTTTAACCCGACGCTGACTCATGACGGTCAATCAAGCCTATACCGAGTGCATTGCCATCGCCGGCAGTCATTACGAGAACTTTCCGGTCGCCTCAGTATTTGTGCCCGCACCTCTGCGTCGCCATATCGCCGCGATCTATGCCTTTGCGCGTGCTGCCGATGATCTGGCAGATGAAGGAACTCTGAATCACCACGAAAGACTCTTGGCACTGGATGCCGTACGACGCCGACTCCGCACGCCGGACCGTGACCAGGCAATTGATGTCGCACTATCGGAGACCATTGAACGGTTTACGCTGCCCCTTGACCCCTTCGATCGACTTCTTGATGCCTTCGTTTCTGATGTTGGTGTGGTTCAGTTTTCATCATGGAAACACGTGTTGGATTACTGCCACAATTCAGCCAATCCTGTCGGCGAGCTTCTGCTGAGATTAGATAACGCTCCGGATGCCCCACCGACAGACGCCTTAGCTGCAAGTAATGACATCTGCACCGCTCTTCAGGTAACGAACTTTCTCCAGGATATTGCCATTGATCGTGCTCGCGGACGTCATTATCTGCCGCTTCCTATGGATGAGATCATTTCGAGAACATACGCACTGTATGAGCGTGGGCGGTCCGTAGCCCGGCATCTTCGTTCCTGGCAGTTACGCTGGGAAATTCGCCTAACCATTGCCGGTGGTCTGACCATGCTTGATCTTTGCGCCAAACGAAGCAACGCCGACATTCGCCCTACGCTTCAGAGGCGCCATCTCCCGAAGCTCTTGCTTCGGCTTGTGCATGTGATATCCAATAAGCCCCTTCCCCTTGTCAGGGGGCTGAGCTATCCCGACCTGAACTCGTAACTTCGTCCTATGTCGAAGCACGTATACTCGGACACCGAGGACTCCCTTGCATTTTCAACAAATGGCAGTACCTCGTTCCATTACTCGTTTGGGTTCCTGCCCAAAGAGGAACGCGTGGCGATCAAGACGATCTATGCCTTTGCACGACGTATAGACGACATCGTGGACGAGAATCCGTCCGCAGAAGAATCAGTCGTAAGCGACAAGCGTAAGCGTCTCGCCTGGTGGCGCCAGCAGATCGAAGCCATCTATTCCGAGTCAGCCGAAACATCAGCCTCCGTGTTTCCGTTAGCAGCCGTAGTGCGCCGGTATAATCTGCCAAAGCAGTACCTTCTGACTGTCATCGATGGCTGTGAGCGAGATCTTACACAGCGGCGGTATGAGACCTTTGCGGACCTGAAGCGCTATTGCTACTCGGTAGCCTCGATCATCGGTCTGATCTCGATCGAAATCTTCGGATACCGTCACGAAGCAACGCGTCAGTATGCGATCAATCTCGGGTATGCCCTTCAGTTGACCAACATTTTACGGGATGTGAAGACTGATAAAGATCGAGGCTACATCTACATTCCCCGTGAAGACCTGGTCCGGTTCCGTTATACCGAAGATGACCTGCGAAATGAGGTCTACGACGAGCGGTTCATCAACCTTATGGAGTTCCAAGCAAAGCGTGCCCGCGAGTACTACCATCAGGCCCGTGCATTGCTTCGGCCAGAAGAACGCATGACCATGGTAGCAGCGCAGATCATGGATGCCATCTACTACCGCCTTCTCGAAAAGATCGAGCTCAGTGACTTTCGCATCTACTCAGACCGGGTTCGCGTGAGCACGTCGCATAAGATCATGACCGCCCTGCGCATCTGGCTGGGGTCAAAGTTGTTTGTCAAGCGACTTCGATGAACAAAATCTGTATTTTCGCCGTATGAGCACGACATTCTCTCAAGAAGAACTTGCCTCCATCTCCGCGCTGAAGGCAAAGTACCCCGAGCCCAAGGCTGCCATCATGCCCGTCCTTTGGATGGCACAAAAGAAATGGGGCTGGCTTTCGGAAGACGTGATGAAGCAGGTTGCTTCGGTCATGGAACTACCGTATGCCCACGTCCTTGGTGTTGCATCGTTCTACACCATGTACTTCAAGAAGCCGATGGGACGCCACCATGTGCAGGTTTGCACGAACGTCTCCTGTATGCTTCGCGGCGGTGAGCAGCTCTACAATCATGCGAAGCAGCGTCTTGGCATTGGACATAATCAGGCCACCGATGACGGTACGTTCTCCCTCGAAGAGGTTGAGTGCATGGGTGCCTGCGGCGGTGCGCCGATGATCGCGATCAATGAAACGTTCTACGAGAACGCTACAGCATCACAGCTTGATTCGCTGCTGGATGCGTGTCGCTGAACGGAACGATAATTCTCCGAAACGTCAGATTCACACGCGGCCCAACGGGCCGCGTTTCTTTTTTAATACCATGCACCCAGTGATGCTGCGTCGGTCCGCGCATCAAAAGCACCGATGAGTCTTCGAGTGGAATCTCTACCGTAGGTAATTCCTTGCGCGTGCGATGCTTCATAATGAAGCGCCTGGTAGCACCGAAGCTCATCGACACGATGACCGGCTCATTGCCCAGTTCCGGTTCATCATCAGCATGCAGGCCCATGCTGTCATTGCCATCTCGGTACAGGTTGGCCAATACACTGTTCAAGGGGCTCTGTGCGATTACCTCCGCCATTTCCCGCAGCGTACAAAGGAGCGGCGTCCATGTGAGCCCTGAATATGTCTTGCGTGAATACCGATACTGCAGCCCCTCGTCAGCATAGAATGCGATCAGGCGGGGCTGCAACATGGTCCGCCCAAACATGGTGATCGTTTCGCTTTTCCAGACTAGGGATTCGGTAAGCTGATCCTGTAGGCCCAAAACTGGAAATACAATCTCACCCGGACTGAAAAGAACAACGTCAAGGTCGGGCATTGTATAATTCGTTGACATTCTGTAAGTTATCCCCAGTCACATTCAGGAAGTCATCATGTCCACTCGTGCACAGCTCGGAATCCGCCATCGTCAGGTTCGCGAATCGATCCTCAAGCTCAGCGTCCAAGAATACGCGAAAATCATCGACGTGCGCGTACCGACGGTTTACTCCTGGGAGTCCGGGCGTACGGCTGTGCCTCAGAATGTGCTTGCCCTGCTCGAGTCCCGCTATGGCATCTCTTCCGGATGGCTCCTTACCGGCGCCGGTTCGCCCCTTGCTCAGACACGGCAGGAGCTAACTGCAGGGGGCGAAACGAAACGTTCGATCATGCAACAGCTGGAGGACCACGTGTCACAGATCCGCGAACTTATCGAAGAACTTAAGCTTCACGCTCCGCAGGTCGTAGCGCCTGTACTGCGCAAGAAATCTGATCGTGGCCCTCGCATACCAATGCTGGCCATTGGCGTTAGCGCTGGCCTTCCGACGGCCTCGGATGATACCATAGAGCGCGAGATCGACCTTGCCGATATGCTCCTTGAAAATCCCGAAAGCACCTACTTCATCCGCGTCGTTGGCGATTCAATGACCGATGCCGGCATCAGTGACGGTGACACGCTGATCGTTGACTGCGCTATGCAACCGCGTTCAGGGCAGGTCGTCATTGCCAAGGTCTATGGCGAGCTCACCGTCAAACGCTACCTCACGGTCGAAGGACGTCCTGTGCTGCGAGCCGAAAATCGCCGCTACAAAGACATTGCCATTACGGCCGATATGGATTTCAACATCGTTGGCGTCGTACGGAACTGCATCAAGCAGCTCTAAAGAGCCTCCTGAATCTCGACAGATTGGATAGCTGTTATACGTTTTGTATAATTGCTAATGCTTCTCTGTCTCGTTGCCTACGAACTCTCGGATCCAGCACTTGATGCCCTTCTAGAGGCCGTCCACCAGTGCACGCCACTGATCTCAGTGCCTTGCCGGGGGCGCATCTTCTGCGGAACTGACGATTTGCCGGGACTGCACGCACTGGTAGAGCGCGGAAGGATCCGCGCAGCAATGGCCCCTGAGCGGACCACAGCACTTCTGCAGGCCCTGCAGGCACGTCCAGGACGCATTGACGTGCATGAGCATGCTGATACGGTCAGTACAGATGTGCTGTCACAGCTAGACGAGCTTGGGATAACGACTGACGACGTTGAACGTCTGCACATGTTCGGACTTGACACCATCTCTGCATTGCGTCGGCTTGAGCGACACCACCTACAGGTACAGTTCGGATACCGTGGTGATGGCCTCTTTCGACTGCTGCACCAAGCAGATCAAAGCCCCCTGCCGATGTACGTTCCCCCGCCGGAGGTAATCTGCTCTGAGAGGTTTGAAACAGACCAACGCGAGCCAGGGCCTATCATGGCGGCAGCCGAGCACATTACGACGAAAGCTATAGACCTTCTTGCCGGACGTCAGGCCTGGCGCATCGAGGTCGGCATTCTAAATGCGGCTGACGTCGTTATCGTCGCACAATCACGCATCCTGCGTCAAGGTAGCTGCGTGCTGCGTACGCTGCTGACGCATGTACAAACGCTGTGTCGGCGACTGCTGCAAGCACGTCACATCTGGCGCGGACTGCGCCTGAGACTAGCCTCACTGCGTCATCCCGAGGGCGAGCAGATCTCGTTGTTCGACTCCGGTCGTGGCCATGCAGATGTGGTCGAGCTCCTGCGTCCACGCTACGCCGGCGTTGTCAAGCGCATCGAGATCCTCGACCCCTGGTCGATCCTGCCAGAGCGATACTCACGGATCGTTCCCATCGGACCGGCGATCTCGCCTGAGCAGGAGGCTCTGCCATGAAGCTGCTCATGGAACCCATTGATGTTTCGCTCACACGTAATCTACCCAGCATCATCTGCTGGCGAGGGGGCACGTATGACGTGGAGAAGGTCATCGACACATGGTCATCGCGCGGACCCTGGTGGGGCCGTGACGAGAGGCGCCGCTATCTGCTGCTAATGACCACCAGTGGTGTGATGGAGATCTTTCACAGCAACCTCAGCGGCTGGATGCTGTCGCGCATTTTTGACTGAGGCAATCATGTTCGGCTCACTCCATACACGGTCGCACTTTTCGTTTCTCGACGGTGGCTCGTCACCCGAGGCCCTAGCCGAGCAGGCCCGGAGTCTAGGTCATACGGCACTGGCCATCACGGATGTACACGGAGTCTATGCCGCAGTTCGACATCAACGTGCATGCCGCCGGTTGGGACTCAAGGGGCTTATCGGCATGGATATCCCGGTGAGCCTACCTGATACATCGTACAACGTTGATATTTCCGTACTGGCACGCAATGCCGAGGGGTATCGTGCGATCTGCCGCTTAAGCACGTGGCTGCATGAGCACGGTCCGCTGGAACTCCCGCACATCGATACCGGAGATTGCCTCGAGGCGCTTCGTGCTGAGCATTGCATCGTGATCGTCCATGGACTATCTGCATCCGTCAGTGCCGTCGAGCCCATTCTGCGACAGCTGGCGTCACGTCGAAACATCATGGTCTATGTCGGTATCAGCCACGACGCCCGACCATGGGCTGTGCGCCGCATACGTGCAGTGGCAGACCTTGCGGCCACTATGGATCTGCCTGTGGTACTGGCTCAGGATGTTCGCTATGCCCATCGCGACGACTATGCCGTGCATGATCTGATGCTTTGCATCCGCCAAGGCATCACGATCCACGAGCCCCATGCACTGCGTCCTGTGAATGACCGCCAGTGCCTGCGCACGCTGCAGGAGTTACGTACAGTAGTACCCGTTGACGATGCCTTTGAAAACGTCAGGCGTATCATCGAGGCCTGTGACTTTGATCTACTGCCGGAGCAGATCACGCCCCCTTCGGCGCGCCTGCCCGACGGGGCCAGTGCTGATCAGGTACTACGAGAGCTCTGCCAGGGGCAGTTCGATCTGCGCTACAAACGCCGTAGTGACTCTATCCGGCAAAGGGCACGTGAGCTACTGGAGCACGAGCTCGGTGTGATCTCTGAACTGCAGCTGTCTGACTTCTTTCTTGTGGTGCGTGAGGTAACCGAGTACTCACGCTCGCGTGGCATCCGTTGCAGCGGAAGGGGCTCGGCAGCCAATTCTGTTGTGGCCTATGTCCTTGGCATCACGGGTGTGTGCCCGGTGGAACACCATCTGCTCTTTGAGCGGTTTCTGCATCGAGGACGCAAGGGCACTCCGGATATCGACGTTGACTTCGACAGTGAGCGTCGCAGCGAGGTGATCGCCTGGATGGAGGAGCGCTTTGGACTGGATCAGACGGCCATGACGGCTACGATCATCACCTATCGATTGCGCATGGCCATCCGCGATGCGGCTAAGGCTCTGGGCTGGCCAGAAGAGACCGTGCGGGCACTGTCAAAGTCAGTACCGGGATATACCAACAATGACGTCGTGACCTATCGCAGCGAGCTAGCCGCTGTGGTTGGTCACGTACCGATGCTGGACATACTGATCAGGAGCGTTCAGCTACTAATGGATCATCCGCGCCATCTCGGTCAGCACTCCGGTGGTATGGTGCTTTCCAGCAAGCCCCTTGAGATGCTCACACCGGTGCAGCGCTCGGCCAACGGTGTAGCAGTTGTGCAGTTTGACAAGGACGACGTCGAAGCTCTGGGCCTGGTCAAGTTCGATGTGTTGGGCCTGCGCATGCTGGCCTGCATCAGCGAATGCACTGAACTAGTCTCGCGCCACACGGGCATCATGCCTGATATCGATGATCTTCCCTTGGATGATGTGCAGACCTTCGAGACGATCCGCAGCGGACGCACGCTGGGCGTGTTTCAGATCGAGTCGCAGGGACAGATCCACCTGCTGGCCAAGCACCAGCCGGAGCGGTTCTCGGACCTGGTCACCGAGGTTGCCTTGTTCAGACCCGGCCCCCTTCAGGGTGGCATGGTACATCCCTACATCGCCCGACGTCGTGGACAGCAGCCGGTGACGTATCCGCATCCAGATCTGGAACCGATCCTTGCCGATACGCTGGGCATTGTGCTGTTTCAGGAACAGGTGCTCGAGATCGCCCATCGTTTTGCGGGAATGAGTCTCGAGGATGCAGATGACTTTCGTTCACTGGTATCAAAGAACCGTAACCGCGAGCTCATGGCATCAATGCGCGATCGATTTGTGCAGGGGGCCTGTGCACGCGGCGTCGATGTCGAATGCGCCGAACAGGTCTATGAGATTGTCTCCCACTTCGTCGGTTATGGCTTCTGCCGCTCGCATGCGGCGGCCTTTGCCAAGGTCGTCTATCAGAGTGCCTGGCTCAAGACCCATCATACGGCGGCCTACATGGCGGCCTTCATGCAGCACCGTCCCGGGATGTACAACCTTATGACCCTTGAGGAAGAATGCCGACGATGGGGCGTGCAGGTGCTGCTCTGCGACGTTACGCGCTCTGGTATGCGCTACGATCTCGAGCCCGACGCTAACGGTGGCTTTGCCATCCGTAAGCCCCTTACGGCCATCCGCACGGTCAGCGAAGACATTGCCCGCAGGATCGTCTGGGAGCGCGCCAGGGCTCCCTTTGCGAGCGTTGAGGACCTGGTAGTGCGTCTTGAGGATGTCCCGCGCGATACACTGGAGTGCATTGCCATGGCCGGCGCCATGCAACAGCTTGAAGCCGACTCGCGCCGTGCCGCGTGGATCGTAGGCGTTGTGCGTAGCCGGCAGCGCAAGAGCGTGCAGGAACCGCTGTTTGCACTGCCGATGCTCCATGCCGAGGACGTCCCTGCGCTGCCCGAACTGCGTGCCCAGGAACGCCTTGCCTACGACTACATCATGCAGGGGGCTGCCCGAGTCCACCCGATGACGCTCTACCGCAGGTCGATGATCTCACTCGAGATCCGCACGATCGAAACTCTTGGACGTCTTGCACCCGATGCACGCCTGACAGTGGTCACGGCCGGCATCGTCATCCTTCGTCAGGCACCGCCAACGGCCAACGGCATGCTCTTTGTGACCCTTGAGGATGAGAGCGGCTTTCTGCAATGCGTGGTTCCTCCGCAGGTTCGCGAACGCTTCCGCACGCAGTTGCGCTCTTCGGCGCTGGTCGTGCGCGGCATGCTGCACGGCATCGGATCCTGGCGCAGCATCATGGTCAGCGATGTACACGTACTGACGCAGGTCATCGGCGGATATCACGGACATCTGTCCTATGCCGGTGGCATGGATACGCTGGAAGTGGGTAGGTCCATACTTTTGCCTAATGCCACGACTTCGACTACTTATTGAATACGACGGAACGGACTATGTTGGCTGGCAGCGCCAACCCAATGGCGTGTCCGTGCAGCAGCGCGTCGAGGAGGCCCTGACGGTGGCATACGGAGCCCCATGCACCATTCACGGGGCGGGACGCACCGATGCCGGCGTGCATGCTAGCGGACAGTGCGCCCATACAGAATTACCGGAAGGAGCGCACGAGATCCCAATTGAGAAGGCCGCGGTGGCACTGAATACGCGCCTGCCCAAGGACATCCGCATCCTGAGCGTCGAGCGCGTACATGATGCATTCCATGCCCGCTTTGATGCGATCTGGCGTGAGTATGTCTATTCGATCGCAGTCAATCCCAGCGTGTTCAACCGCCGAACGTCATGGCATCCGGAAGCCCCATTCGACCGGGACCTGTTCGAACAGGCACTACAGGTGATGCGTGGACGGCATGACTTTACGGCGTTCTCTAAGTCCAACCCGGCAACCACCAGTTACATCTGCGATCTGCAGACCAGTCAGGCTATCATCAACGGCGATATCCTCGAGATTCGACTTCGTGCGAATCGATTCGTCTATGGGATGTGTCGCGGAGTAGTCGGCGCCAGCATGTCCGTTGCACGTCAACGGTTTACACTTGATCAACTCACAGAGCTGCGTGACTCTGCGTCACGCTCCGTAGCACCCACTCTGGCACCAGCGCACGGGCTGTGCTTGAGCGGCGTGGGCTATCCTGATCTTCTCCAGACCGAGACTAACTGAGCCACGACGGCGACTCCTCAAGAGCCATCGTTGCGGCGCGCCAGAAGAGCCGGAAGGCTTCGGCCGGGTCATCCGACACAGCAGCGAAGGTCATCTCCCCTACCTGCTGGATACCTTCGCAGGCAATCGCCTTTTGGCATTGTTCGCGGCGGTAGGTGTCAACCTCGATACGCGTTGATCCTGCGGGCGACAAATGCCACGTCGAGCGGTCAGACATCGTCCGGGCAGCCCCCTGAAAAAGGAGATCTCGCGTTGCAAGTGGCGTTAAGCATATGGCCGCTGTCGGACCAAGCGTCTGCTTGGTGGAGACAAACACCGAGGCCGAATTCCACGCACGGATCTCTGGCTCAAGGTCGCTATTACCGCTGATCATGGCCAGTGGGATACCGAAACCGGCAAGAACGGCAGCATTGACCTCTACCTCGCCAGCGGCGTGTCCGTTGAGGCGCAGCTCGCGGATGAGGGAACCGATGTAGGTGTGAGCAAGGAGTCCTCCGGGCGTTCCGGCCTTGCTGTGATAGCCGATGCAGAAGGCCACGTCGGTGCCGAACTGCACGCCTTCAAGCTGGCAAAGGGGCTTATTAGACGGCTTGGCCGAGCCAACGACGAGTCGGGCCGAAGGATGAAGCTGCTCAAGCAGGATATTGCGCATGACTCCATGGCCGTCACCGACGAGGATATCAGCGCCGGGCTCCACTGAAAGAATTCCTTCAATCACGGCATTAACATCGCCCGTGAGCAGCTTTTGCGAGGCAGAATAGCCACGTCCATCGGGCATGAGCTGATCGTGATGGACCACTCCCGTAGCCCCTTCCATATCGACAGCGATGAAAACCTTCATGGGTGGGCCAACTCCTGTGGTGCGGATGATGTGTGGTGAAATTCCGCGATCGGCAATGCCTGGACGGAATCGCCTCGTATGGATGTCAGTTTGACAGTGAGGGGCATCTTCACCATGTCGGGTGCTCCCGGCATGCAGACCGCTACATGGTTCTCCGTCCATCCTGTCCATATTCCAGAGCCAGAGTCATACCCCTCCGGCAGGAAGCTGCGCACCGAGCCGATCTGACGTTGATGAAACTCCTGCGTGCGCTCTTCACTCAGCCGACGAAGTCGGCGGGTGCGTTCACGTCGCACAGCAACGTCCACGGCAGCATCCATAGTGGCTGCATCGGTGTTCGAGCGCTCGGAATACGTGAACACGTGCAGATATGTCCATGGCAGGCTGCGCAGAAACTCCATCGTCTCTTCAAATGCCGCATCACTCTCCCCCGGGAAACCTGTGATCACGTCGATACCCAGACCAGCATGCGGCATGGACGCGTAAAGGCGCTCGATCACCGTGCGGTACATCATCG
>CAYMTW010000009.1:0-22553 GCA_964393485.1 uncultured Melioribacter sp. | reverse complement strand
ATGCAGGTGTGGCACGATGGTCTTCGATGCTGCTATCAGGTCGATGATCGCCGGCGTGAGCGTGTTGGGCTCTATCGAACCCAGCCGAACACGGATAGGCAGCTGCATAGAATCGATCATCGTCAGAAGATCGATCAACCGCTGTCCTTCGGGCGATTGGTACTCGCCAAGGTTAATACCCGAGATCACGCACTCATGAAAACCCTCATGAACGATATCGATAAGCTCCTGTCGCACTAGCGAGAGATTCATGGCTCGAGCCGGACCCCGTGCCAGCGGGATGGTGCAAAATGAGCACGTGTAATCACATCCGTCCTGGACCTTGATGAAGGCTCGTGTACGGGTATTGATTCGCGATGAACGCGCTGCCGTGAACTCAGTCGCACCGGTAAGGGGCTGCATGTGACTCAGTTGAACGGTACTCCGTAGCACATCGCCAGCCAACTCAGCAATTCTCATTTTATCGGCCGTGCCAACCACGGCACTCACACCATCAATGGACAGCACCGCATCGGGCTTGAGCTGCGCATAGCATCCAGTCACGATGACCCGTGCTCCCGGCGAGCCTCGTAGCCCCTTACGAACGATCTTTCGGCATTCCGTATCGGCCTGCTCAGTAACACTGCACGTATTGACAACCAGCAGCTCGGCCGGATGACCATACTCGACGATCTCATGACCGGCCTCGACGAAACGTCGCTCAATGGCCGACGTCTCCGTAGCATTTAACTTGCATCCCAACGTGGTCAGAGCAACTCGCATGACCGCAAAGTTATGGCACCGGCACCCACCGCAAGGCAGAACAATGAAACCGGGAATTGAGAGTGCATCAACTCACATTGATATCGTTGTGACCGACGAGATGGTTGCTCGACTTGACGACCGGATCCTGCACCCGGTGTATTCGACCTTCTGGCTCGGGTATCACGCCGAAGTGGCGGCGCGCAGAGCCATCGAGCCCTTTTTCGATGACGGCGAGAACGCCTGTGGAACAGGGCTTAGTCTCGCACATAAGGCCATGGCGGCCGTCGGTGCACATGTGCGCCTTGAGGCGCGCGTGACGTCGGTCACGAGTAATCGCATCATATGCACGATCGAGGCTCGCATCAACGGTACAGATATCTGTCTTGCAACAGGGACGCAGGAACAGGCGGTGCTTCCGACTGAGCGTCTGGCACGTCTGGCCGAAGCTGCGCACCGCTAACTTGTCACTTAAGAATATGTCCAGTCTGGGCACACCAGAACAACAGATCGATCTCGTCCATGTCGATACCAATGGCGTTGCAGTATGCCGCAAAACGTTCCTCGACGTCGAGATACCTTGTGACGGTTGACACGGATGGAACGTCACCGTATATGCCACATGCGACCATGTTCGTCAGTAGATGCCGGTCTATGATGGCAAGTCCCCGCAAGCCGATGTTGCGCAGAAAGTGGCTGGCTTCCTTCATTCCAAATCCGTCCACCATTTCGCGAAGTGCATTACGTCGGTCCCTTGCTGTCATGGCTGCGTCGGCGATCACGGCCTCGATTCGGGCCCAGTCGCTGCGGGCACGATGAAGACGTCTATGCTTTGTGTGATGAAAGCGGATGTACCGGTCGGGCTTGCGCAGAACATCGACGACATCCTGACCGTGAGACAGAAAGTCCATAGACTCCAGCTCAAGCTGCACCATAGACGCATGCACGGCGCTCGACTGCGGAGTCATCAGGCAGAAGCACATCTCGTAAAACCATCGTGAACGCTCGATCCGGGCGAAATCATTGAGCCGCCGCCGTATCTCATCTGCTCGTTCAGCGTAGAGAACGGCAAGGTGCTCCGGAAGTCCGGGTGACACTACACCAGCCCCTTTCGCTTTCTCAGAAACCACTCAAGCGCAAAGGATGCCAGAGCGATCGCGACGATCCAGGGGAGGTGATGCAGGGCGAGTTCTCGTTCGCTGGTGCGCACGATGGGCCGTAATCGTGGGTCACGGAGAAGCTCGTCAACCAAAGCATCGACCGAATCAATCGTGGCAAAACGTCCGCCGGTTCGCTGCGCCAGGAGTCTGAGCAGCGAGACATTCATGGTGGTCGTCTGCTCTTCAAGGCCGACATCGCTGACAATGAACGTACCCTGATCTCGACCGATCGTCTGCCCCTTGCTCGTTGCTGATCCGCTATAGCTGTAGCGCCCAGGCGCAAGCGTACCGATCGTGGCACCGTAGCGTCCGCTACCCGAATTCGCAAGTTCGATCGTTCGCGGCGAAGATCCACCTTCGATTACAACGCGCACCTGCGCATCATCGACGTTCGAAAACGACTCATTCATGACCGTAGCGGTAAAACCAATCGACTCGCCTGCTACATAGGCCTCGTGCGTACTGCGTATGCGCACGCGGCGCTCGTCATCGCGGACGCTCAGCCACTTCACGGAGTTACCAGCAAAGGTCTGCAACACATCGATGGCGCTTGAGCCGCGCGATACCGCAGGCCCCTGACCTAACAACTTCCATCGGTAGATGCCATGGCCCAGGATGGCCAAACTGCGTGTCAGACCAGCATCGCGTTTGATGATAAGGGGCTCATCGATCGACGTCGTACCAACCTTGATTCGCGACAAAACGGAAGCCCCCGGAACGGCCTCGGCAAAGAGCTCTGTGCGATAGATCGGCGGAAGGCTATTCCAGAGGTCGGCGTCACCATCACCACCTGTCAGGCGCATCAATGGATCAGCTGTTGCTACAGGTGCAACGTCCGTAGAGACGTTAACCTCGATTGGTCGATTTGAGGTAACTCGGAACGGGAGGACATCGGACAGCGGCGCGATCTTGCCGTAATCCGTTGACGGTGCAGCGATGAAGAAGAGTGATGTACCCCTGCGGCACCGTGAGGCGATGTCGTCAATAACATTCTTGGGTGAGTAGGCTGTCGGAAAACCTATCAGTATCACGGCCGTGGCATCTATTAAGGAAGCAGCTGGGGGCTGGCCTTCATAGAATGTCGAACCCTCACGGTGGATAAACGTCACCAGCTCAAGCGTAGGATCCTGGGTGACGGCTGACTTGATGAACGCCACATCAGGACTCGGAGCTCCAGCAAACAGAACGACGCGCTTTTTGTTCTTTCTTACTCGTACGGTCGTCTGAGATGCGTTGTTCTTTGTTGTGAATTCCTGACCTACAGACTCGACGCGAGCTGCAACGACGTGCATACCTTCGACCGTTGGTACCCAGCGATGCGATATCTGGTATCGCTGAACACCTGTGCGCAATTCAAGAGGAAGACGGGCGATATCGTTACCATTATCGGAGATGATCACGACGCCCGAGCGGTCAGAAATGTTCGTCTGCTCGACCTCCATGGTGATAATGACTGGCTCGTTGACCACTCCGACTCCTGGAGCCGTGACCGAGGCCATGCGAACATCAGAAGGCGGCACACTGTCTCCAATGCCTAGAGTATAGACCGCCAGACCACTTCGCTCGGCTGCATACAGCGGCTGTTCTCCAGTGTTGTGATTTCCGTCGGATATCACCATCACGGCACCATACTCAAGGTCAGGCCTGGAGTTAGCCACAGCGCGAACGGCGGCACCAATGTCACTCCGGAAGCCCCGTACCCTGAGCGTATCAATGCTCCCGGTGTGAGTGCGCAATGTTTCGTCGAAGACATACACGTCAGCCATATCGGACAACCGCTCGGCTACTTTTGTCGATACCGCACGTAGGTCCGTCTGACGATCTCGCGTTCGGTCACGTATGCCCATCGACCTTGAAACGTCAATGGCAACGGCGATTCGTGGCTGCGAAGACTCGCTTCTGCGGAAGCGCGCAAGGGGCTCATACAGCAAGAGGATCAATGCCATAAGACCGATCGACCGAAGTGCTACAAGGACTGCGCGCATGCGAGCGTCAACTGGTGGTACGGTGACTCGGTAGAGGTACGCCGACAGCAGCACCGACAAAGCTGCAAACAGCACATATAGGTACCACGGACCGCCGGAGAGATCGAGACTGAGGCTTTCCATTACTGTTTCGTCCTACCTGAGCGATTCAGGAATAAACAACACAATGCTCTGCGCAACCAGAATACTGGTCAGGTAGAAGAAGGCTACTTCTTCCCAAGGAAGGATACCGCCGAACTTCAGACCGGTCACTTGGCGCTCGTCAAAAAACCAGATGCCACGCCGCACCGCCCATACATCAGCAAGACTGAGGATGGAACCGATGGTAAGTGATGCAATGACGATAGGCACGACGCAGGCAGAAAGGATCGAACAGCCGAACATCCACTGTGCCGCGATCAGCGGAACGAACCAGATACCGAGATGCCACGCATAGGTCAGATCGATCCGCCGTGCGCGCCATGAGCGCGTGCTGTGATGTAGGATAAATGCAGAAGCACCGATTATTGCGGCAGCGCCTAGACCCGATTGGGTCACAAACTGTGAGTCTGAATCTCCAGATGGTAACAATCGCAGCAGCGCCAGTGTAAGCATTGAGACGTGCAACGTCTGGATGACAAAGAAAAAGATCTCTTCAACAGGCAATACACCGATGCGCGTGATCAATCGGTCATCGGGGAAATCCCATACGCCCCTTTTCACTGCCCATGTATCCCATGGAAACGTAAACACCACGACGATAACGCACAGTGCCACAATGCTCAGGAGCCCGGCGATGCTTGCACCAACCATGGTCCAGCACAGACCGCATGCAAGAAGAAGCGGTATCGTCACCCGATAATGAAACCCACGATAGGTCATCTTCATCATTCTCAGCGTACAGGAATGGCAACGCTTACGCGGTGCATCACGGCCGCCGCGCCCAGGGCGCTGTATGCATAATCCACGGTCAAGCTCGGCAGACGTAGCCCTACACCGGCACTCAGTCCGGAGAGTTGGGAGGCGATGTTCACGCCCGAGGTATTACGCAGCCGGTTGTCGTATGAAAGACGTGCCTGTACAACTTTGCCGAGATACAGTTCGCCCCCTACCGAAAAGTTCTTCAGACGGTCAAGGACATTATCTACGTCATCGGCGAGATGGTTCAGAGAGACATTGACAAGAAGGGGCAGACCACGCAGTCGATGGCTGACGCCGATGCGCATATCAAGTGGCAGCCGATCTTGTGTTCCGTCATACGTATATAGCTGTGTTCCGACGTTGAGTATCGAAAGACCGATAGTAACGCGCTTGGCGGGCACACGGTAGAGCAGACCTGCATCAATAGCAACAGCCGTTGATGACATATCCGGAATGGTCGAGTGGAGCACCTTGGCCGTCACACCGTAACTCAACGTCGTGTCGAGTTCGTTGGCTACAGACACCGATACAGCAACATCGCTTAATCTGAACGTACCCGTACGGTCACCCACGCTGGAGGTACGATTAAAACTTCCGTAGTCGATATACCCAACGGTCACAGCGACGTCGCCGAGCGATGCGACATTGGTGTTATAGCTAGCGTACCCAGAGTTGATATCCAGGACGTGCTTGATGAACGTGGCGGACACAACCGAAGAATCAACAGTGGACAGTACAGCAGGGTTGATGACCACGTTGGCCGGATCCTGCGTGATGGCAACGGTAGCACCACCGAGTCCTGCCATACGGGCACTGATCGTACTGCGAAGAAAACTGAAGATGAATGTTTGCTGAGCCATGACTGCAGGAGCAGTTGCGGCAACACTGATGGCAACAAGCATAGACGCAGTAGCCCGGAGCAGTCGAGGTCGATTCACGAACGATCTCCCAGCAGTTCCAGAAATACACGTGGTGGGCGTGTCGGACGGAAGCTGTCCGCACGGACGAACGTGTGACGAGTCCAGCCTCTCACAAGTGTAGCATCCTGACGCTTGATCTCATAACGAATGTTCAGTCGCGCCCCCTGAAGAGGTTCGACCACCGTTAAGATTTCCAAAAGATCATCGTAATGGGCCGGACGAAGATACTCGCAGTGAGATTCAAGCACGGGAAGCATGTATCCAGAGTGCTCGAGTTCACTGTAGGGCAGACCATTATCTCGTAGGTACTCCGTGCGACCGATCTCAAACAATCGCAGGTAACCGCCATGATACACCACTCCCATTTTATCGGTATCACTATACCGAACACGATAGGGCGTTGTGTGAATCGATTGACCGCGGCTCATTACCGAGCCCCTTGAACGGGTGTAGCCATGAGAATGTCGAGGAGACGTTCGAGTTCTTCCAGCGAGAAGAACTCTATGTCAATCGATCCAGATTCGTCGCCTTTCAATCGAACGCGAACCTGTGTAGCGAAGGCCTGACGCAGAGAATCTTCGATGGTCTGCAGTGATTTGTCAACTGGACCATTTGTAGAGACCGCGTTGGTCTTGCCTGACTTCACCTTGATCCCACCAGCACGAGTAACGTCCTTGCGTCCGAGTTCAATGTCTTTGACAAGAGCTTCAGTCTTGCGCACTGAGAGCTCACGGTTGATGACCTCTCGCAAGACCGTTAGCTGTCGCGCTTCCGTTGTAAGCGTCAGCAGAGCACGCGCGTGCCCCATACTGATGCGGCGGTTGCGCAGTGCAGCTTGAACATCAGCTGGCAACTTTAACAGTCGCAGTGAGTTGGCGACCGTGCTCCGGTCTTTCCCGACTTTGACGGCGATGTCTTCTTGCTTGAGTTGACAGTCATCGATCAGGCGCTGGTATCCTTGGGCCACCTCCAGCGGGTCAAGATCTTCTCGCTGGAGGTTCTCCACCAGTGCGATTTCGAGCATTTGCGCATCCGAGCCCACCTCGATAACATGAGCTGGTATCACTGTGAGTCCAGCCATTTGCGATGCTCGCAGGCGACGCTCACCACTGATGAGTTCGTAACCATCAAAGTGACGACGCACTGTGATGGGCGTGATCACTCCATGAACGGCAATAGACTGCGCCAGCTCTTCCAGTGCTTGCTGGTCAAAATGATGACGGGGCTGAACGGGATTGGTCGAAATCTTCGCGATCTCTATACTGCTCACACCCGATGCCGAATCGTCAGCAGCTAGTGGCTGCTGCGTAGTCGTCTCCGGACGAATCAATTCCTTCGGTATCAGCGCGCCGATACCTTTCCCAAGTCCTAATCCTTGTTTCACGTGTCTCTCCCCTTCCGTCAACCAACAAGTGCGCCGGCTGTGGCGGCGTTCTTTTCGAGGATCTCTGTGGCTAGCGCGAGATAATTCTGCGCGCCCATGCTTGAGGCATCGTAGAGTAACGCTGGCTTTCCGTGACTTGGAGCTTCCGACAGGCGAACGTTGCGCGTGATCACCGTACGGCATGCCTTGTCTTCGAAGTGACGTCTGACCTCATCCACAACCTGATTGCTCAGACGTAAACGTGAGTCGTACATCGTCAGAAGAACGCCTTCGATCTCTAGACGTGGATTCGAAGTCCGGCGTACGATGGAGATGGTGTTGAGCAGCTGACCAAGTCCTTCCAAGGCGTAGAACTCGCACTGTACGGGAATGAGCACCGAGTCGGCGGCGGTCAGACTGTTAAGTGTGAGCAGACCAAGTGACGGTGGACAATCGATGACGATGTAATCGTAGCGATCCTTGATACTGGCAAGGATGCCCTTGAGAAGATGCTCCCGACTGGGAACATCTACCAATTCGATTTCAGCACCTACAAGATTGATGTGTGATGGCACAAGGTCAAGGAACGGCATCGCCGTTGTCACTACGACCGTTTCGATCGGCAGACGGTTGATCAGTACTTCGTAAATCGTCTTATCAAGCTGAGTCGTATCAATTCCATATCCATGGGAGGCATTTGCCTGAGGGTCGATATCAACCAGAAGGGTCTTCTGCTCAGTAGCAGCCAGTGATGCAGCAAGATTGACGGCTGTCGTCGTCTTGCCAACACCACCCTTCTGATTTGCGACGGCTATGATCTTTCCCATGGTATCGTAGACTCCGAATAAGTATGGCGCAAAGGCCTTGAAAGGAACACGTCAGGGGGCCGATTACCGATCGGCTGACGGCAAAGGTACGAACCTCGGCAGTCTTCAAAAACACTTGTTTCATGCGTGTTTCACGCTATCTTCCGCCCGAAATGGACAGGCGGATATCAACCCCTACCTGTGTGGTGCTGAAGCCCGGATTGGCTGCCCCTTCACTAAAGTTGCCTTCATACTTGATGAAGGCCGAGGCCGTCACCCGCTGACTCATTGTGTAGCGTGCCCGCGGCTCGATCACGATCTGCGTGGTACCGTCCACAACTGATCCACCCGGCTTATAATCAAGGACGTCATACTGTCCTCGGCGATTGCGCCGAACCTGCGTGTTAAACGTGAGCTCCAAATCATTGTTCAGATCCATACCGAGAAGCTTTAGAGGAACATTGCGCCGCAGATAGGATGCCTGGATCTGAAACTCATGTGAGGTCTCCTGAGAAATTACGGCTCGTGCCGAAGCATTAAATCCATGCGTCGTCGTGACGCTGTAGCGCGCAGTAGCCGTAAGGAGTCCGTTGAGCTTGCGCTCATCGAAGGACAGATTCATCCCCACCAGTGGAGTAAAACCAGTCTTGATCTGTTGCACTTCGATAAAGCGACCATTGTCGTTGATTCGGGCATTTTCCGTGTAGTTCGACTGATAGGCGTGCTCAAGGAAGACGCGCTGGGCCAGCCCCTTGAAAAACGGAAGTTTCTCAATGCCATCCCATCGAATCGTCCAGTTCAGTGCTGGCATTGCACGGGCAAGATCACCACTGAAGAACTGCCAGGACTCGAAGCCCTCGCGGAATGACTCCGCCAGAGCGTTGAGAAGATTTGAGTTTCGGCTTGACGTATCGGGGTTTGCCAGGATCACGGCCTTACGTTCGTTGTAAAGCCTTACAACCTCCTCAACGTTGTCGTTAGAGAGTCCAAATGGCAGATCAGGGAAACTGATAAATGACCGGTCAAGTGTTTGCCGCTTGACGATGTTCGTGAACGTTGGCACGCCGGCCGCGTCAGTCTCGACGCGCTGATTACGCGTGTAACCCAGATCGGTCTTCATGGTGAGATCCAGCGTGGCTCCAGGCCAGAGTGGGCGGCTCGTCTGCAGCTGAAGGGTGTTTTTCTGTGAG
Organism: uncultured Melioribacter sp.; assembly: GCA_964393485.1. GTDB lineage: Bacteria > Bacteroidota > Ignavibacteria > Kapaibacteriales > Kapaibacteriaceae > UBA10438. The sequence goes on along the minus strand of CAYMTW010000009.1, from coordinate 13,488 downwards.
TAGTCATCCTGCATGACGGCATTGGCTGGACGAACACCAACATTGGTGGCGAAACCAACGTATGGGAATGAAGTCGATGGCACGAGGGATACCTCGCCATGCGGGTTCGACACAAGCCCCATCTGATACGCGGTGCTTGGTCCAAGCTCCGGACCGTTATCACGAAACAACATTGTTCGGGTCCAGAGATTGTCAAAGCCCGACTGCCCAAGGATACCCTTGTTGATGGCGTTGGTACCCTGATTGAAGGTCGTCGTAATGTTCTCAAAACCAAAAATGATTTCCTGAATGATCTTCCCGAAACCGGCGCTATCCTTAGGAACCGGACCGAAGATTTCTGCCCCCAACTGTCGCCAGCGCAAAACCGGACTCAGCCTGAATCCGGCTGTATAGCGTCCCTCGCGCACCACATCCCGCAGAGTCGTATCGGCCTGCAGAGGATCAAAGAGTGTAAAATTCGAGGAATACGACCCTGTTGTCTCAAAGAAACGATTCAAACCGGCGATGTCGGGCAAACGAGGCCTGAAGGAGATCGTCACGTTCTGGCCATAGTTACTTATGCTGCCAAAGTCGATGAGTCCGCCTTCGCCGCCGATGATCCGAGACCGCAATTGAGACGCCGTCCGCTGTCGCCCATTTTCATCCAGCTCGAATGGCACCATCGTCGAGATAGAGTTGACCTTATAGTCAATCGATGGACTGAGAAAACCATTTTCTACAATGCGCCAGTTGAATCCGAGCGATTTATCGGCAATGAATTCACGAGCAATGGGGCTTGCCTGCGTCAGAAAACGCGATTGCTCTGTGGTTCGTGCCCGAGTCATGTTCACACCGGCATTGACCGATTGCGGAAGGAAATTGATCTTGGCGTCCTTGTAGGCCTTCAGGCCCCAGATGTCGGTGAGGATTTTCAAAGGAGAAACCGAGAACTTCGGCGCAATATTCACGGCATAATCCACCTTGAAGCGCCAGCGCCAGTCAAAACGCTGCTGGACCACCTGCGAACGTTCGAATTCCTGACTGTAGGAAAAGTTAAAGGTCAGCTTGTTGAAGGTATCGTCGACGTACCATGCCTTAACCGGAATCCCGAGACGAAGTCCATTAAGAGCCCACTGATCTTGCACACGCACGCGTTGAGAGCGTTGTCGGACCGACTCGGCTACTCGGTCAGCGGCATCAGCTGTAGCCCCCTTTCGTAACGTGTCATTTGCTGCAGCCTGCGCTGCAGTCTCTAGTGCAACGTCGTTCTGCGCCTGAAACTGCGGAGTCTCAGCGATCTCAGCATGCGTATAGGTGATCGGAATTCGAGTTTCGCGAAGACTCTTTGGAAGGAGTCGCTCAACACCAACCTGCACCGTGGTGGTCCAGGTTGTTGAATTCATGCGATTGCCGAATCGCTCCTCTAGACGATGGAAATTGGGCGTAGATACATTCACAGCGGTGGTGATGTCACCAATGTCGGCGAGTTTGAGCGTGGCGTTTCCAATAGCAGCCCAGTCGTTATCCGCAATTGGCTCAACGGCACGAAGTTCATTGACCCACATCGTCGTTGAGAGCTCGTTCGGATACCGCTCGGCCGGATTGGCCACGCCGAAGCCAAAGAATGAGATCCGAGTCATAATGGGGCTTCCCTTGATCGCATAGATACCTTGCGGATCTCCGGGAACCGGGAACTCCTGCCGCTGATCGATCCGAGATTTATCACGGATCTCCTTGATCGCCGTGATGTCCTGGATGATCACCCGCAGATCCTGCCAGCCACGAATCATCGGTCGGCGGTATTCATAGTAGTTCGCACTATCAATACCAAAACGGATAAAGCAGTACGCTGATGGGGTGGAACCCGGCATAACAGCCGCAGGCATAGTGTTGTCGCCATGAATAAAGAAAGCCAGCTGCTTATAGAAGAAGAGGTCCCACGGACGGAAGATCCGGGCTGTGAATCGTTCTTCCCCTGCCCGCAAGTTTCTCGTCCGCACGACCAGGGCCTGCTCGTTCAGGTAAAGCTGTTGATACGGGTCCGGGTTCTGGAGCTGCTGAGGGGGCCGAACTCCCGGGGGCATCGAATAGAAGTCCGGAGCATCCTGGTTCTCTTCACGATTCACATATGCTACCTGCACCACCGTGTCGGACTGCTCAATCCCTGACTGAAACTGGTGGTTACGCAGCCAATATGAACCGACCACGCCCCAGTCAGCGATCGAGAGCTTCACGGTACCACCCTGAACATGGATCCGGGCGTATTGGATGTTGGTGAACAGTGGGTTTCCAACCACTGAGTCGGGTTGACGCACAGGTATTCGGAATTGGTACCAGCCACTTGAAGGATTTCCACCTACGATCTGCGAATTGAGCGATGGATTCGGAACAAGCTTGACCTCGTATCTGAAATAACTGTTGTCTAGCGAGATGGTCTGACCGTTGTTGCGATTCAGGATTTCGGTGTCCGGGAACTGACCATACTCGGACTGCGTGGCGTTGCCCTCGTAGTTGTTGTAGCGGCGAAACTGATCTTCAGACTGATTGTCCCGATTCGCCGTAAAGTTGAAGACGTAGTTGTCCCGGGCCGGGTCATCCTCTCGGTTAAGCGGATCCGGGTAGGCAAGCTTTTCCTGCTCATCAGTTAAGCCGTCAATACCAGTGTCTTCACCAAGATCGATGAGATTGTTAGCTGGTGGACGATCCTCGGTGTTTAGCGCCTGATTGGGAACAATGTCTTCGCTGATCTGCCCAAGATCAATGAACATCCGCGAACCTGGCTCATAGGAGTCGATCCGCATCATGATCTCGATGTAGTCGATATTCTCGTTATCGAAATTCGTATTGAACGGCGACAACAGCCGCGTCATTCCGGCCCAGACCTTCTGGCGGTTATCACGCTGAAAGTCGGCAGCCTGCTGACGTACTCTAAGGCTGTCGGGGCCGTTCCAGTCCGGTGAAACACGGTCGACAAACTCAGAGTTGGGATTGTGAATTCCACGTTCATCCGGTTCAAATGAGATCCGTAGCGGATTGATATTGTTGCGGCCCTGAACGCGTGCCCGGTTTGGATACACATCGATCTGTGGCACATCCGGGACGAACTTCTGATACCAGAACATCTTTCCTCGGTACTTGCGTGCTGTTGTATCGCTGTCCCACAGCGTACTGTCTTTGGCGGCTGCAGAGTGTACCCAGGTCGTCGGTGTGAGACCAAATCCAAGGTAGCGGCGCGCCGATTCAAAATCATCGACGTATGCCACGGCCTTGCCCTGGTCACTCTCCACCGTTGAGAACCGCTTGTTTGGCGTTGGCGATACCATCGCCCATTCACCATTGAAGGTAAACGTTGACTTCTCCTTTGTGTCAACGCCTGGCAATACGTTAAGTGCAGACGTCAGCCACGGCAACTCAGCGTTGAACTTTGCGTCAAATCCCATCATGAAGTTGGAATTCGGCTCCTGACCCGGCAATACGCGGTCGATGATAGCAGCCTGATCGTAGTTCATCATGGTCATGCCAATCGAACCATTCATCCGCCGCTTGGTGAACAAACGCATATCGGCTCGCAACCCCAAAAGTGTACGCGTTGTAAGGTTGAAGATGTCATTCTTTTCAAACTCAACATTGAGGTTGGCATTCGGCAGCTGCGCCCTGGGATTCAAAAGAGAAAGGGTTCCGGTGTTGTAATCCACCATGAAGTCGACACCCTCGCGAAGGGCCATTCCATCAAGCGTGACGCGTACGCTCCCCGGTGCAAGTTGATAAGCCAGTGGGATGCGACTTCCCGTTGAGGTGCCGGTTCCTTCGCCGACGATCAGAAAGCGATCCTTCGCTGTGACAAGACGAGCTGCTATTTCCGTAGTGTCATACACCTCGTTGAACACGTACTGCTCTGCTAGCTGAGCGTTACCCTTTGCCGCGAAATATTCGCGAAGACCCTCACGAAAAGGTTCGAGACTTGGAAAGGTGATCTCGCCCCGCTGAGCATTGAAGATCGGTGGGCGCGGATCGAAAACACCATCAGGCGGTGCCACACCGGTACCATTGTTCACCTGGTCAACACGGAATATGGTAACGATCTTATCCGGTGCACCCTCGAGAACATCGGCCGAATCATTTGTAGATCGGTAATACCACATCCCAAGCTTGGCATCCTGAGCATTCATGTTCGGCATACCTACCGGGTACCGATTACGCATCATGCGTTTCCAGATCTTGCGAAATCCTGGCTGCATTTGTGGTCTGGCAATAAGCTTCAAGACCACCGTGTCTCGCTCATTAGCATTGCGCGAGAGCGTTCCGTAATAAAAATCGTCGGCATCGGACGTTGTCGGACCTTCGATACGATAGGACACGGCGTAGTAACGGTCGTTCCTAAGGTTGGCGATCGTCACCGTTCCAAGATTCATGTCAACTTCAAATCGGCGAGGCTCAAGCCGGACAAAGCGCCCGCGCTCAATAGATCCTGCTTTGATCTCTGCCTGCGTCAGGCTTGCTGGATAGCGTTGCCCAGCTGCGTACTGAATCGCGTTGATGTCATCATAAGCAACCGCTTCATTGGCCTGAACTTCCTTCAGGTCGGTCGTCGATTCCCACACCTCGATCTCTTTCACCACCAGTGACGCCCCAACCTTCGAGAGTGCGGGCGTCGCAGTCTTGAAGTAGTCCCTCCAAACCTCGAAATACGCCGTATCCAAGAAGAAGTGATTTTTGGCGTAGTCATACGCCCTCAACGTAAACTGCTGCCGTGACGAACCGCCGCGAGCATTGATAAACTGTCGTTCACCACGGCGCTGAGATGCGATCGTCTTGAGGAACAACGGTCCGAACTGGAAGTCGGCTCGCACGCCGAATAGCGTCTGCCCGCCCCCTATCAGTGCGCTTTGAGACTCGAGGTTGACGTTGCCAAACTCAACCCGCTTGACGATGTCGTCATCGTTCCCTTCAAAACCGATCTTGAATCGATTGTTGAATTCGAACTGATTCAGCGTGTTCCAGTCGACGTTCATCCGCAACTTGTCACCGATCCTACCGCTAACATTCACCTGGATGTTCTGATTGAAGATCGGAGCCGACTGGTTCTGACCGGCAATAGAGGCCGTGCCCAGTGACTGAGAGTCCCATCGCCAGCCGGCCTGGACGTTTACTTCCCCATTGACGTTGATCGCGATCTCCGGCTTTCCAAAGATCCCGAACAGCGGATTCTGCGGCAGCGGAATCGTGATATTGGTCGCTTGATCAATGAGCTTTGTGAGCTCCGCTGCCGAAAGGGGCTTCTTCATCTCGTACTTCAGCAGCGATGAATCGCGAGCCTTACGCAGAAGAGTCATCCGACGCTGCTCGAGGTAGGCGTCCATGGACAGCGGAACCATCGTTCCAACGTCACTTCCGTCGGTTAGCTCGAAGAGCTTGACGATTCCGAGAGCAGTATCGATACTGCTCCGCTGTTCGTATCCCTTTGGTGGCTTGATGAAGCGGTAGGATCTCTGTGCCGGGGTCAGAGGAAAACGATTCAGAAATACATCCGGGTAGTATCCCGGAACATCCGTGTTTGTGGGATCTCCGATCCCTTCTGGACCACGAATGGTTGTGTCCTTTCGGACAGAATCACTCTGAATTGCCGCGTACACTGACCCCAGAACGCTGGTTGAGAGCTCTATAGCGCTCAGGTGAAGGGGCTCGCTTTGAGCAAACCAGGGGAAAAACGTTGCCTCAGCTAGGACGCACTCCGGCGATGCCATCGCTCCGATCGCGATAAGCAATAACGTCCACGTTCGTCGTGTGAGATCGAACACGCTGGGCAACTCACCTATGGTTGTTCAACAAAACTGACGACCAACCCCCCTGGAGGTCGGCAACGAGGCGTCACAAATGGCGAGAATATCCCAGCTCCGTGAATCTGCGTGATGGACAAAGATAACCGACGCGTTACTTTTGCACGGCTATGGCGGAGAAGAATTCTCCGCCCCGTCATAGGCAAGACAGCCTACTGGCACGATTTACGCAGCATCCTATTGCATTGACCTATGCATCCGTTTGAGCGCTTTGCAGCGAGGGCCTTTTCGACAGTCGTGATCGGACTGTCGTTTCTACTTCTATGCCAGAACCTGCAAGCTGCAGTCGAGGACAACCCGGCAGCCCCTTTTCTTTCGAGTGACACTCGTAAAGTCTATGACCTTGGAGGTTCTTGGGAACGCATTGAAGACGGTGTGCCAGTAGGCACTGCACGCGTTCCGGGTGACCTTGGCGGAACAGAACCTGTCCGTATCCGCAAGACACTAAAGATCGATAGCATCGCATTGGCTGACCACACATGGCACCTGCAACTCTTTGGTATGGTTGATGCCGTTGAGCTGCTTGTCAATGGACGCTTCGTGATGCGCTATCCAGGAGGCATGGTTCCTTTCGGCATCCGTATTCGCGAGGGCGTCCTTCGTCCCGGTCAGAACACAGTCGAGTTGCTAATCACCCCTCCGAGCAAGTTGGCGCTCAACATCCAGAGACTGTCTCGTAGTGCCGTCAAGCAGTATCTCGGCGTGTTGCGAGAGGTGTTCCTCGTCGGTACGCCGCATCTCTGGACCGAGAGTGTGCGCCTGCGTACTTCGATTCAGGGTGGATCGGGGTCCGTGGTCGTCTCTGCCCGAGTGATGAGCGGACTCATCGAACGACTGCAAGGATTGCGTGGCGCATCGGATGGGCTGTCCAATGCAACGATGCCGTTCTCATTTGATCTGCGCGTCGTAGATCGCGCGAGCGGCTTTGTTGTGGCGGCCTCTGCTGCGCAGGCTTCTATCGGCCGGTCTCGCGAGACCACTCCGTCCCTTTCCGTGAGCGTCCCGAACGTGCGGCTCTGGAGTCCTGCCTCTCCCAGTCTATACGACCTCGAGATTCGTCTCTCTGCAGGGGGCTCGGTGGTGGATGTCTTTAGACTTTCGTTTGGATTTCGATCGATTCGAGTGGCTACTATTGACGGAGCTCGCAAACTTCTGCTGAATGATACCGTCCTGCGCGTCCATGCTGTTGATTACGTCGAAGATGCCCCCGGTTACGGACCGACGATGTCGAAGAAGCAGCTAGAGTTTGATGTTTCGCTGATGAAGACTCTTGGTGTCAATGCCATCAGGGTCATGCACGGTAGCCCGCATCCAACATTGCTCTCTCTCTGCGATCGATACGGGATCTTGGTACTTGCCGACATTCCATGTGCCGATGTACCATCGAACATGATCGACGAGCAAGAGCTCACAACACGCTATCGCAATGCTGCTGAGAGGACCGTATCCTTCCTCGATCAGCATCCTTCTGTGATGGGTTTGGGGCTCAGCGATGGTCTCGACGAGCGTGCACCGTCAGTTATGCGCTACCATCAGCAGATGGGGCAGTATCTGCGGCGCAATTCAACGAAGCTGTTGTTCAAGGTGATCTCGTCCGATCAGGTCGATCAGGCCAGCGAAGGTGGATTTGACCTTATCATGGTCCGCTTCCGTTCGGTATCCGACAGTACGCGTCTCTTCTCTTTACAGCGCCGCACTGGTGGGTCATTTGCCTCAGCCGCTGTTATCGCCGAGTTTGGCTCGCTAGTATCGCCAGCAAACACGAACGGTTTCAGTGATCCCCTCTCGAACGAAGCACAGGCTCTGCTTATCAGCAAGTTCTACACGTGGGCCAATGCCGCTCAGCTAGCCGGTGTGATGGTCTGGACATTCAACGATTACAAGCTAGAACGCCCAACGATGCTGGCCGATCATCATGACGCCTATATGTGCACCTCTGGACTGGTCGATACCTATCGCCAGCGACGTGTGTCGTACGAGATGTACAAGGCTCTGATCAATGACGAAAAGCTACCATTGCTGCAGGCCCGGGAATCTGTGTTTTCGACTCCTGTGATCTTCATCGTTTCGGGCCTTTTGCTCGGCATCAGTCTGGCGCTGCTTGCGAACCGGTCACGGCGCTTTAGGGAGTACGTCGTGCGCGCACTACTCCGGCCTTACAACTTTTATGCCGACATCCGTGATCAGCGCATCCTTTCGACCGCACACACAGGATTGCTCGCTCTGGTGATATCGGGTAGCGTTGGTTTGGTCATCTCTTCCTTTCTCTACTTTGTCCGAGTGGACTCCTCGGTTGAGAACGTTTTACACGTTCTGATTTGGAGTGATGGTATGTACGAAGTGCTTCGCTTTGTCGCATGGCAACCATCACTAGCCGTTCTCGCCTGGTCGATCGTCGCCCTGGCTGTATTTGGCCTATGCTGCCTCGTGCTCAGAGCCGCTGCGGCTTTTGTCAGGGGGCGAATCTCGATCCAGGACACCTTTACCATCGTGATCTGGTCGAGCCTGCCGTTTCTAATCCTGTTACCTATCGGCATCGCCCTACATCAAGCGCTCACGGCAAACGAATTGTCCGTCTTTGTGCCTCTCACAGTCTTTGCGGTCTCGGCATGGGTGGTATTGCGTATGCTGCGAGCTACGAGCGTCGTGTTCGATGCACGCCCTATCATCGTGTATTCGATTGGCATCGGATTGATCGTTGCGATCGCAGCGACAACCTTTGTGTCACTTGATGTGACACATTATGGCTTCTCGTTTCTTTCGTTCTATCTGAGCGGCGTCTGACGCATCCATGATCTCGTCGGCTTCGTTCATCCCTCCCGTCCAACGTCCGCTCAATGAGCGCGAGCGCACGATCCTGCAGGCCGTGGTGCATCTGTTTATCCTGAGTGGTACTCCAGTCGGGTCAAGGGTGCTTTCGTCATTCCTTGAGCGTACCATGCCGCTGAGTCCCGCTACGATCCGCAACACCATGGCAGATCTTGAATTGATGGGTTATATAACGCATCCGCACACTTCTGCTGGACGGATGCCAACAGACCTAGGCTATCGGTTCTATGTGGATTCACTCAGTGACGGTCAACCTGGCGGCATGCCATCGGAATTCAACGGCACTGATGAAGCTGTGCGTGACCTTCTTGCTGCGCCGAAGGAGAGCGTCGTGCGTGATGCCTCGCGCATCCTTGGTTCGCTAAGCCGTCACCTAGCCCTGGTGCAGATCCCCCGCTTTCGAGAAGCTCTCGTGCGTAAAGTTGAGATCGTAGCTCTGAGTAGCGAACGCTTTGTGGTGATCATCGACCTCGACAGCGAAGTTGTGCGCACGATCAGTCTCGAGACGCGCTCGGCCGTCGATGCCAATTCAGTACGCGAGATTGCCCGAACGCTCAATGAGAGGCTCAGCGGTCGCCCCCTTCAACATATCGTTACACTTGCCACAGAAGACAGAATCCCGGATGGCATCGAGCCTGCGCTTCTACGTCTGTTTGTCGAGCAGATCGGTAGTTTCGCAACCTCTGATCAGGGGTCGATAGTTCATGTTTCTGGTACAACAAATCTGATCTCCTCTGCAGAGAACGAGTCACCGGAACGTCTGCGTAGTATCATTGAATTGATCGAAAACGAAGATGTGGTTGTGCACCTACTTGGCGCAACGTCATCGAATGACGGCGTGACGATCCGCATCGGCAATGAGATCCCGAACGCCGATTTTCACAATTACTCGCTGATCACATCCACCTACCGGGCCGGTGCAGCCCGCGGAACACTGGGCGTGATCGGACCCCGCCGCATGGACTATGGACGCCTGATCGGCATTGTGCAGCTGATGTCCGGGGTGCTCAGCAGAACCTTCGGTCAGGGCACACCATAGTTGCCTCACATTCGTCATGCGGCGCTATTCCCATGACATCTCTGCAGGACACGCAATCATGATCGAATCAGAACAAAACGCAAACACCGAACCAACGGAAGAACTCTCACCGCTGCAATTACTGCAACGTGAAGTCGATGAATGGAAGGACCTTGCCGCACGTCGCTTGGCAGACCTTGAGAACATGCGCCGACGCACGGCCCTCGAAAAGCAGGAACTGCATCTTCGCGCCTCTGAACACGTGATCACCAAGATGCTACCTGTCCTGGATGATCTCCATGCCGCAGCTGCGGCAGCTGCGGGTGCCAGTGACGTGCAGTCTCTGCGCACTGGAATTGACATGATCTACGCCAAGGCCTGCCAGATCTTTGAAGAGGCTGGCGTTCGGGTACTTGATGCCGAGCCCGGTCAGCCCTTCGATGTGGAGTTTCACGAGTCGCTCATGCATGCCCCCTCTCATGAACACCCGGAGGGGCATATCGTGCAGCCGGTGATGCGCGGATACCAGCTGTATGACCGCGTCCTGCGGCATGCCAAAGTGATCACCTCGGCAGGACTGCCCCCTCATACGGAGACCGAATCCTGATGGCACAGCGCGACTACTACGACATTCTCGGCGTTAGCCGTTCGGCCGGTGGCGACGAGATCAAATCAGCCTACCGCAAGCTTGCCATGAAGTATCACCCAGATCGCAATCCGGACGATGCCAATGCCGAGACGATGTTCAAGGAGGCGGCGCAGGCCTACGATGTGCTGAGCGATCCCGACAAGCGCGCCCGCTACGATCAATACGGCGAGGCCGGTCTTGGCGGTCAGTCCTACGGCAGCTACACCAACGTCAACGACATCTTCAGTGCCTTCGGAGACATTTTCGGTCAGTCCGTCTTCGGTGACATGTTCGGTGGGCAGCGCTCACGCGGTCCGCGCTCGCGCAAAGAGCCCGGTGCCGATCTGCGCATCCGTTTGACACTAACGCTAGAAGAGATCGCTGAAGGTGTCGAGAAGACCATCAAGATCCGACACTACCGCGCCTGCGGTTCGTGCTCGGGAAGTGGCGCCGGGTCCGACGGAGGGTACACCACCTGTTCGGCCTGCCAGGGCAGCGGCGAGGTACGTCAGGTCTCGCGTAGCGTCTTTGGCCAGTTCATCAATATTGCCCCCTGCGCTCAGTGCAGCGGCAGTGGAGAGATCCTTCGCGATCGCTGTAAAGCATGCGAAGGCGAGGGTCGCGTCGAAGGAGAATCTTCGGTAAAAGTCACGATTCCTGCCGGAGTTCGCACAGGGAACTATCTGTCGGTCACCGGAAAGGGGCATGCTGGACGTCGAGGGGGCGAAGCAGGCGATGCTATCGTTGTAGTCGAGGAAGCCGAGCATGATGTCTTTGAACGTCACGAGGACGACGTCATCATGCAGATGTCTATTGACGTGCCAACGGCTGCACTTGGCGGAACGGTCAACGTACCCACGCTTGCGGGCACGGCAGAGCTTGACATCGAACCCGGCACCCAACCGGGAGCAACGCTGCGACTTAAAGGCAAGGGTATTCCACACTTGAACAGCCGCGGACGTGGTGACCAACTGGTAGAGATCACCGTCTTCATTCCGAAAAAACTGAGTTCAGACGAACGCAAGGTGCTCGAGTCTCTCAAGGGCTCGAAGAACTTCACAACGCGCGACAATTCGTCGGCGTCATCTTTCTTCAACAAGTTCAAGGAAGCGCTCTCATAACTGTGGCGCTTCCGGGAGTATCCCGATGCGACATGTTATGACCTTCCTACAGAACCACCTGCACGTCACGCGAAGCGAGGCGACCTTCGTTGGTGTATTCACAACCCTGATCCTTCTGGGCAGCGCTGGAGCGAAGCTCCTGCCGGTGATAACCCAGCGTGGACTTCATGAGCATGCATCTGTTGAGACTCTTCTGACGACCCTTGACAGTCTTGGACGTCAGGACGAGGCCGTGCGCGGCAGTTCAGAGCCGGACTCGATCAGATTCGATCATGCTCTCAAGGGGACTGGCCCAGCCACATCAGAGGTCAGAGCTGGCACCACAACCAGCAAGCCCCTTCCCAGCGGTCGTATCAACATCAATGTGGCCTCAGCCCGCGACCTGGAACGCATTCCGGGAATTGGTCCAGCCATGTCACAACGGATTATTGAGCGCAGACGTCAGCGTCCCTTCACCAGTGTCGAGGATCTGATGGATGTCAAAGGAATCGGGCAAAAGACCCTGGAAAAAATGCGCCCGTTCATCAGCGTGCCGTAAATTCACGTCCCGTATGGTAACAACCGTCTATCTTCATCCACGGCGCACACTGGTCGCAACCTGGTCCACGGATGCCGACACACCGGTGCTGACGACGTATCGCGAGCTCCAGCCTGGCTCGACCCAGTCTCTGCGCGCAGAATTGGATGTTCCACCGACGGCGGTTGTCCTCAGTCATGGATGGTTTGTCCATGGCTTTCCCACGTCGGCGCCCCACCTGAATCAACAGCGTCGTGCCTTTGAACTCGAACACATCTGCGGCCTATCACCCAATTCCCTCCCGCAGATCGATCTTGAATGCTCGCTTCCGACGATCGGGAATGCATTCTGGCATACGCTCACGTGTGTAGATTCAAATGTCGTCTCCAAAGTCCGTGACTCCTTCGGTCCGGGATGCAAGATCACCTCCGATGTCTATGCCGATATTCGTGCCGCGCTCTTCAGTGTTCCCCCGCAGTCGGAACGGTGGTTGTTGTTTGGACGCCGGGGTGATCGCATGGTCTCGGCCATTATCGGCATCGACCACCGTCCGGAACGTATCAGCACACAACCGGTGGTCGAAGGCCTCGCCTTGCATGATGCCATCATTGCCGAGTTCGCATTATTGCGTCAGAGTCATGGCGTGAGCATCAACCATGTTCTTCTCTTCGGAGATCACCTCACCATCGGCATGTTCGAAACTCTCAAGCTCATTCTTCGTCAGTCCAACATCAAGTCGGCACGATTGCAGCCTTTCCGCGCTGTTGGTTCAGAGCTCGATACCGACTCCGAAAGGCGCATCATTGATCGGGCCCACGTAGTAGCCCCGATCATGGCAGCCATCCTTACGGACATCTAGGTCCCTGCACAAAGCGCGCGACGCATCATGCGAATCATTGCCGGAGCCTTCAAGCGAACCCTGATCCCTGCTGCGCCGGGGTCCGTAACACGTCCAACAACCGATAGAATGCGCGAGTCGATCTTCTCGGTGATCGAAAGCACCAAGAACCTTGCGTCAGCAGCCGTTCTGGATCTGTATGCCGGCAGCGGCATCCTTACCTGGGAGGCTCTGAGCCGCGGCGCCGGATCGGCGATCATGGTGGATTCATCAGCCGAGATCTGTCGGCATCTGCGTGGCGTAGCCACACAGTTAGGCGTTGGTGATCGCGTGCAGATCATCCGTGCTGATGCACTGGCCTACATTCCCAATTCCACAGCCGTCGATCTGGGCCTTGTCTTTGCCGACCCACCGTATGCGCTGAAGCACTGCAATAGCATCATTGGCCTGCTCGGCCACTCCCCTATTCTTGCCGACGGAGCCGTTGTGGTTCTCGAGCACGGAGATCAGGAGTTCGTGATGCCGTCGTCGAGCTTCTCTGCCCTCTGGCACGGCACCGGTGGCGCAAGCGTTGTGGATATCCTGCACCGTGTCAGCCCCATGGCGTAAGTTTGCGAGCGATGAGCAAGCATGCCATATATCCCGGATCCTTCGACCCCATCACGATGGGGCACGTTGACGTTATCGAGCGCGCTGCGCAGATGTTCGATCGTGTGACGGT
>CAYMTW010000008.1:0-58690 GCA_964393485.1 uncultured Melioribacter sp. | reverse complement strand
GCAGCCGTCCCCCTACGGCGCAGCCGTCCCCCTACGGCGCAGCCGTCCCCCTACGCCGAAGGCGTCCTTTGGTGGATGTCGTGTTGATAAACTGTGCCTATCCCGCAGGCCCCTTTCACTAGATTGGGCATCATGAGTCAACAACAGCCGCAGCGCACGTCGGTGCTGCCGATCGAAGATCCCGTAGGAAACGTACCACCGCATTCGACCGAGGCAGAAGTTGCCGTTTTAGGGGCGATGCTACTCGACCGTGAGGCCGTAGCCAAAGTGGTCGAGGTGTTAGATGCCGACTGCTTCTATCATGACCGACACATTCGCATCTACAAGGCGATGATGGCCATGTTTGAGCGTGGTGTGACCATCGACCTTGTTTCGCTGGCCGATCAGCTTCAGCGGGAGGGGACACTTGAGGCAGTGGGTGGGATGTTTGCCATTACCGAGCTGACCATTCGGACGGTGTCGGCAGCGAACGTCGAGCACCATGCCCGGATCGTACTCGAGCGCTATCTCAAGCGTCAGCTTATTCGGGTGGCTGGAGAGATCATCCGGGATTCATTCGATGATACCACCGATGCACTCGATGAGGTAGACCGGGCCGAGCAGCGGATCTTTGATATCGCCGAAAAGCGACTTCGCCGCTCGTACATGGGCATGAAGAAGCTCACCAAGGACGCCATAGAACGGATCCTTTCGATGGCGTCGCGAGATAGCGATGGAATCACAGGGGTGCCGACGGGTTTCACGCAACTGGATCAGCTCTTGAGTGGATTCCAGCCATCGGACCTGGTGATCGTAGCCGCACGTCCTTCGATGGGAAAGACCGCCTTTGCGCTATCTGTAGCCCGAGAGGCAGCTCGGCGCGGCAAGGCTGTCGGACTGTTCTCCCTTGAAATGTCGGCCCAGCAGCTCGTGCTGCGTCTCATCTCGGCGGATGCCCAGGTTGGATTGCAGTCTCTGCGCAGCGGACGGCTTTCAAGTCAGGAAATGCACGAGATCGTGACACGCATTGACGACCTGATGAATGCAAAGATCTTTATCGATGACTCCGCTGCTTTATCGCCTGTAGAGTTTCGCGCTAAGTGCCGCCGTATGAAGATGGAGCACGGTATCGACATGGTGATGGTCGACTACTTGCAGCTGATGCACGCTCCGCGTGCTGAAAGTCGCGAGCGTGAGATCTCCACGATCTCGCATGCACTGAAGGCTGTGGCCAAGGAACTTGACATCCCGGTGATAGCCTTGTCTCAGCTGAATCGTACACTTGAGGCACGGGCGGATAAGCGTCCAATGCTCTCTGACCTTCGGGAATCGGGCTCAATTGAGCAGGACGCCGACGTGGTGATGTTCATTCATCGTCCTGAATACTATAAGATCATGACGTTCGATGACGGACGCTCCACCGAGAACATCGCCGAGATTATCGTCGGCAAGCAACGAAACGGCCCAACAGGTGATGTGCGGCTGTTCTATCAGAAAGAACTGGCGGCATTCCATGACCTGACGTTCCACCGCGATGCCTTTGATGCGCCGCCCGATGCCGGGATGATCGGTAATGGCTCCGCCCCCTTCTAGGGGCCTCAAAACACCAGGGTAATCTTGCCGTGTTATCGTAGTTTTACGGCCAACTTTTCCGGGGATGGGAACATGATTCGAATTCTCGTAGGTGTAGTGCTGGGTGTGCTTGCCGGCTCATCGGTGATGGCCCAGGACACCCTGCTGACGCTCAAAGCACCCCTAGGTGGCATCACCTTTTATACAACACGTGATACCATCGTACAGATCAGGTGGTCCGGTGTGGATGACACGATCGCGGTGCGCCTGGACTATACCTCCAACGAGGGACGTTCATGGAAGCCGATCGCAGATAGTGCCAAGGGGCTTTCCTATCCATGGAGCATCAAGGCCCTTCCGCCGGGCAACACCTATCGCGTTCGCGTCTCTCAGCTGCGCCCTCCGGGTGCTGCCGATCAGGTCGTCTATACCGGCCACCGCGGACCTGTAGCCGATGCATGGTGGAACCCTGCCAATACGAGAGTGGTCAGTGTTGCGGCTGAAGCTCATATCTGGGATGCTAATGTCAGCTCGAATCAGCCATTGCAGAATCTTCCCACTGGCCGATACGAGTACTACTCTGTACGTTGGAGTGCTGATTCCACTAAGATCGTCACCGGATCCGATAAGAACACTGCCGAAGTCGTTGATGTGGCCAGCAATACAATCGCCGCGTCGCTCACACATCCAGACTGGGTAACCAAGGTTGAGCTTGATCCCACGGGGTCATGGCTTTTCACCAAGTGTGACGACAATCGGGTTCGCGTGTACAACATCCCAAACACAACCGTGCGGGCTACCCACAATGCGGGCTCGACCCTGCTGGATATTGCGCTCAATAGTGATGGAACACGTGTTGTGCTCAGCGCTGATGAAGCCCGCATTCATGGTCGTGCCGCCGGACTTCCCCTTGCCTTTCGTCGGCATCTCAACGGTGTGATCTCAGCGGCCTTCAGTCCTGATGGTTCACGGGTATGCTCGATTGGCGGTGATGCCAGTATCCGTATGTGGAATTCATCCACTGGTGTCGAGATCTGGAACTCATCTGACGCCAAGCAAGGTGTTCGCTCCGTGGCATTTTCGCCGGACGGTAGTCTTGTCGCAGTGGGGATGTCCGATTCAACGGTGACAGTTTGGAGGGCCGACAGTGGTCAGCGTACCCACACGTTTGGCGGATACGGCGGCGCCGTTCGCATGGTGAACTTCTCGCCGGACGGATCAATGGTGGCTGGTGCTTCGGATGATGACTTCGCTCGCGTGCACGACCTCGCACGCTCGATAACGATCGCAAACTTCCAGCACGGTAATGACGTACGCCTTGCCCGCTGGTCCGACGCCGGTGACCGTATTCTGACGGCATCACGTGATGCCACGGCACGGATCTGGCAGGTGCTTCCGATCGTGCTACAGGCTGACACAAGCGAGCAGTTCTCGGTTGCTCCACCACCCCCTTCCTTTGTGAGATTCGTTGCAAGCGGTGATACGCTTGAGATTGAGCAGACAACAACGATCACCATTCGTACCGAGGGCTCCCAGTTCCTCGGTCTGGCAGATATCGATAGCGTCCGTCTGCGGCTTGCCTACGACCCATCAATGCTCTTTCGCACAGCATCTTCAGTGCCGTTCGCCTCGATACTTGATGCGAATATTGCCGATTCTGATGGTGTGAATAGGAGCGTGCAGTATCTGATCTGTACCGTGCCACTCGACTCGGTCGACAAGGAACTCATGACCATAACCTTCCAGGCAACCCTTGGTCAGGATAGTATCACGAGTGTGACCTTTGACAGGGTCGAACAGATTGGATCAGGCCCTGGAACGCGCATTGAAACGCGCAGCGATCCGATCCTTGTGCGAGGCATCTGTCGGCTGGGGGATGGTCCGCGGTTGTACAACTCGCTGGGAGGGCCTCTGAGCATAGTCGCGCGACCGGCTATCGATGGCGTACGTGTCGTGTGCTCGCTTGCCGAAACGGCACCAGCCACACTGAATATCTATGATCTCAATGGCCGCCTGGTATGGAGCGATCGTACGAGTGCCGACGAGGAGTCTACGAGGCGCATGGAGCGACTGATACCTGCGTCGCTCCTTCGTGGTGTGGCTTGTGCCACTCTGTCAACATCCCTGCAGACGGTCTCAACGGTGCTGATGCAAGGGGGTAATCCATGAGGTCGCATATCCTATTTCCGGTCCTTGTTGGAGCGTTGTTCTGTATCACTCCGGCCTCTTCGCAATGGTGGAAAGTGACCACGCCTGAGGACATCTGGCTGACGCAAGTTGGTGCCTCCGCTCATGGTGCATACCTGCTGCACGATGCCAGTTTTCAGCTGCCGCAGGCACCGATGTGCTGCGAGCCCTATCAGAGTACGACGGCCTTCTCAATGTCCGTGTCAGCCTTGCTCCGTCAGGAGATCACAAAGTATGTACGTCTAAATCTGCGTGGTACGTTCTTGCCGATGACCGGTGAGTTCTCGCGTGAGCAGACGATCTTCGTCACGGGTGCAACCGATGGTTTGACGCGATCGACCTTGTCAACATCAATGAGTTACATTGGCGGCGAGATCCTGGCCGACTTCCGAGTTGCCAATCCCGTGAGGCTGATGGCAGGACTTTCCATTGGTACGCTTACCGGCGCAACGTTCTCACAGCGAGAGGAACTTATCGTTCCAGGAACTGGTACGTTCGAAAACGGTAAACGCACTCGGAACGTCTCGACCGGTGCCGAACTCCAGGGGGTGAATACGAGCCAGATGGGAATCGTTGTCGGAGTTGGTGTTGATCTGCCGATGACGGAAAACCACTCTGTGGTGATCACGCCTGAGCTGTTGTACACGATCGCATCAAATGACAACCTGACTGGACAAAGCTGGAAGACGAATTCTCTGCGTCTCGGGGCGAGCGTTGGTTTCTCACTCAATGCCCCCGAACCTCCTATGCCGGTCGAGCGACGTCGCGAGGAGTTCGTCGACTCGGTCATCGTTCGTATTGCTCCGGATGCCGAAGAGTATCGTACGCGCGGACCCGAGCGCATCACCATCGATACAGTGGTCGACCCAGAGCTCGTGGTGATCACAGAGCGATCCTATCGCACCGACACGGTGTTCCTGCCGAAAGCTCCGGTGATCAACGCAGCGATCAAAGCCCTCGCCGTCGAAGCTAGCGGCTCGACGAAGAATGTCTTCACGATCAATGTCTCAACACAATACGTGACCGAGGCCTTGCCGATCCTTCCAGCTGTGTTCTTTGATGCACAGTCCATTACGATCTCACCCCGCTATCATCAGATCGGTTCGGCCAAAGAGTTTGACATGAAGTCCGTTGCACCGAGAACGACGGCCGTGCACCGGGACATACTGAACATCCTTGGTGAGCGATTGACGAATACGCCGACGATGACCGTTCAGCTCCGCGGAACAGCCGATCCGACCACAGAGAACTCTGACTGTAACGTTGCTCAACAGCGCGCTCTGGCGGTGCGGGAGTATCTGACACGCGTCTGGGGTATCGACGCTGGCCGTATCACGGTCGTCTCATCTTCGGGCTCGTGCGCTCCGGACCGGCCAACGCGCCGTCTCTCAGAAGAGGGGTATGCCGAAAACCGTCGTGTTGAGATCAGCTCCAATGATCTCGCTCTGCTGGCATCCGTAGCCAAGCGCCGCTTCAACGAAGCACGTACAGTGGATCCGCCGCGTCTGCAGTTCGACCCGAACGGAACTAGCACGCAGTACATCACGGATTGGAAGCTCGAGGCTCGTACGGCTGGAAAGACGCTCTTCTCAAAGTCTGGTAAGGGGCTTCCCGAAACGGTCACGCAGGACCTGACAATTGCGACCGCTGATGAAATGGTTAGCGGTCAGCCAGTGGAAGTCGATCTGACTGTCAATGGAATCCGCCGCTCAGCAGCTAGTGCCACAGCTACGCTAGCCGTCAAGAAAGACACGGCGAACATCGAGCTCGAGCGACTCACCCTTACCCTCTTCGAAGTAGCCAGCGACGAGATTACGGCCATCGCCGAAGAACAGATCAAGAACTTCGTCGAGAACGTCCCCGCCGGCTCAACCGTTGTCGTTCGTGGATTTGCCGATATGCTCGGCAACGCCGACTTCAATAAGAAGCTGTCACAGAAACGTGCCGAATCGGTCTGCAGCACAATCCGCAAGTATCTCCGCAAGCGCGTCGATATCCAGTGCAATGACATCACCACCGACCGCTTCCCACCAGGCATCGAGTCCTACCAGACCCCTGAAGAACGCTTCCTCAGCCGCACTGTTCAGATCGAGGTGAAGAAGACGAGGAAGTAGGTTTCAGGTTTGGGGTTTTACGTTTCAGGTGTGGGGTGACAGTCATTGGTCATTCGTCATTCGTCATTGAACTCTGACTTCGGTTTTGCAGACGCTGCCATTGGCAGAGCGGTGGACCACGAGGATCACACCTGAAAAATCCATGAGGGACTGTTCGATTTCAACTGTTGATGAAACGCTAGCAATGAGTCGACCACGCACGTCGTATAACTCAATGCGGCCCGCGCACGGTGACGTAGGATCGTCCCCGGCAACTGATGTTGTGCCGGCTGTTGTGAACGCTGCCGTTGAGCTCCAAAGTCCGATTCCTGCAAGGTTGTTGCCGCGCGAGCGCCAGTGATAGACCTTGCCGGCCTTGAGTGGCGGCGTCCACGTGAGTGAGGTGTCAGTTGCTTTTCGAATCGTTGACGTTGTGAACGATTCAAGCGTGTCGACTTCCACCTCGAAACCCTTGTCAACAAACTCCGGACGTGACCACTGGAACTTTGGCCGGGTGGTGATACCAGTTGCGCCGTTTGCCGGAAAGACAGCAGATGGGGCTTGCGGCACGTTATAGGTCAAAAAGTTTGCTACAGCCGAGTCCCGTGTGTCGTCGGCGCGGAACAAAGCCTTGATGCTGAGGCCTAATGTGGCGGCAGCTGGCAGACCTGATACCGTCAGCGCGGTGTCCGTTGTGAGAGTGTCGAGTATAATATCAGGCACCTTTGAGATGGTGTTTTGCAAACGCACGCGGTAGCGTGTCGTGAACGCGCCCTCGACGTCATATGTCGAGCGCGTCCAGCGCAGCGTGGTGGTCGTGGCAACGGTTGCGCCCGGTAGGGGACTGAGGATGGTAGGTGCAGATGGCACGGGATCACCCACGCGCAGCGTCCACGGCTGGGAAGCCCCCTTGCCGGTAATCACACGCCAGGAGTAGAGTCCGTCGGGAAGGTCGACGGCTGAGCGGGTGCCAGTCGTGATCTGACGGATGATAGGTGTAGCACCTGACCCACCAAGAGGCGTGATCTCCAGCATCACGGAGGAGCCTGATGTGCCGGCCCAAACAAACTCGTCGCTGCGGCGGATGCCGATGCTGCCGCTGGCCGGACGCAGATTCACCGGACGCAGGTCGAGGGCAACCATATTCTTGCCGTCACTTGTCAGCTCCACATAGGAATGCGGTGCGATGCCCGTATGGCGAGTGACGGAGCTACCTGGCCAGATCACAACGACGCTGTCAATGCTCTGGGTCGCACCCAGACCAATGTGTAGATCATGTGTCATCTGCGACATACGACCTCCGTTTATCGTGCCGGGCAGCCAGCGATGCATTTGCTTGCCCCCTGCATAGAGCGTCAGACGCGCACCGTAGGCGCGCAGATGTTTGCCCGGACGTATATCGCGCAGACGGATGATGACGGCCGAACCCTGCTTGGCCAGATCGTTTCGGAAGTACTTGAGGTTCTCTGTGCCGCTGGCACAGATCAGATCCAGATCACCGTCGCGGTCGAAGTCCGCCCGAACCGCTGTCCATGCTCCATGAATGAACATCCCCGATTCCCAGGTGATGTCACGGAAGGACGTGGTTGGATCCGTCGAGCCGAGATAGATGTGGGCCGGACGGTTTGCGCCGTTGCCAAAGGCATCATAGGAGATCTGACCATGCCAGACGTCCAGCGAACCATCCTGATCCAGGTCGGCCAAGCACAAGCCGGCATTCATCTCCTTGAACTTGATTCCGTGCCAGTCAAGGACGCCATCGGCGGACATCTCGTACCAGTTTGTGAAACGCGGATTGGCCGCCGTGGCCGTGTTGCGCAGAACGAGTGACGGATTGGAGTACTGCGCTCGTGAGTCCGGGTGACCAAGGTTGCCCACCAGCAGGTCTGGAAGTCCGTCACCGTTGACGTCGCCCCATTCCGAGCCCATGCCGTGGCCGAAATACTGCGGCTGTGTCGTTGGGATACCGATGGCGCCGGTGGTTGATGCTACTTCCGTGAACGTGCCATCGCCATTGTTTCGGTACAGACGGTCTGGTGCAATGCGATACGTGGCCACGAAGATGTCCGTGCGTCCATCGTTGTTGAAGTCGCACACCGACGCTCCCCATGTATCATAGAAGGGGGCTGGCTCTCCAAGTGCAAGCTTTGATGAAACAGTCACGTCTGTGAATGTCATGTTGCCGTCGTTGCGCCAAAGTCTGTCCTGAAAGTAGATCTCATTACCATTCGATTCGCTCCGACCGTTGGCGAAGAAGAGATCGAGGTCACCGTCCTGCTCAATATCGAGCCACAGCGCTGAGATGCCGGGTGCGTTGTTTGCAATCTTACTCTCTGCGGAGACGTTGGTGAACTGGCCCTTGCCGTCGTTGCGCCAGAGCTGGTCGTTGCCAAAGCCCTGCATCACCAGCACGTCCATGTCCCCATCATTATCGACGTCGCCCCATGAGGTGGGTCCGCCGGCAAAGGGCATCTGTACTCGACGGAATGCGCGGCCGCTGTCGTTCTGAAAGAACTGTGCGGGAATGCACACATCATCAAAGCCGTCAGCATTCCAGTCCACCACGCTGACCTGATCCGAACGGATCGGCTTGCCGTCGGTGCCGGCAAGCCCCATGCTCGCCGTTGCATCGATGAGCGTAGCGGCCGGACGCCGGTCAAGGGGGAGTTCGACGACCAGGCGGACCATGTAATCGCCGCGGGCCTGATAATAGATGCCCGGAATGTTTAGGAAGTTGGGGTTGGGTGTGACCGGGTCGTATTGAAACGATGTGACCGGTGACTGGCCGTTAGCATCCTGACCCCAGTTGGGTCCGCCAGAGCGAACAACATGCTGGATCACGATGCGGTCGAGGCCGTCGAAGTCGATGTTGTGCTTGGATACATCGATCTCCACCCAGCCTTTCCCTTGCACTGAGACTGTAGTCTCGGCTAGCGTGTTGTAGGAAAAGCAATACTGCGACGGCGGTATGGTCCCTTCGGATGCGTCACCCGTCAATCTGATCTCATCGGTGCCGGTTCCCGAGACGTAGTAGATCAGGATCTTGCGAACCTTGCAGGGCTGCCCCACGGTCAGGATCACCGACTCTTCCCAGCCGTCTTTTAGTGCAGCCGAGGTCGTCGCTGTTCCGTTATCCTTTCGGACCGTGTCCGTTCGTGCAGCCGACATGGACGTCCACAGGCATGCCAGAGTGAGCACGCAAACGAGTCGAAGGAGAAACTGACCAACCATGATGAGCCCCGTAAAACATGAGGCTCAAATCTACTACCAAGGGGGCATCCCGTGGTCGGCTACAGAAGTAGAAGCGCGGCGATGTAACGCTGCGTGATCAGATAGAGAGCCACTGACATTCCTGAGATATTCAGAACAGGAAAGACCCAGTACGTTACTGATGAAGAGGCTATCGGATGCAGGATTGCGAAGCTACCGGTGCGGGGTGCGATGTCCATCGTGTTGACCGCTGATACCGCAATGCCGAGTTCCTCGCTGCGCCGAATCAGAAGCTTCAGGCGACGTGTTTCGCGCAGATACTCAATGCCCCAAAGCGAGAGCAAGATAAAGTAGATCATCGTCTGCCCGGAGCGCAGATCACGAAGCTGCTCATGATCGATCAGCGCAAGCCACTGCATCCCATAGATCAGGACCCAGAAGCACCCGGCAAAGGAGAAGCACAGCCGGATGAGGCGTCCGAAGAGCCGGTGCTGAGGATCGTAAACTTTGGTGAGCGTTTCGTGAAGGTGCATTGTGCTGGCTGTAAAAAGAATGGGCGCGGAGATCGTCTAACGATAACCGCGCCCGAAGGGTTCATTCAAATCTGCGGAGCATTACTCGGCTGATGCTTCCGGAGCCTCTGCGGCTGGTGCCTCTTCGACGGCTGGAGCTTCTTCGACCACCGGAGCCTTTGCTGCTTCAGCGCGTGTCTTATCGCGGTGGATACGGCGCTGCTTCAGACGCGTGTAGCGCGCGAGGGCCACTTCTTTGTGCTTCGCCACGGCAGCGTCGATCTCTTCCGGGGTAGCCCCCTTAAAGCCGAGATGACGGCGCAGCAGCACGCCTTCGCGGCTGAGGATCTCACGAACAACGTCCGTGGGTTGAGCCCCAACTGAAAGCCAGTAGAGCGCGCGCTCGGTCTCGAGCACCACACCCTTTGGGGTTGTCATCGGGTCAATGTACCCGATACGTTCAATCGAAGCGCCGTCGCGACGGTCGCGTCCGTCGATCGCAACAATGTCGTAGAAGGGGTGCTTCTTACGACCGCGGCGACGCAAGCGGAGTTTTACCATGTGTTCTCCTGTTCAGAGAAAAAGGTGAGAGAAAAGATAGATCAGCGACGCATACCCGAGGGAAGATTTGGCGCGCGGTTGCCCATCATGTTCGCCATTTTACCCTTGGTCATGTTTCGCATCATTTTTTGCATGTCTTCAAATTGCTTGATCAGACGGTTCACATCCTGGAGCGAGGTGCCGCTGCCGGAGGCGATCCGCTTACGGCGGCTGCCATTCAGCAGCCGCGGCTGCTGACGTTCTTCACGGGTCATGGACAGGATGATCGCCTCGACCCGGCCGAAGGCCTTGTCGTCGATCTCGACGCCACGAAGAGCCTTGTCAACCCCCGGTAGCATGCCGAGCAGGTCGCGCAGAGAGCCCATCTTCTTGATCATCTTCATTTGATCGAGGAAGTCTTCAAAGGTGAACTCATTCTTCTTGAGCTTCTCTTCGAGACGCTCCGCTTCCTTCTCATCGATCTGTGCTTGGGCCTTTTCTACCAGCGTAACGATGTCACCCATGCCGAGGATGCGCGAGGCAATGCGCTCGGGATAGAATGGTTCCAGTTGATCGACCTTTTCACCCACGCCGACGAACTTGATCGGCTTGCCCAGAACGGCGCGGATCGAAAGCGCCGCACCTCCGCGTGTATCACCGTCGAGCTTGGTCAGGATAACGCCGGTGAGCTCGAGCCGGTCGTGGAACGCCTGCGCGGTCGTGACGGCGTCCTGGCCCGTCATGGCATCGCAGACAAAGAGGATTTCATGGGGCTTGAGCTGATCGCGCAGATCCGCTACTTCCTGCATCATCTCCTCGTCGATCGTTAAACGACCGGCAGTATCGACGATCACATAATCTCGACCGTACTTCTTGGCATACGTCAGAGCTTCGGCAGCGATTTCGGAAGGCTTGCCCCCTTCTTTCGAGAAGACCGGAAGCGACATGCTCTGTCCGAGCATCTTGAGCTGATCCACAGCAGCAGGACGGTAGATGTCGCAGGCAACGAGAAGGGGCTGACGTCCCTTCTTCTTGAGCGAGTAGGCCAGCTTACCGCAGAACGTTGTCTTACCCGAACCCTGCAGACCGGCCACCATGATGATGGTGGGTGCCTGCGGTGCGGTAGCAATATCCACCTTTGATGATCCCATGAGCGAGACGAGCTCATCATGGATCAACTTGATCATGAGCTGACCTGGCAGGACATTGCCCTTGACCTCAAGGCCGAGGGATTTTTCCTTGACATCATCGATGAACTTCTTGACGACGCCAAAATTGACGTCGGCATCCAGAAGTGCACGACGCACCTCCGTCAATGCTTCATTGACGTTGTCTTCGGTCAGCTTGTGCTGACCGCGGATCGCCTTGAGGGCGAAATCGAGTTTGTCGCTTAGGGATTCAAACATTGCGGTTTTTCGAGGACCGCAAAGATACGCATCAGCGGGTTACGGCAAGCCCCATAGAGCCAAGGATCTGTCCCGATGAGGTCCGGGTGACGATGCGGTAGGTACCCTGTGGCAGCGTGCTTGCATTGATCGTTACTCCATGGCCACCATCCAGAGGCAGGAGCTCGCCGCCGAGAACGTCCTGACCCGTGATACTGAGTAGCTCGTACGAGAGCGTCTGAGCTGACGGAGCGACCGGTACAAACAGGCGTACAAGGTCCGACGACGGATTCGGGCTGATGCGCCATCCGGCGCTCACGAGATCGTCTTCACGGACCGATACCGGGTCTGGATCGATGGCAGTCACGTTCGAGTTGACATTACCGTTGGCATCGACCAGGATCACGGCCAGGCCCGGGCCCGCACCATTTGCCGCAGGGTTCAGGAAGCCAGTGGCGATCATGATCGTTGCACGAGCCGCACCACGGAAATCGCAGATATACCCCTTAAGCTTCTTGCCGTTGGCATCGCTCATCCACACGGTGTCGGTTCCGGGTTCTGTCTCGATATACGAACCGCTCATCTCACCGTAGCCGATCTTCGAGGCAAACGTCACACTCGGTCCGGCAAACGAGACGCGTGGGGCGTCGGACACGGCATGGAAGGTACGCACACCAGTCTTTGTGGTCGGGTTCTTTTCCAGCGCGTTGTCAAACACGAGCAGGTTGAAGCGAACATCGAGACCATCTGGGTTCTTGGCAAACTTCGATGTGTCGCTCACTCCGGTAGCCACGATTGTGTAGGCCCGAGACGGACGTAGCGGAGCGAGTGTAATCGTCCCGATCGTGTCCTTATAGGCTGATGATGTCGCAGGGGCAAGACCGATGACAAGGGGCGTGTTGGCCGGCACATCAACGAATGCGGATGCCTTGCGGAATGCAACGTTGTCAAATGCCTTGGTGCCGTTGACCCACAAGTCCACGACGCCAAACGCAGGATCGGCCGACGCATGAACGACCTGAACGCGGCTTGTTTGCGATCCGCTGATCAGCGGTGAGCGCACAACACGACCGTCCTCGAGGACGCATAACAGAGCCAGCGTATCGAGACTCTTCGCATTATCACCAGGCGTCTTGAAGCCGCTGACAACGCACACAAGTACGCTGCTTGCCAATGAACCAAGGTCAACGCTAAAGGAGGCCAGAACCTTCTTAGCATCGCCGGCCTTTGTAAAGTCGAACGTCGTGGTTTTGCGATCGAGAACGGCAGCTGCAGTGCTCCGTCCAAGGTACGAGAGCCCGGTGGCAGCCGGCTTAGCTACACCGCGAGCAAGTAAGTCACCAGCTTCGAGATCCGTCGAGCCATTGAAGAAATAAACTGCCGTCTTATTTGGGTCATTGTTTTCGTTTGAAACTTCATACGCTGTGATCGCGTAGCCTATGCTTTTGCCGTTGGGGTTTGCCACATAGTCAGTCGGCTTTGCAACGCCGGTGAACACGGCCATGTATCCACGGTCGGCCATTGGGGTGAACGTCGTTTCGTTGACCGCCTCAGACACGCCAATACTTGTGCTGGGCGCTACGCTGATCGTCACTTCGAGATCTCCGAAAATGGCCGCTTCAGGCAGGTTACTTGCACGCTGGAAGGCGATGTCTTCGATCTTCGTCGTAATTCCGGCCTGCGTTACATAGACGTCAACGACTCGCAAACTTGGCTCGGGAGAGCTGTGAACGAACGTCACAACCGAGAGCTGTGCCTGAGAAATTGATACTGTGCCGAGGAACACCATCAGGGAAAGCAGAACGCGACGGATCATAAGACAAGCCTTTCAGTTGAACAAGAGCTGGAGCACCTCCCCCAGCGGTATGGAAAACCTCGAGCGACTGAAAAAGTTTCAGGAGCGCGTGGCAAAGGTCGCATAGTGTCCGTCGGCGCGGGAGGCATAGGACGCATGATGTGGCATCACACGCACGGTACAACCCTGAAACCCACTGGTCAGGCACACCGAGGACCCTTCAAAAATAGTGTCTGCACCGTCATGGCCGACAGCATGCATCGCGACAACGGAATGCGGCCGCACTTCATCCCGTGCATCGATGGGGCCGTGCAGCAGTTCAACGAGGACGTTTTCGGCCTGCAGGCTTCCGAGATGCACGCGAGCGCGTGCCGTGAGGTGCTCGCCGACGTGCGCCGGATGTCGGCCCTGTACCTCCACGCGCACGACGTGCACGTCATGCCAATGCTGATGCACCGATCGCTCGAACGCGAAAAGATCGCGGGCCCCACGGGCATGGTCACCGAGCATTATACTGGACCGCACATGCAGGGGACCATAGGCCTGCGTGGCATAATCGCTGACCATGCGATGTGAGGAGAATCGCCAGGAATTACCAGCAATGCTTCGCTTCATCCGGTCAACCCAATCGCGCGGAATGCCCAGTTCGTCACGCCGGTAGAACATCGGTGCGATCTCGTATTCAATCAGATCGTACAGAGCCGCCGCATCGGATGCATCCTGCTCGAGCTCGTCAAACACCTCGCCGCGTCCGATAGCCCAGCCATTACTTCCGTCATAGCCTTCGGCCCACCAACCGTCGAGGATCGAGCAATGAAGGACACCGTTTGCAGCGGCCTTCATTCCCGAGGTGCCGCTGGCCTCATGGGGCTTGCGCGGCGTATTCAGCCAGACGTCGCAGCCTCGAACCAGCAGTCGTGCAACGTCCATATCGTAGTCTTCGAGGAAGACAATCGAACGCTCCAGTCCATGCGCGCGGATCTGCCGATGAACGTCCTGGATCAATTCTTTTCCCTGGACGTCTTTAGGGTGCGCCTTGCCGGCAAGGATGAACTGAATGGGGCGATCGGCGCGTGTCGCGATCGAGGCAAGGCGAGCCATGTCGGCCATCAGAAGGTTGGCGCGCTTGTAGGTTGCAAAACGCCGGGCAAAGCCCACGGTGAGCGCCTGCGGCTGGAGAGTCTCTTCAATGATTTCGGTCTGTCGTTCCGAGACCGAAGCGTGGTGTTTCAAGAGGATATGGCGCCGCGCACCCCGAACCAGGCGGTGCCGGCGCAGTTCGTGTGCTCGCCAGAGCGATTCGTCAGGGATCGATGAAGCCCCCTGCCACGAGGAGGCCTCCCATGGTTGGGAGCGCCACTGCGTGCCCATCCCAGCATCGTACACGACGCCAAGTTCCGGTGCGATCCATGTGGGGGTGTGAACGCCGTTAACGACCCCCGTTATCGGAATCTCGTCAACCGGGAAGGCGCTCCATACCTGCTGCCACATCTGGCGGGCAACCTCGCCATGAAGACGGCTGACGCCGTTACGGAAGGTCGAGCCCCGAAGCCCAAGCACGGTCATCGAGAAGTCCTCTGCGCCCTGTGCCGGATCGACCATTCCAAGGGCAACGAAGTCGGTCCAGGAAAGCCCCATGCCTTCGACGTAGGAACGGAGATAGGATTCAAGGACGGATACAGGAAAGACCTCGTTCCCAGCTGGAACCGGGGTGTGGGTGGTAAAGGCCGTTGAGCTTCGCGTCAGATGCCAGGCTTCAGGGAATGAAAGTGAAAAGCGTTGCATAAACTGATGCGTGCGCTCAAGCAGGAAGAAGGCAGCATGACCCTCGTTGATATGGCAGACATCAGGCTGGATTCCCATAGCTGCAAGTGCACGCATACCGCCGATACCCAAAAGGAGCTCCTGCAGGATTCGCGTATCACGAGAGCCGCCGTAGAGCCGGTCAGAAATGTCGCGGATCATCGGATCGCTGTTACCCGGAACATTGGTGTCGAGCAGGTACAGCGCAACGCGTCCGACCATCGCCCTCCAGATATGTGCGCGGCAGATACCGCCCGGCACGTGCATAGTGATCTCAATGGCCGAGCCATCAGGGTGATTCATACGTTGGATCGGCAGTGCGTGGAAGTCCATCTCCGCATAGCGCTCATTCTGCCAACCGCTCTCGGTGAGGTACTGGCGGAAGTACCCCTCCTGGTAGAGGAGGCCGACGGCTACAAGAGGCAGGCCAAGATCACTGGCTGACTTCAGATGATCGCCGGCCAGGACGCCAAGTCCGCCGGAATACATCTGAAAGCTCTCGTGGATACCGAACTCGGCGCAGAAATAGGCGATACATGACGGCATCCCAGCGGCATGCGACGAGAACCAGGACTCCGAGGTCATGTAGGCGCGGAAGCGCTCAGCGACATGGCGCACGCGGACCACAAAGTCATCATCGGATGCCAGTTCAGCAAGACGTCCGTGCGGAACCGTCTGTAGCAATGCCACAGGATTGTGGTGTATCTGCTCCCACAGCGACGGTGAGATGTGAGCCCAGAGGCGCGTGGCCTCTACGTCCCAGCACCACCAGAAGTTGCGGGAAAGTTCAACAAGGGGGGTAAGGGGCTCTGGGATGCTCGGAGCGACGACGAACGTGGATACGGGACGCATAGTGGCGCAAAACTACGTTCGGTAGGTCGGAACCTCCTGCGGCGGTATACTTGTCGTATGATCCTGCCTGCCGATCCAGCGTCGATCCACCGTGCCGCCGAGCTTCTTCGCAGCGGCGAGGTTGTGGCCATTCCGACTGAGACCGTCTATGGTCTGGCATGCCGCATCGACCGACCGCAGGCCATATCCCGGGTCTATGAGCTCAAGGGGCGTCCGGCAGACAATCCGCTTATTGTTCATGTGTCATCAGTTGCCCAGGCTCGCGAGCTCATCGACGCTGCCGATCTCCCCATTCTTGAGCGACTGGCCACCGCCTTCTGGCCGGGACCACTGACGCTGGTGCTGCGGCGCAGTGCTTCGGTTTCGGACACCGTTACCGCCGGCCTGGATACTGTGGCTGTGCGCATGCCCGCACATCCAGTTGCACTTGAGATCCTGCGTCTGGCTGGTTGCCCCCTGGCAGCCCCGAGTGCCAATGTGAGCGGACGCCCCAGTCCGACACGAGCCGAGCATGTGCAGCAGGATTTTAGTGACCGCGTGATGGTGATCGATGCCGGCGCTTGCGATCATGGTCTGGAGAGTACGGTTGTCCGGGTCCTCGGAAACGACTGCCTCGTCCTGCGCCAGGGGGCGATTCCGAAGCAGGATCTGCAGGCCTTGCTCACCGGAATGTTCGTGCGCAATGCCGATCAAGGTGACCAGGCCCATCGATCACCGGGCACCCGCTATCGCCATTACGCACCAAAGGCCGACGTCATCCTCTGCGGAACTGTCGAAGAGCTTCAGGACGAGCTCCTCCGTGGAGGTGCGAAAATCACCGTCGTGCTTGCCTCCCCGATATCTGTCAACGCCCATCCTGAACTGCAGGCGCGGATTCTTACACCCGCAACATTGTTTGACGAATTCCGTCGTGCCGACGGTTTGCAGGTTGATCGCATCGTGGTACTTTGTGATGCAGAGCTCACGGCACAAGAAGCCTTGATGAGCCGACTGCAAAAGGCAGCCCAGAAGGAAGATCACAGCAACGAGTAATGCCATGACAAGCCGCACCATACGAGTGATGAATCGTGCCGGACTCCATACACGTCCGGCAGCTATGCTCGTGAAACTCGCGGCAACTTTCGCCAGTGACGTCCACCTTGTCAAGGATGGATTTCATATCAATGCCAAGAGTATCATCGGTGTGATGACCCTGGCAGCCGAACACGGCACCGAGCTTATTCTCGAGGTTGAGGGTCCGGATCAGGACGAAGCCGTCGAGGCCATCGCCAAGCTCTTTGCCGCAGGCTTTGGTGAACAGTAACAGAATCAGTCAACGATCATGTCCGAACCTGCATCAACACCACATATCCTGCGAGGACTGGCCGCTTCGGCCGGCATCGCCATCGGACGTGCTGTTATGGTGCATGCCGAGTGGTGGGAAGGGGCTCACCTGCCGCCCCCTCGCGGAGATGCGGCCAGCGAGTCTGAACGCTTCCGCCATGCCCAGCAGGTGGTGGCTCATGAACTCGACAGTATTGCCGAACGTGCCCGTGAGGAGTCACCAACGCTGAGTTCGATCCTCGATACGCATCGCATGATCGTCACCGACCCTGTGCTGAGTTCCGACATCATCGAACGGATTGCCAGCGGGGTGTCCTCCGAGGCTGCTGTGGTGCATGAGTTCGAACGCCAGCGTCGCACACTCCTTGCCTCAACGAATTCCATGTTCCGAGATCGCGTCAGCGACCTCGACCACATGAAGGAGCAGATACTTTCGGCGCTTCGTACCGGGGCTCCCCCGGTGCGCCGCGACGGGCATAGCATTGTCGTCGCCGACACGGTTTCGCCCCATGACATGCTTGCCGATCACCACCTTGGAGTGCGCGGATATGTGATGCAGTCCGGCGGTATCGATGCCCATGCCTCGATCATTGCCCGCGACTTCGGCACGCCAGCCGTTGTGCGGGTCTCTCAGGCCATGGCTCGCATCCACGAGGGCGACATGCTCATCATCGACGGTTCAGCCGGCTTGGTGGTCTGTAACCCGGATGTGGCAACGCTGGAGCAGTACGAGCAGCGCCGTGTAGCAGAAGACCAGCAGCGAATGCGTCAGGCTGAGGCTGAGACGGGTCCAGCCCTGACAGTTGATGGAACTCGAATCCGCGTTGAGGCCAACATTGACGTGCCTGAGCAGGTGCCTATGGCCGTGCGTCTTGGTGCTGAGGGACTTGGTCTTGTGCGCACCGAAATGATGATCGCCTCCAGAAACGAGATTCCTACGGTTGAAGAGCAGATCCGCTGGTATGAAGAAATCTGCCAGGGGGTTGATGCGATGCCCGTGACCTTCCGGGTCTTTGATTTCGGAGGTGATAAGATCGACGTTGGACAAACCTACACCGAGGACAACCCTGCGCTGGGTCTTCGGGGCATACGATTTCTGCTATCTCAGCCGGAGATCCTGCGCAACCAGATCACGGCATTGCTAGAGATCGCCCGCCGGCGTCCGATCCGCTGTATGTTGCCGATGATCACGACTGCAGTCGAGCTCGACCGTGCGGTTGAGATCATCGACGAATGCCGCACAGCATGCGCTGCGCGTCATGGGTCGTGCCCGGAGATGCCCCTTGGTATCATGATCGAAACTCCTGCTGCGGCCCTGTCGGCCGACATACTGGCCCGTCAGGTCGACTTTCTCTCGATCGGTACAAATGATCTGACGCAATACACCCTTGCGGTGGACCGTACCAATGACCTTGTCTCAAATGTCTCCGACGGACTTCACCCATCGGTCCTGAAACTTATCGCTATGACGGTTTCGGCAGCCCGTTCGGCCGGTATAGACGTTACGGTCTGCGGTGAGATGGCCGGACAGACAGCTGCTCTGGATGTTCTGGTTGGACTCGGCGTGACGGGTCTGAGCGTGTCACCATTTTTGCTCAATGACGTGCGATCCCGCATCCGCGGCCTTGATGCACACGCTACTGCTGCGATGCTACCCGCGGTGTTGCTCTGTCGATCAGCCGAGGAAGTGCGAAGGAATGTCGAAGAGTTCCGCAGCAACGGCAGCCAGGGGGAATCTGCGTGAGCGGCCACAAGCCCCCTTTCATGGCATCGATGACGGTGGCAATGATGTTCATCATTGCAGCAGTTGTCACCACAGCCCAGGATGCATCTCCAGTCATTCGGTCGATTCGGATTGAACAGAAAGATGTCTTCGACCGTAAGGCCGACGATTGGTTTTTCGCTGCCAGCTGGCTTAATGCGCTGCACGTGCTTACGCGTCAGCACGTGATCGATGATGAAGTGTTCTTCGACATCGGAGATGAGCTCGATACGGTGGACCTTCTCGAGACCGAGCGCGTGCTGCGTCAGACGCGTATCTTCAGCAACGTCCGTGTGCGCTATGATCGCTTCGGCGACAGTGCCGATGTGGTCATCGAAGCCCAGGATCGGTGGTCGCTCGATCCGGCCGTCGTTGTCAGTGCCGGCGGTGGGATCTCGACGCTCGGAGGTCAGATCGAGGAGGTCAATCTCCTTGGCAGCGCCTCACGCGCGAAGGTGCTTGCCATGAACAGGACCGAGAACGATATCGGCATGCAGGGGACCATAGACCTTGGACTGCGCCGGCTCTTTAGCAGCGGCATCAGCGCCAGCATTCTGCTGACAGCCAACCGCTATCGCACTGATCAGGACGTGTCCGTCGGACAGCCATACTGGCGGCTGTTCACGCCCTGGGCGTTTGATGTGCGACTGATCAATGCCTTCGGTAGCGACTTTGCCTACGATGTCGGCGCTAGCGCGCCACGACTGCTGCCATTCACCGAGCGCACACTTGATGCGTGGGTCTCACAGGCCGACGGCGAACGTGACCGGCGCTTCGTGTCACTTGCCGTGCGAGCCAGCGACGTGCGCCGGGTCGATCCCACTTCGCGTCAGGCCTTTGATAACACGGCCCACCTGCTCGTTGGCTTTTCGTCGATCTCACAACAGTTCTCGCGCACGCAGTTTCTCAACGGTTACGAAACCGAGGACCTGCAGCAGGGGGCTTGGGGTAGCGCCGTTCTGGGCCGCGTCTTTTCAATGGGGAACGGTGGACCGTCAATGTGGTACATCGCCGGTGAAGCCGCGCAGTCAAGGCTTCTCTCGCCAACGCTCTATGCCTTCGGGCGCATCTCGGCCGGCACGGGATTCTCCGGTTCGAATGCCCGCAACACGTCGCTGGAGCTTCTCGGAATCGGACACTGGCGCATTGACCCGTCGTTGGTACTGACGTCGAGACTGCGCTCCCAGACCATCTGGAACTGGAGCGGTTTTCACCAGCTGGTGCTCGATCCGGAGTCTGGCATGCGCAGCCTTGATGCCAATGCCCTTGCAGGTGATAGCCGTCTGGTGATGAACACCGAGCTTCGCTGGTTCCCACGGGTTCAGTGGTGGATCTTTGGTTTGAGTGCTGTGGTGTTCCACGACCTCGGAACGGTGTTCAACCAGAACGTCCCGTTTCTGATGTCCCGCTACCGTAACGCTGTCGGTGCCGGACTCCGTATACACAACCTCAAGGCCTCTGGGGTCAATGCCACATATCGTTTTGACGTGGCCTACGACCCGCTTACCGGCCGAGTCTCGGGAGTGATCTTCGCCGTTAACCAGCTCTTCTCTGCCTTCGGGCTTCATCAATTCCGTCCACCGCAGATCATCGGACGGGAAATCGACACTCAGTAAACCGCCCCTTACCATGAACGCTGCCGCCATCGCCGCAACCATCGACCACACGGTCCTCAAACCCGACAGCACACTGCAGAGCGTCAAGACGCTCGTACAGGAGGCCGTCCAGCACCGCTTTGCCAGCATCTGCATTCTGCCGTGGCATGTTGCCGAAGCCCGGCGCATGCTGGGTGATGACCCGCTGCCAGTCTGCACGGTGATTGGATTTCCGCTAGGTGCCTCAACAACCAGCAGCAAAGTGCACGAGACCATCGACGCTATCCGAAACGGTGCTCGCGAGATCGACATGGTTGCCTCAATCACGGCCCTGAAAAGCGGTCAATACGATCGTCTTGCCAGCGATATCCATGAGGTCACCGCTGCGGTGCATGACCACGGTGCGATCGTCAAAGTCATCATTGAAACCTGCCTTCTCACCCATGATGAAAAGCTGCGCATGTGCGACGTCGTCACGCTCGCCGGTGCTGACTTCATCAAGACCTCAACCGGATTCTCCACCGGTGGCGCCACACTTGACGACGTCCGCCTGCTTCGCCAGCACGTGGGCCCGAACGTTCTCGTTAAAGCCTCCGGCGGCATCCGCGATGCCCAGACCGCCCTTGCTATGATCGATGCCGGCGCCGCCCGCCTGGGTACATCTAGTGGGGTTGCGATTGTTACTGCTACTGGTGAGGAGACTGCTGATTACTGATTACTGATTACTGATTACTGATTACTGATTACTGATTACGCGAATCGCGTGCCTGTGTTTTCCCACTGCTAGCGGCAAGGTTGACAGTGTCAAACAGGTTGACGCTAGTCTAAGCGTAACTCCGAAATTCTGTAATTCCGTAAAATCTATTCTTTGTCCATATATTCGTGTTGCAACACGCAAAATTCATTCACCACACACAAGGAGGTCAGTCATGGCAACATGGAATGTCGATCCATTGCACTCAGATGTGCAGTTCAAGGTCAAGCACCTGATGATCAACACGGTAACGGGGGAGTTCACTTCGTACAAGGTCACAGTCGAAGCAGAGAAGGAAGATTTTTCGGACGCAGCCATCGTGTTTGAAGCAGACGTCAACAGCATCTCGACGAAAAACGAAATGCGAGATGGGCACCTCAAGAGCGAAGACTTCTTTGCTGCCGAAACCTATCCCACCATGCGCTTTGTTTCGACGGCATTTACGCCAAAGAGTGATGGAAACTTCGAACTTGTTGGTGACCTGACGATCCGTGATGTAACTAAGAGCGTGACCCTTTCGGCCGAGTATGGTGGGCAGATGACGGATTTCTATGGCAACACCAAGGCCGGGTTTGATATCTCAGGCACGATCAACCGAAAGGAATTTGGTCTAGCATGGGATGCCGTGACCGAGGCCGGTGGTATCGTTGTATCTGATGCCGTGAAACTCCAACTCAACGTCCAACTTCAGAAGAGCTGATCAATGCTGCGCCCCGTACACCTGATCACCGACTCATTGCTAACCAATGTCGGTCCGCTTAACGTCAAGCAGCCCCTTCCTGTGGCTGCACTGCACGATGCGGATCCGTTCATTCTGCTGCACCATGCTGGTCCGCAGCCGGTAGAGCCGGGGGTGTTTCACGGGCGTGTCGATCCGCATCCACATCGCGGCTTTGAGCCGGTATCATTCGTATACCGAGGGAGTTTACTTCATCGTGACTCCCTCGGTAACGAAGGATCTATCAGCGCCGGTGAGGTGCAGTGGATCACCAGTGGGCGCGGTATCATCCACAGCGAGGGTCCTTCGGAGCAACTGCTACGTGAAGGGGGCGAACTGGAGATCATTCAGCTTTGGATCAACCTGCCTGCGGCGAAGAAGATGATGGAGCCGGCCTACCAGGAGATCCATCGTGAGGACATCCCAACCGTGAAGATCCTCAATGGTAGCGGGGAACTGCGCCTTGTGGCCGGTGAACTGGGCGGCGCACGCGGCCCTGCCACGACACAGTCGCCGGTCATGGCGGCCATGGGACATATTGCCTCCGGAGCCAGCGGTGAGCTCGAAACACCGGCAATGCGGACGCTCCTGCTCTACGTGCTTGGGGGAACCGTGCGGATCAATGGAGAGCATACGGTTGGCAGGCATACGCTGGTTGTCTTTGCCGACCACGGGGATGGCATCTCTATCGAAGCTACCGAGACAACCGACATACTGCTGCTGGCAGGCGAGCCCCTTAACGAACCCATCATGGCCTACGGACCGTTCGTCATGAACACCGAGGATGAGATCCGTCAGGCGTTCCTTGATTTTCGTCAGGGGGCGATGGGCCACCTGGTTGAGTGACCATCTCGTTGCATTCTATCGCACCGAGACCGGAAGATCAGTCGACCCGTCCGGCGTTTCAATGTGAACCACGTAGCAACCTGATGCCAGGCCTGTGGTATCGATGGTGTACGTGTGTACCGCATTCTCCGAGCGTACGGTCTCAGAGTGTTGTACGACACGCTGACCAAGCATATCAACAACGACAATGTGCACCGTACCCTCACCAAGTCTTGGCAGTCGAACGTGCATGCTACTTTCGATCGGTGACGGATGAATTGATGGGCGCGGCGCTTCACCAAAGCCGACAGCCCGCAGACGGCGCCCGGCGCAAACCTCGTCGATCACGAGCGAACCGTCATCGTACTCGACATCACTCTGCTGGCCGAGCCAGACAAAGCCCGGCGTGCGGTCGAAGATCACGTCGGTCGATGACGAAAGTGATAGTAAAGAGCGCATCGGGATGATGGCCAGAGTATCCGAACCGTCCCACCTACCGATGATGTCGGCCACGCTGGAATCGCCCCTTGACTCCACCAGCCAGCGTGAGCGAGCGTCAGAACCGGGTTCGATGGATGCCTCCGTCGAGCGCCAGGCATAACGAACGGCAAACGTATCAAGAAGTGCCGAGTCGATATCTGGCCGGCCGTTCATCAGCACCGGAACTCCAACGATCTCACCTGTTCTCACCGTGACATCTGGAATACGAAGGCGTGTTACGGCTGTACCCTCGCCGAACAAGTCCGTGCGAATAAGTGTCGCACACGGCTCGGAGCGTTCCAACAGTACGCTGTCAGCATTAGCGCCAAAGGTCTGCAGGTACTCGATCTCGATCGTCACGGAGTCCCCGATACCAATCTCCGCCGGCAGTACGGGCGTGATCCGCAGGATTCGGTAGGGGGCTTGCGGCGTCTTCACGACGCGAAGAGTGCAGACGGTTGTGCCAGCATTGACGTATGATGCCACGAGTATCTGACGGCGGCCGATGAACCGCTCGGTGTAGGTCAGCAGTGGTGTGGCCCGTATGACCGCATCTCGCGCCACACCCCGAACAGTGATCGTCACGACCGTGTCGCATGGCAACAACCGAAGTCGGAGTTCTAGCTCATAGGACCCGACGGCTCCCGGACGGGCCTGAACAATGAGCGTGTCGAGCCCGCGAATGGTGTCGCCCCGCACAAGAGCCGTTACGCCAGGTCCGCGGATGCTTACAGTGTCAACTATCCAGGCTGTTACCGAGTCCGCAATCACTGGGATTCGCACCGTGCGCACGGAATCCTCACAAAGCGTCAGCGTATCGGCAAACACCGTGTCCGGTGCTACCAAGTAGGGGGCTTTGATCGGACCCGTCACCGTCATCCAGAGCGTATCAAGGCAGGCACTGTCGCGGATGACAAAGCCGATGCGTCCGGTGGGAGCGCTGCGCGTAGGTGACCACAGCACACGAAGCGTAAGTGAATCACCGTTGGCCATTGGTCGGGGTGTATTGACCGACGCCGTCGCAATGGTGTCGGTCAGAACGTCTTCAAGGACAACGTCTGCACCGGTAAACTGAATTGTAACAAACACTTCCTCTGATCTGGATGTGCACGTCTCGATCGTGGGCATGATGACCGTATCAGGACGCATGTCGATCAGTCTATCGAGTCTTGTCCACGAGACAACGCCGACGATGGCCGAGTCGCATGGCGTAACGATGGCCGTCACGGGGCAAACGACCCTGCCCTGGTTGTCACCGGGTAAGATTCGAAGTCGCACAGCAACGCTGTCACGGCTGGCTACACTGTCTGCGATCGTTAGCAAACGAACCGACGTGCTGTCACCGACAGACCAGCGGCGCACCGGGGCGCTTCGTGCGGTTCGATTTCGCAGAACGATAACAGTGTCGATCGGCGTGCTGCACCGCACCACGCCAAGGTCCAGCGAATCGAGAGTAAGATTCCATGCTTCGCGGACGCTGACAACAACCGTGTCCGTAGCCCAGCATCCAGTTGGTCCGATAGCCCTGACAAAGAACGTATCTGATACCGTTGCACGGACGCCGGCCCGGGCTGACCGGCCCACGATCCTTCCCTTCGCAGTGGTCCAGATGATCGTGTCTGCACGGCCTGTGATGCCGCAGTCCAGGACAATCGAGTCACCTATGCACACTGTGTAGTCAGGGATTGCCTGCACCGCGATCGGCGGCGGCGGCGTGCGGTTCTCTGGAACCGGTGAACGGTACCCTGCAGCGCCCGGCTGACCCGGCTCAGCAAGATAGACGGAGTTGCGAACGTCGGTGTACGCCAGATTGCGACCGTTGACCCCGCCACTAACGGTGAAGGTAAGACTTGGGGGCGTAAGCTGTTCGGAGGTGATGAAGCATCCACCTCCACCGCCACCGCCAGGACCGTGCAGCCCACCAGTGTTCAGGTTGCCGCCCGAGCCGCCAAGAGCCAGAACCGCCAGCGGTCCGCTGATGGTTTGCGTCTGTACGAGCACCGTGCCACCGGCACCACCTCCACCGGCTCCATCATTGAGACCCACGCGAGGCGGGCTGCCGCCGTTGGCCGTGATGATGCGTTGATTCGGGACCAGTGTGTCACATCGAATGATGACGATACCCCCTCCACGTCCGCCCGGAGTACCGCCATTGTTGTTCATCTGACCTGCACCACCACCGCTGCCGAAGCGCGGAAGGGGCTGTCCATTCTGGACGGGTGGTAATCGGTCACCGGGACGTCCACCGTTGTCAAAGAATGACCCGCAACCTTCCCATTGACTTCCCCCTTTACCACCCAGACCTCCATTTCCTCCGCCGCCACCGCCAGAGTTGTGGCCACGTCCGCCACCACCACCACCAAAAAGGGGACGTCCTCCGGAAACCATTGATGCGAATGGCCGCACGATGGTTTCTCCCTTGGCCGCGGAATTCGGGCTTCCGAATACGTCATCATCGACTAAGGTGGAACATGCTCCGCCCCCTTGCCATGTTACACCTCCACGAAAGCCGAGAGTATCAGTTCGGACGTCAGCTCTCAACGTCAGGGTGCCACGCACGTCAATGGCCAGGATACCCCCAACGCGTCCGTCCCAGGCTCGCGCTGTGAGCTCGCTTGTGACGGTGGCGCCGATATAGACGGGCACGCGAACGAGCTGGATGTGGCCGCAATTAGCGTAGGTGTTGACGAGTGCAAAGGCGAGCGTGATCTCGGTGCCGACGATTGTCTCGATGGTTGAGAACTCACACTGGCCAACGGCAGAGATATCATAGCCGGATGGATTTGAGCATCCCTGCGTCTGGATCACCAGTACCCGGTCTCCAGCGGCAAAGCTTGCCGCAGAATCGATGAAGAGTCGGCTCCGACAGTTGATGGTCTCCACCCGAACAACGCGTGCATAGTCGTTGACGACACCGCCGATGGATGACTGTGCCAGGCCCGCTATCGGGCAGGCCAGGCACAGAAGGAGAACGGTCAGAATGTAATGAGGGCGCAATCGGCTCATCAGAACGTCTCGGGATTGAGAAGTGCATCTACATTACGCAATTACCGACGAAGCCTCAGGCAATGACAGGGGGCTTTTCGGACAGCTCAAGTCCCTCGGAGCGCTGCACGGTATAGTCGATCTCCCAGTCGCTCTTGAAAAGCACAACAGCCCTGTCATGGTCGTCCATGACTACCGGTGCTGACGTTGACGGGCGTGTGGACCCGATGAGCCATCGTGCGCGGGTGAAGGGCTGCCGATCAAGGCGTATGCGCTCGTTGTACTCGTTCTCCATGCGCCACGAGAAGAGCTCGAGTTGAAGCTCTCCGACAACGCCAACAAGAGGAACGGGGCTCCCGTCGGCCTCCGTGAAGATCTGGATGACGCCTTCCTCGCGGAGCTGCTCAATACCCTTGCGGAAGGACTTCGAGAACGAACCGGCAGCTGGCCATACCTTGGCGAAGATCTCAGGCGCAAAACGAGGGAATGACGGCAACGTTGCCGGTGTGCGCTCGGTGAGGGTATCGCCGACCTGGAACAGTCCCGGATTGGTCAGGCCAATCACGTCGCCCGGGAATGCTTCATCAATGATTTTCCGTTCCCGGCCGAAGATCTCAAACGGATACGTGAGCTTTGTTTCCTTCCCCGTGCGTGGATGCAATGCCGTCATTCCTCGCGAGAATGTCCCGCTGACGATTCGTACAAAGGAGATCCGGTCGCGGTGAGCCTTATTCATGTTGGCCTGAACCTTATAGACGAATCCGACGAATTCATTCCCTTCGGGATCGACCGTGCCGCTGGACATCGCATAGGGTTGTGGCGTTGGAGCGAGTCCGAGGATTGATTGAAGGAAGTGCTCGATCCCAAAGTTGGTGATGGCAGAGCCCCAGAAGACCGGCGTACATTTCTCTGTCAGGAAGGCATCCGTATCAAAATCCGGAATGACATGGTCCACGAACTCGAGATCCTCTAGTAGCTTATCATGAGCGTTCTCTCCAATGGCTGATCGCAGTTCCTGGCCACGGATATCGCCGACACTGACGGGGGCTTTGTAGCGATTACCGACCGTACGCTCGAACTCAAAGAATTCGCGGGATTGTCGATCGTAGATGCCTCGAAAGTCCGGACCGTCTCCGATGGGCCATGTGCGAGGGATCGCGGCAATACCCAGGACCTGTTCAACTTCGTCGAGGAGCTCCAGCGGATCCCGCGCCGGACGGTCCATCTTGTTCATGAACGTGATGATCGGGATACCTCGGTCACGGCAGACCTTGAACAGCTTGATGGTCTGCTCTTGCACGCCG
The DNA here is from genome assembly GCA_964393485.1 of uncultured Melioribacter sp. Classification (GTDB taxonomy): domain Bacteria; phylum Bacteroidota; class Ignavibacteria; order Kapaibacteriales; family Kapaibacteriaceae; genus UBA10438. Next base: position 31,016 of record CAYMTW010000008.1, on the reverse strand, counting down.
CGTCCGGCATCCAGAAGCATGATGGCCGAGTCAACGGCCATCAACGTCCTGTAGGTGTCTTCCGAGAAGTCCTGGTGGCCCGGCGTATCAAGGATGTTCAGCAGCAGTCCATCGTACTCGACGCGCATGGCGCTCGAGGAGACAGAGATGCCGCGCTGCTGTTCGATCTCCATCCAGTCCGACGTGGTCGAGCTGTGCTTGCCCCCTGTCACTGCTCCAGCCTTATGGATAGCACCGGAATAGAGCAGCAACTTTTCGGTCATGGTTGTCTTGCCGGCATCAGGGTGACTGATGATGGCAACGGTCCGCCTTCGGAGGCATTCGTCATGAATGTTGGCCATAGCCAACAAACTTACGGCTGTATCGGCGTCGATGCAGCCTCGGAGGCCATGATATCGAAGAGCACGCCCACGCCGACGCGCAGCGGGGCGATGGTCCATGATGCATCTGTAACCACGTCGGTGAACATCGGCGAGTAGGTCACCTCGGGCATCAGCGACACGCTGCCGGAAAGGGGCACAGCAAGGCGTGCACCCACGATCGCACCGGCCTGGAGTCCGCTAGTATTGGGGATGTCTCCGGCTTTGACGTTGTAGAGCCCGGAACCTGACGTGAAGTCGTAGGGCAGCGACCGGTCAGCCAGGGCTTCCTGCTGGTCGAACGTGCCACCGAGGGTGGTGCCGATACGCAGTCCTGCGAGCAGCGAAAGCGAGCCCCCAACCTTGATGCCGACGACAGGCTCCAGCATAAGGAACGTCATCGTTGTGTTAAACGAGTGATTGATCGCCGACTGTGCGGTACCGTTCCCAAGACGAACCGTGATGGGCTCCGCGGCCGAGAATTCCGTCGAGCTTGACTGATAGATCAATCGAGCACCGAGCTCCACACTTGGAGACATCGGAAGCGTGAATTCAGCACCAAAGACCATGCCCGAGCCGGTGGTTGATTCGTAGCCGGGACAGCAGGAGGGGACAGACGGCAGTGTGAAGGATGAGACACCGTTCATCATGATGCCATACGATGCGTGGGCCCCGACCGACATGACGCGTCGGGTGACTAACACGGGCTCCTTTTTCGGTGCCGGTTTCGGACGCTCCTTTGAGAGCGATTCCTGAGCGAGGGTGATCGACGTGCCGAGGCAGAGCACGACCAGAGCGGCAAGCAGGCGATGTGTCATGGGGTTCTCCTCGGATGATTAGCGTTGAATGACAAATGGAATGTGATCGACATCACCGCGAGCTGATGCTGTGATGGTGTATGTGCCGGCACTGAGACGGCTCACGTCGATCGTGCGCATCAGAGAGCCGGCGGCGTCTGCGCCATCCACGCCTGTCATCAGGACCTCTCCGAGCATGTTGGTTAATGTCCAGCGAAGTGCATCCGTGCCAAGCCCCTTCACATCGATGGTCAGATCCGAGCTTGCCGGCGTTGGATAGACACGCAGCCCGTAGCCGTTGGTCTTGCCTACCAGATACCGATCACCACCTTCGCGGCAGATGTCAGTGATGCGAACCTGGCCATTGCGCTTGTCGATGGTGGCACCAGTGATGCCAGTCCACTGGAAGTCAGTCAACGTCAGTGGCGTGCGGTCGGTTGAGCCGAGAACAGCCGTGAAGTTGAGAGCGAAGAGCGTACCGGTGGTGTCAGCGCCACGCGTTCCCTGAACGGTAATCGAGCATGGTCCGGGAGTGTTCGGCAGCCAGCAGTCGCTGGTGTTTGCCCGGCCGACAACAACCGACGGGTCGTAGGTGAGTGTGGCTCGCCACGAACTGGCTCCGGCAGCGTTTAGACCCTGCGATGCGGTCAATCGGATCGGAACAACGATCTGCTGGCCAACCTTGGCATTGACCGAGTCGATTACCACGGTGCTGGTAACGACCGTAGTCGCAGCGCAGGTGGCCGTGATGACAGACTTAGCGGTTATACCGGTGCATGGTAGCAACACAGAAGCCGTCAGGGTGTCGCTGATGTTCGTGCGGTTGGCACACGCCGTGATAAAGTCGGCAACCAGCTCGGCTCCCGGCAACAGCTGTTGTGTGGGTGTTGGTACCACAGAGCTGACGGCCGTTTCGTTTGCGCTGGACGTTACACCAACGTACACTGTATCGGTTCCGATGTTGGTGTAGCGGACTTTGCCTGAACCAGTGCCGGCGATGTTGCCGAGAGCAACAGTCGGATTGTCCGACCGTAGTGCGATACTCGTCCGGGTGCCAGAAAGGCGAATCACACGACGCACGTCGCACGGATCAAACGTCACAACGATACTGTCCACCAGCGGACCGTCAGCCACAGGCATCCACGTTGCCGTAAAGGAGGCCGCCTGTCCGGCAGAGAGAGTCTGTCCATTGGTCAAAGACGTGGCGACACGTGGCCCAGAAACGACCGATTTGATCGAAGCACTGCCTGTTCCGTCAAAGGAGAGGGAGGCGCTGCGCTGCGTCGATGTTCCTGGTGTGCAGCTTGAAAACTCGCCGAAATCAACACTAGCAGGTGTGGTAAAGGCGATGCCATTTTTCTGCAGGTTGTAGATGACGCTCGTCTTGCCATTGCACGGTTCGATTGCCAGATCGTGTGTTCGACTGAACGCGCCCGCGGCACCCGGACGCAGCGATACGCTGACGATGGCTGATGATTTGGCCGGAATATCGAGAGGTCCGGCAGGTGTATAGACCACTTCGGCATCGGTTGGCAGTGTAACCTTGATGGCAACGTTTGAGGTGTTGTTGATCGTGATGGAGGTGTCCTTTTGATTCTCACACCCCGAGAGTGTTCCTGCATTGATCGAGGTCGGGGAGACGGCAGCAGTGACGTCGCTGGTGACGGCGTTCAGTCGCACACGCAGCGAATCTTTGCATGGTCCGGATTCAAATGGGAAGACAATGTCTGCACTATGCACGCCGACCGTTGGCGTATAGCGGAAGACCACATCACGGCGCTCACCCGGCTTGAGGGTCACCTCGGCCGTCGGAGAAACAAGAGCGAAGGGGGCGGCAACTACCGCCGGCTTCACGACAAGATCGACCTTGCCACTGTTGATGACTGTGGCCGTATCAAGTTTTTCCGTGGCATCGCACACCACACTGGCCCCGAAGGACACCACGCCCGGCGTGATCGATGCTGTCAGCTGGTCCTTCTTGGCCGTGTACTTACCTTGTGCTGTCCAGCCACAGGGCGTACCGGTAAGTGAGTAGGATCCATTGATAGTGCCTGCTGCTGATGCCGAGATCCGCAGCTTAACATTCACACTCGCGCCGGGAGCGATCACCACGCCCGGTGAGATCGAAGTCAGTAAGCTCAGGCGCGGATCATCGGGAACAAAACCCGTGATACGCACTTCATACGCCTGTGGGTTAAGAATGGCAATCTCGGCCTCAACCGATGAGGCGCAAGCATCGATCGTACCGAAGTCTACAGTACCTGGACCGATCGTCGGCTTCGGGTCATTGACCGTTACGAGAACGGTGTCTTTCGCCGAACATCCGGAAGAATCCGTGACGGTGACCTCATATCGCGAAGTTGTGCCCGGCTCTACGGTCACTGCCTGGAGAGTGTCGTCACCAACGATAAACTCCGAACCAGATTCAATCCGATTCCATTTATAGCGATACGGCTCTTTGCCGCCCGCTGGTGCAGCGCGTAGTCCGACGCTTGACCGAATACACAGTGACGTGTCCGTTCCGGCCGAGACTGTTGGTTTAGGGTTGCGTCCAATGTAGATCGTGTCACGATAGCGACAGCCGTCAGCCGTGGTGCACATCACTATGTAGGTGCCCGAGTCGCGCACAACAATGTTCTGCGTGGTATCTCCAGTTGACCAGCGGTAGCGGGCAAAGCCCTTGGGTCCTACAAGCTGGCGCGTATCGATGTCACAAAGCGTTGGAGGACCATTGGGAATGATCGTGATGATCGAGTCCTTGCATTGCGTGAAGTAGGCAACAAAGGCATTCTTACGAAGCGTGTCCTTATCAAGCTTTGATGAGTCCTGATAGGCTCCGGCCGTCGTGGTCATACGATAACTCTGGGCGATGCCGGTGAAGACCACGTAGGCATTGTTGTCGATCGCTACGTCGAACAACTCGTCATTTCCGAAGTCAATATTTGGTGGAACCGCGGGTGGCGGTGGCGGTGGTGGTGGCGGTGGCGTCGGGAGATTGTCCTGTGGAGGCGCACCCAGGTAGGATCCGTACAGTACGGCTGTTCCGGCTGGATTCAGCTTGCCCATGATGCCGTCTGTACCGCTCAGCACAAATGGAGTAGACTGGACGGCATCCGCGGTCAGGGGAATGTTTGGTGATCGGCCCGTGCTACCAGCCACCCAGATGTTATCAGCTCGGTCGATGGCCACTCCACGCAGAGCATCGGCAGAATCGCCACCGTAGAACGTTGACCACGCCACTGTCCCAGCTGAAGTGTATTTGCGGATGAATCCATCGCTGATGCCGGTGAAAGCCCCCTTCAAAGCATTCAGGACTGGGAAATCAGCGGCCTCGGCTGTACCGACGATGACGACGTCGCCCTTGCTGTCGACGGCAATATCTCCGAGTGTTTCGAAACTTGCCGAGCCGAACACCGAAGACCAGATACGCGTTGGCGTTGTGCCGAACTTCACCACACCAACGTCGTAGATGCCCTTGAATTTCGAGCCGTCCGTGACGGGGAAGTTGGCTGATTCTGTCGTGCCGGTGAAGATCACGTTGCCCTGCTTATCGAAGACAATCTTCCCACCGTACTCGAAATCTCCACCACCATAGAAGATGAGGTAGTCATTTGACCACTTTGTCGGCGCAGACGGCCGTGGCTTGACGATGCTGACAAACAGATCGGTGTTGTCGTTGAAGTTCGTGGTGTCCTTGCGATACGGAAGTTCGCCAAAGAGTCCGCCTAGGCGAGGTGATCGCGTATGGCCGACGATGGCTACTCGAGTAGCCGACACCGCGATGCCTGTGGCTACGTCGTTCTCTCGCCCGAAAACTTCCCAGCTGTCACCCCACTTGCCATCTGGCAGAAGCATCAGAACAACGGCATCGGCAAGTTCAACCGAGTCGGGGTCACCGTATGGGGCACTTCCTAACAGAACATTCGTGAACTCCGGACGGTCCTTAGAATTTGACTGTCCACATGTCCAGATGTTACCCTTGGCATCTGTGGTGACGTCATAAAGTCGGTCGGTGAGCGAGCCACCGTAGTAGGTGTGCCACAGGAACGTACCGTTCTCATCAAACTTGGCAACGTATCCGTCCACTTGTGCCTTGAGCCGTCGCTGCATCACGCCCGGCGAGCTCGGCATGTTCGTGGCGATCGTTGATCCTGCGATGACAACGTTACCCAGTGGGTCAATCGCAGAATAGGCCGATTCGACGGTGTTGTTACCACCATAATAGGTGGCCCAGACACGCTGTGGGTCGATGACCAGCAGCCGCTTCGAATCATAGCTACCAAGCTGAAAACGGACAGCAGATCCACTTACCGAATAGCGCGATTGGACCGGTACGCGGTTTGATCCGTCGGCACTCGTGGTAAAGACCACGGGAGCTTGCTCGTTGAGTGATCCCAGCGGGGTGCCCACGACAAGGTTGCCGTCTTCATCGGTTTCCGGCCGCGAGGTCCCGTCGTAGCGGAAAGCGATCTGTGAAGGGTCGATCCCTGGATGCACCACGAAGTCGTACTTCAACCCGAGTCGAGTGATATACATGCGCATGTCGATGCCCGGCCAAACATCATGATAGACGATGCTACCATAGCGCTCAGCCGTTGTACCGTTGATGCCTGTCTGACCGTTGATGTAGCGGACCGTACCCGGCTGACGTCCTGTAAACTCCACGCGGGGCTCAGGGTTGCTGGCGATCAGTCGCATGTCAGCACGAAAGGCGTCGATCTCGAACTCCGTCATATACGGATCCTTGTTCGGAACGCTGTGAATGACCTGCTGCATGATGTCCAGCCCCTTGGCATGAACATAGGCCGTCGTGCCGCCAATGCGAAGCACCGCATCGACATGGCGCGAGTCAGATCCGCCCTCATATCGGGCCTGGCCGACGTTTCGCTCGAAGGCCACCGGAGTCGTTGGCGACTTCATGCTGGGCTGTGTGCCAGCGTTTGATGCGGCCGGGGCTATCAGTAATAGCGCAGCCACAAGAATGGGGGCAATGCGGAAGTATTGCAGGAACATCGCAGTCCTCGTAAATGAACGCTAATGCAGAAAACGAGAATACGACAGAATCGGCGCATCAACAAGTAACTACCGGTGCGATTGCGTATCATTGGCGTTGTTTGTTCACCATGACGTAGACCACCTCCATGACGACGCTTGAGACTCTCTCGACGGCTTCCGGACGGGCCCTGCTTCGCGACCTGCATCAGGAGCTGCGCTTCGACAAGCAGATGCATGCACTGTCCACGTTGCTGCTGCTCTGGCGGATCTGTACCCGGGAGAGCGATCTGTTCCGCACGGTTAACCGTGATGTGACCGTTCTGCATCCGCTTGGTCTGCTCGGTGGAACCTCGCTTTGGATGCAGGAGATCGTCAACCGCTTCTATTACGCCCCCATCAATGCCTTTGTGTACATGGGCGCAGCTTTCCTACTGGTGGCTGTCGGACTGAACCGCATCCGCATCATCGACACTCCCGGACTGCTTGTCACGGCTATCATCGTTGAAGCGTTGCTGCTCTTGATGCTGTTTCTTGTGATGTTCTTCACTCCACCCTCGGAGGCTGACGGTCAGTCGGGACAGGGTGAAAGCGACTCCACAACGCAAGAACTTGTGCGTGAGCTTGGAGAGATCGGACGGGATTATGCAGCTATGGCCGTGCAGCTCGAGACCATTTCCGTTACCCTTCACGAGGTTGTCGAGCGGCAGGATGCCATGACGGCGCAGCTTCGCGACAGTGTGCAGGCGGCCGTTGGTGCAGTAGCACCCAATCCCGAGCTGATGCATTCCATGAAGCAGAATACCTTAGCCCTGGCAGACTTCACCGAAAGTGTGAGCGCCCTGAGTGAGCGCCTCAAAGCTGTTGAACGTCAGGAAGTTGAGCGGCTGGTTCGCCAGGAGCTCGAGCGCATTCTTTCACGCAACATCGTTGACCGGGATGGAACAGCGTCAGCGACGTAGAGTCGAGATCTACTTCGTCTTGTACCTACTCGCCCTGGTGCTGCTCATGCCGGACAGACCGGGTGAGACCGGCACACAGGACGAGTCCACAGCCGCTATTCGTATCGACCTGATTCCTGAACGGGTGAAGCTGACCTGTGAGATCAAACGGGATTCTTCAGGGGGCGTGCGACTTCTGCGGTTAGATTCCGTGAACGTCATCCGTTACTCACCGGAGCTTTCGAACGTCTCTGTGCGGGCGATCATCGAAGACGTTTCCTCCGGGCAGACGCTTACCGTCGAACCCGGCGGCACGGCGCCCCGGCGATTTGCCAGCTTGCGGCATGATGTGACACGCAGTGCGTTTGTTTTCACGTGGAGCCCCATGCTCGACGCGTCAACATCAAAGACCTTCCGTGTCACACTTCAGGCATCGGGTGTTCCGGTGAACGGTGTGGCCTCGGACGCGATGCAAGCTATGGGAAGCACACAGTTTGTGCTCATGACCGTTGTTAATGACCGTCAACCACCACAGTTGGTCTATCTGCCGGGACGTCGAGATACTCTGGTGCTTCGCGAAGGGCTATCCGAACAGGTGCCGGCTACCACCTCAGGCGAGTTCTGGCTTGAGCCGGCGCGCGATGGTATCACAGCCTTTGCCCTGCAGGAATGGAGCAATCGTATTAGTGTTGGTGGTGCTGACCCTGCGCGAGACCTTGCCGACCTGCCACAGGTGCGCGTCAGTGGAGACCCCATGCCCGAGGTCTCACGCAGTGTTGATCAGCGCACGGTAGTCGTGCGTGGACGCGCCCCGCGCTCTGGTACGGCCATCGTTGAAGTCACAGCCCGGCGCTCTGACGGACGTCAGGCGACGACGAGATTCTCGGTTTCAGGTGTGACCTATCCATCGGTGACGGTTCCTGACGTGGTCTATCCGGGCGTTGAATATGTGATCGATCCAAAGCTCCCGGCTGACCGTCCAGGAGTGCGAGCGGTGATTCGCGACGGGGCTCGGGAGATCGTTGCTGCCGATGCTGGTAGCCTACGACTGAGATTTGCCGCTCGTGACACGGGCCGAACGCTGATCTTCGAACGAAGTATCGACGGCATCGCTGAGGCTAATGCTCAGCCCCTTACCGTTCGGTCCTTCCCAGGACCCGTTATCCGCGAGATCAGGCGAGATCCGGATCAAAACAAGCGGATCATCGTTGTGCAGTTCTACACGAATGAACGAGGAGAGAACCGGCCGCAGTTGCGTGTTGTCGACGGCAACGCCGGATCGGTACGCAAGCTTGCCGGCTATCTGCGGCCTGCCGATAACGCTCGTCCAACGGTATCCTGGGTGGAAGTCTTTGAAGTCTCACGACGCGATGCCTCCAAGCCATTTGTATTCCGTGTTCAGGCTACAGACGAGCGCGGTAAAGAAAGCTCTGTGGTCAGTTCGGACTGACGGTTGCTGTGCGACGGCGTGCCTCGCGGTAGAGTCGGACGTTGGCGTTGTGCTCGGCAAGGGTGCGGGCAAAGCGATGCCGTCTGGTAGAGTCGCCCCGGGCAACAAAGAAGATCCATTCGTGAGTCTGCGGATCTCGCGCCGCCTCGAGTGCTCGACGTCCTGGGTTGCCGATGGGACCTGGGGGCAAGCCTTTGTGAATGTAGGTGTTGTAGCGATTTGAGGCATCACGCAACTCAGCGCCAGTGATCCGGTCGCGTCCTGTCAGGTATTGAACCGTTGGGTCGGCCTGCAGAAGCATGCCAATGCGCAGGCGGTTGGCATACACACCGGCTATGGTTGGCATCTCCTCGTCCACTGCAGCCTCAAGCTGAACGATCGAGGCAAGGGTGGCCAACTTCAGGCGCTCATTCCAGCCCCCTGCCGCAGCTGTGACGTTCATGCGATTCCAGAACGTCTGCGCCTGTGCGGCCATCATCTCACCGGCGTAGCCCGCATCATCGTGGCGAATCAGAAAGTATGTGTCGGGCATCAGAAAGCCCTCCATCGAGGGGGCCTGCACACCAAATCGACGGCGCACGGAATCAGCTCGACACCAGGAAACAAACGATGCCGAGTCGATCTCGGCCCGCGCTGTAAGTCGACGGGCAATGCGATCGATGGTGTATCCTTCCGGAATGGTCACCTTGACAAGGGGTTCGCGGCCTCCGGTGACCAGCATCCGAGCAACGCCGAGGAGCGAAGTTGATACATCTATGTGGTACCAACCTGGTAACACGCTACGCGAGGTAATGCGCAGACCAGTGCTGACCAGAACCGAGGTAAGCCAGGCGGCCGTCGGGCCCCGTGTCACGCGGATGCTGTCGAGCACGGCACGGGCAAAGGGGGCCTGCCGGGGAATCATCACCGATGTCCGCATGCCGAGAGGACGGGTGAGAACAACTCCAACAAGAACAGCGCAACCGACAACAAGGGCCAGAGGTATGAGCACCCTTCGACGCATCATGCTGCGGCCTGATGGGATGAGCCCGTTACCGTGCGCACGAATATCTCGTGCAGTGATGGCTGAATGACGGCAAACTCAACAACGTCGGCGGCGGCATTGGCATACTCTAGGATCGAGCGGATGCTTGTCGTGACGTCCCGACGAAGCTCCACCGTCGACCCACTGGCGCTGACGACTGTGGTCCCTGGGATCGATTCTAGAGATGACGTACCAGAGGAACTGCGGATGCGTAACCGATCTGAATCAAAGCCGGCACGCACCCGGGCGACCTCACCCGAGAGGACCACGCGACCGCGGTTGATCAGCGCAATATCGTCGCATAGGCGCTCGACCTGATCCATCTGATGGGTGGAGAGAATAATCGTCGTGCCATTCTGCTGCAGTTGCCGGATCACACCGATGAGCACGTCGGCGTTCACAGGGTCGAGTCCGCTGAACGGCTCATCGAGGATGAGTACCGAGGGCTCATGCAAGATCGTCGAGATGAACTGCACCTTCTGTTGCATCCCTTTCGAGAGCTCCTGGATCTTTTTGGTGTTCCATCCGGAGGCATCCATGCGATCGAGCCAGTAGGTGATTCGCTCGTCAGCGAGACGTGCGTCAAGCCCCTTAAGTCCGGCAAAGTAGCGCAACTGATCGCCCACGGTCATTTTCTTGTAGAGGCCCCGCTCTTCTGGCAGGTATCCGATTCGTTCACGACGCACGTCGATCGAAGCGTCCGATCCGAGCGCGATCGTGCCCTGATCGGGGAGCGTGATGCCCGTGATCATGCGGATCAGCGTTGTCTTGCCGGCACCGTTTGGTCCGAGCAATCCGTAAATGCGTCCGCTTTCAATGCGCAGCGAAATGTCATCGTTGGCCACATGCTGGCCAAACCGCTTGGTTACATGGTTAATGTCGAGCATGAACGAAGCTACGACGCAACATTTGTAAATTCGCGGCACCTTTTTGCCCACAGACGTGTTGTGGGCCACTGAAAAACGATCATTACGTCAGGGCACACCATGAAGGCATTCGGCGAGATTTGGCGGTCTAACCTGTTCCAGAAGTGGCTCATGGCCATCACGGGGCTCCTGCTTGTCCTGTTTCTGTTGGGGCACCTTTCGGGTAATCTTCTTGTGTTCCTGGGACCGGCGCACATCAACGAGTACGCGCATGGCCTGCACACGATGGGGCACGGTATGGTGATCTGGATTGTCCGACTTGGTCTGCTGTCATTCTTTGTCCTGCACGTCACTGCAGCGATCACCCTGTCGCGTCGTAACCGCGAAGCCCGTCCGCACAAGTACCACAAGGTGGAACCGCGCGCCTCGACGCTGGCCTCGCGCACGATGCTCTATTCCGGACTGTTGCTCCTTTCGTATGTGCTGTATCACCTGGCACACTTTACCTGGGGTGCAGTTCACTCCGAACACTGTGCCACGGCAACCTTTACGCTGCCAGGCGGCGACGTGGTTCCTGATGTGTACGCCATGGTTGTCAGCAGCTTCCATGAGCCAATTATCAGCGTTCTCTACATCCTCTCGATGATCATGGTCGGGCTGCACTTGAACCATGCCATTACCAGTGCCGTGCAGACGCTGGGCGTGACCAATCGCCGCATCGTTCCTTTGGTCCGCGTCCTGGGCCCGGGTCTATCCTTTGCGGTCGCCCTCGGCTTCTCCAGCGTTCCGCTGGCCATTCTCCTCGGTTTCGTCAAGCTCTAATCGAAAGAAAGCCCCTAATCATGGAACTTAACAGCGGCATACCAAGCGGACCAGTTCAGCAGCGCTGGGACAAGCATCGTGCTGAGCTCAAACTCGTCAATCCGGCCAACAAGCGAAAGTTCTCCGTCATCGTCGTTGGCACAGGACTTGCCGGTTCGTCGGCAGCAGCCACCATGGCCGAGCTCGGGTACAACGTCCAGGCCTTTACGTATCATGATTCCGCACGGCGTGCGCACTCGATCGCCGCACAGGGTGGTATCAATGCGGCCAAGAACTATCAGAACGACGGCGACAGTGTCTGGCGCCTGTTTTATGACACGGTGAAAGGGGGCGACTTCCGCGCCCGTGAATCCAACGTCTATCGTCTGGCCCAGGTGTCGGTGAACATCATTGACCAGTGCGTGGCCCAGGGGGTTCCGTTTGCGCGCGAGTACGGTGGGTACCTGAGCAACCGCTCGTTTGGTGGCGCGCAAGTTTCTCGGACATTCTACGCCAAGGGGCAGACCGGACAGCAGCTTCTGCTTGGAGCCTATCAGGCGCTGATGCGTCAGGTTGGCCTTGGCAAGGTTAAGCTGCATAACAAGCAAGAGATGATGGATCTGATCGTTATCGACGGTCGTGCCCGCGGCATCGTCACGCGCGACATGGTCACGGGTGCCGTGCGTTCGCATATGGCCGATGCGGTGATCCTTGCCACGGGTGGCTACGGCAACGTGTTCTATCTGAGCACCAATGCCAAGGCCTGTAACGTGACGGCAACCTATCGTGCACACAAGCGCGGTGCATTGTTTGCCAACCCATGTTACACACAGATCCACCCGACGTGTATCCCGCAGAGCGGTGATTATCAGTCAAAGCTGACGCTGATGTCGGAGTCGCTTCGCAACGATGGTCGCATCTGGGTACCGAAGACCAAGGGCGATCAGCGCAGTCCGGACCAGATACCGGAAGCTGACCGTGACTATTACCTCGAGCGCAAGTATCCATCGTTTGGAAACCTCTCGCCCCGTGACATTGCATCACGTGCCGCCAAGGAGGTCTGTGACGAGGGACGTGGCGTGGGTCCCGGCGGTCTGGGCGTCTATCTCGACTTTTCGGATGCCATTCGCCGCCTTGGAGAAAAGGCTATCGCAGACCGCTACGGCAACCTGTTTGAAATGTACGAGCGCATCACCGGAGAGAACCCCTACAAGGTGCCGATGCGCATCTATCCGGCCGTACACTATACCATGGGTGGCCTCTGGGTGGACTACAACCTGATGTCCAATGTGCCGGGTCTATTCGTGCTTGGAGAGGCCAATTTCTCTGATCACGGTGCGAACCGTCTCGGTGCTTCCGCCCTGATGCAGGGTCTGGCCGACGGATACTTTGTGATCCCCTACACCATCGGGGGATATCTGGCCCAAGGGGGCATGTCAGCTGTCAGTTCAGACAGTGCAGAAGCCCAGCAGGCTGTCAAGGATGCTGAGCAGAAGATCGCAACGCTACTCTCCATCGGGGGCAAGCGTTCGCCTGATTCCTTCCACCGTGAGCTCGGCAAGATCATGTGGGATAAGTGCGGCATGGCCCGTAACGAGGCGGGATTGAAGGAAGCGCTACAGCGCATTCCTGAGCTGCGCGAGGAGTTCTGGCAAAATCTGGTCGTACCGGGTTCGGGTGCTGAACTCAATCAGTCACTGGAGCGTGGTCTGCGAGTAGCCGACTTCCTTGAGTTCGCCGAGTTGATGTGCTATGATGCGCTCCAGCGCAATGAATCATGCGGGGGCCACTTCCGCGAGGAGTATCAGACCGAGGATGGAGAGGCCAAGCGAAACGATGACGACTATTGCTACGTTGCAGCCTGGGAACATACCGGCGTGGGTCAGACCCCAACGCTGCACAAGGAGCCCCTTTCTTTTGAAAACGTCCAACTGGCAACACGGAGCTACAAGTAATGAACCTCAGACTTCACATCTGGCGACAGGCCGGACCGAACGACACGGGCATGCTCAAGACATATGATCTTGCCAACGTGAGCGAGCACATGAGCTTCCTGGAAATGCTCGACGTGCTGAACGAGGAGCTCATTGCCAAGGGTGAGATCCCGGTTGCCTTTGATCACGATTGCCGTGAAGGCATCTGCGGCACATGCGGTATGGTGATCAATGGACGTCCACACGGACCCCTTGTCCGCACCACGGCCTGTCAGCTTCATATGCGGACGTTCAAGGATGGTGACGAGATCTATATCGAACCGTGGCGTGCCAAGGCCTTCCCTGTGCTTCGTGACCTCGTGGTTGATCGCGGATCGTTTGACCGCATCATCCAAAAGGGTGGATTCGTCAGCGTCAATACGGGGAACGCCCAGGATGGCAATGCCATCCCGATCTCCAAGCCTGATGCCGACCGTGCCATGGATGCCGCAGCGTGCATCGGGTGCGGTGCCTGCGTGGCGGCTTGTCCAAACTCATCGGCGATGCTTTTCACGGCGGCTAAGGTCGGGCACATGGCCTCACTACCGCAGGGTCAGGCCGAACGCTCTTCACGCGCCATGAACATGGTGCTGCAGATGGACGTTGAGGGTTTTGGTTCCTGCACAAACCACTATGAGTGTGAAGCTGCCTGTCCGAAGGGCATCAGTGCCGAGTTCATTGCTCAGATGAACAGGGACTTTGTGTCGTCGGCCTTCAGCGGCAAGGCATAAGCACGCTGCTGTGCCTAAAGGGGCTTTTCTCAGCGCAGCGCGGCAAGGTATTCCTCAACGGCGCGTTGAAAGCCCACAAGGACGGCGCGGCTGACCAGGGCATGACCGATCGAGACCTCCTCAAGTTCGGGGATGGTCTTCATCGTTGCCACATTCCGCAGATCCAGTCCATGGCCGGCCGTGACGATAAGTCCGGCCGCTGCTGCCAACTGTGCAGCGGCGCGCAGGCGCTCCAACTGTAGCGCCTTGGCGTGCTCGGTGCGGGCGTTGGCAAACGTGCCTGTGTGGAGTTCAATGATCTCGGCCCCGCATGCGGCCGCAGCCTCCACCTGGTCAGATTCCGGCTCGATGAAAAAGCTCACGGCAATTCCGCGCTCATGAAATCTCTGCGTGAGTTCTGCGTAACGTGACTCGTTGCCGGCAACCGCTAGGCCCCCTTCCGTTGTGAGCTCTTCACGCTTCTCGGGCACGATCGTCACGAGATCCGGAACAACATCCAGCGCAATAGCGATGATCTCTTCATGAGCCGCCATCTCGAGGTCGAGCTTTGTGGTGACGATCTCCCTCAGTGCGCGCACGTCACGATCGTTCACATGTCGCCGGTCCTCGCGGAGATGACAGACAATGCCGCTGGCACCGGCGAGCTCGGCCAGTACGGCAGCGTGAACTGGATCGGGTTCGATGCCACCGCGCGCTTCGCGTAGCGTGGCGATATGATCAATGTTGACGGCTAGGCGTATCGGCATGGAAAGCACTCTAACAAGGACAGAACATGTCATGAACCGGCAGCGGCAAAGCTACCGAGTTCAGTTGGGAAGCTCTATCGTAATGTTCATCGCAGCCTTGCCCTCGACCGTGTCGATGCCACGTGTCGATATCGGGCGGCTGCGATTAATGAGAAAATTTTTCGTAGAAACACATCGCAAGGTAGGGGGTTTCAGAGGCTTACTAAAGCCAGGCGAGAGGATACCCATGAGTATCTTTGCCGCCTGAAAATCGTGCTCTCTAGATCGGTCGGAACCGACCGAAGCGAGGGCGTGTTAGCTGAGCGTTACACATTCGGATCGATATCATGGTTCGCCAACTGCTTCTTGCAATCTGTCTTTTCCTGGCATTTGCCGAAACACTGCCTCTTACGGCGGGCACTGTCTCCACATCGAATCCCCGTGTTGAGGGCCTGATCGCCAACGTTGGTCAGTGGCCGGCGCATGTGCTGTTCCTCTCGAGGCAGGCCGGCGTGGACGTTTGGATCACGCGCTTTGGCGTGGAGATTGACCGCTACGGCATCAATGCGGCTGCGCAGGAACGCACTGGACGCGTCGAGCGCCGAGCCTTTGTCGATGCTGACCCCCGGGCCCGAGTGAGCAGCCTGAACGAGGTGAGCCGCGTGAACTTCTTCCGAGGACGCAATGAGTCGGAGTGGTTTTCGGCACCGGTCCATGCATCGGCCGTTGTCCATGGCATCGTGCCAGGTGTCGATGTGCGGTATAGCATCGTCTCCGAGGGCTTGCGTCAGGAGTTGATCCTTCGTCCGGGAGCAGACCTGCGAAACGTTCGGGTCGAGATCGATGGTGATGCTTCAACGAGATCAGTCGTAACCCCGGTCACCTCGATCGTCTATGGCTCATACCTTGGCGGCTCGGGAACGGACCTCATTGCTGGGCTCGAGTATCTGACCAATGGCGATGTGATCGTGGCCGGCAGCACAACGTCAATGCAGTATACGGGCGTGACAGGGGGCTATTCGACGTCAGTCAAAGGTATTATGGACGGCTTCATTGTGCGGATAGACCGCAAGCTGCAGAAGGTTCTCTCGTACACCTTTTACGGCGGATCGGGCGAAGACATGATCACTTCGGTGGTCAAGGACAAGGTCAACAACATCTACGTGACCGGTGAGACCAATTCATCAGATCTCCCCGTTACATCGGGTGCTTCAGGACAGCTCTACAAGTCGGGGATAGATGCCTACATCGCTAAGTTTGATAGCACTCTGAACAAGTTGATCGTGAGCGGGTATCATGGCGGAAACAAAGATGACCGTGCGGTAGCCATCGCAGCAGATCAAAACGGAGTGATTTTTCTTGCGGGGAACACGACATCGAATGCCAATTTGCCGGTGACGTTCCCAGTGTCCACCACGCGTCGGGACTGGCGTGGACGCACCACTACTGAGCCAGGCGGCGGAGCCAACCTTGGACTTACCGACGTCTTTTTGGCCTTCTTCTCGGCAACAGGATCTCTTCAACAGTCTCGCTACTTCGGACGTGATGGTAACGACTTCGTCCGTGCTATGTGCATCGATGGATCAAACAGCGTGTACTTCACGGGGTCGACCACATCCGTAAGCTTCGAAACGGCTCCAACGCCAGGCTTCTTTTCATCGGGCCGTTTGCCGTATGACCGCACGTTCAATGGTGGTAATACTGACGGTTACGTTGTAAAACTGAACAACGAACTCGCTCTTGCCAAGTCTGACGACGGAACGTACTCGACATATTTCGGTGGCAACGGTGAGGACGAGGGCCGTGGGATCTTTGTCGACGAACTGGGGCGCGCACAGGTCGTTGGTGTAACCACATCAACCAACCTGGACTGCGTCGGTACGCTCATCACGCAGAAGATCGGCATGCAGGATCTGTTCCTTTCCGTGTTCTCAGACGACGGACAGAAGCTCACCGGTGCCACCTACTTCGGCGGAACGGGCAACGACGATGTGAACGGCGTGCGCTATAACGCTGCCTCCAAGCTGGCCGTGATGTACGGCTCTACAATGTCCAACGACTTTCCGGTTGCAGGGGATGCAACGAACAACGAACGCGCCGGCACCACCGACGGCTTTCTCGCTGTCATGAATACCAGCACGAATGTCCACACAACTCTTATCACCGGATCTGAGTCTGACACTGTGAAGGGGCTTGCTACCGATGCTGCCGGCGATCTGTACTACGTGACATCGACGACGTCTGATAACCTTCGTACGCCCGACACAACAGTGCAGCGTGCCACCTCGGGGCAAAATGCCTTCGTTGGTAAGTATGCTTTCGGAACGATCGAGCTTACGGGTCCGCTTGGTGACGAGGTCTGGTGTTCAGGTGCTAACAAGGCCGTCTCATGGGGCGCACAGGGTATGCCGGACACGACCAAGTACTCCATTGAACTTGCTCCTGCCGGCACAAGTAACTGGACTGTCATCACCCGCACGGCTGTCGGGCGCAGCTTCTCGTGGAAGGTTCCGAACGTCCCGACCGGTCAGTATGAGGTGCGTCTGACCACCACGCGCGGTCACATGAGCCGCCTACTCACCCCCTTTACGATCTCCAACCCGCCAACGATCACAGCCCAGCCCAAGGATGCCAGTGCATGTCCGGGCGGGCAGGCTGTGCTTCGCCTCAAAGCTGACGGCGCCGGATTGAAGTATCAGTGGCGCCGTGCTGGGACCAACATCGCAGGTGCGACGGCAGACTCGCTCGTTGTGACGGTTGACGCGACGACAATCGGCAAGTATGACTGCGTTGTCACGGGAACATGTAACCCGAGCGTGACCTCGGCGGGCGCGAATCTGATCACCGCCGTTGCCACGGCCATCACCAAGCAGCCCACGGGGCTGACGGTGCAGAGCGGAACGTCTTTTACGCTGTCAGTAACCGCCACGGGCTCGACGCTCAGCTACCAGTGGTCACGCAATGGTGCGCCAATCTCGGGTGCAACGTCGGCCGAGTACGTAGTTGCCGCCGCATCGCCTGCCGATGCCGGCGACTACACCTGCGCCGTGACGGGCGGCTGTGGGACGGTAACCTCGGAGAAGGCAGCCGTTGTGGTCGAAGGAACATCAGTGGACGAGGAAGAGATCGTAGCATCCGCCATTCGTCTTGTGGGCCGCCATCCGGTGGCCGACGAAGCCATCGTGCGCATCGATCTGCCCCTTGCCTCGGACGTCACGGTATCTGTAGTGGATCTGCGGGGACGCACGCTCGAGTCACTCACCGTTGGCGGTCTTTCCTCCGGCGTGCATGACGTCGTGATCTCCACCAAGGCCTGTCAGTCGGGCATGCATGCCCTGAAGGTTTCCACGGCTGCCGGGACCTGGACCTTGCCATTGATGGTCGTGCGCTAGTCCTCAAGCAAACACACATGCGCTTCACGAAGCGTCTGCCGGGATCTTCCGGCGGACGCTTTTTTTCTACCTCATGTAACTGAAATGCCGAAATCTTGTTGTTGTTATGCTGCGACCTGTGCTCCAACCATTTAGGCCCCTTCCATGAACAACTCTTCCAACCTGTCGTTTCAACCTCTGATGGTTGCTCTCCTGATGGCGTGCGTCGTGGCTCTGACCCCGGCCTGGACCTTTGCCGGAGCCACCAATACTGGTGCGTCAGGCGTAAAAGGCTTCATTGCCAACGTCGGACAGTGGCCAACTCATGTGCTGTATGCTGTGCGTCAGAACGGAGCCACCGTCTGGATCACTCGTACGGGCGTAGTCACCGACCAGTACACGATCAATGACGGCACGCGCAGCGGCACCGTCATCCGCGAGTCCTTTCGTGATGTCAACCCACGCTTTGAGCGCCGAAATGGCGAGACCGTTTCGTATGTCACGTTTGTCAAGGGACGTGATGAGTCTCAGTGGTATACGGCTCCGGTTGTGTCACAGGTAGCCCTTGCCGAGTACTATCCAGGAGTGACGCTATCCTACGCACTGACCGATGACGGACATGTGCGACGCAACGTCATCGCCCGACAGGGGGCTGACCTTTCGTCGATCCGCTGTGAGATCCTCGGTGGTGCCCGGCCGGAACTGGCCGATGTCTCACCGGTGACCTCAACTGTCTACGGTTCTTTCATCGGGGGCAATGGCGATGACGAGCTTATCGGCCTCGAGTACCTCAGTAACGGTGATGTGATCGTTGCCGGAAACACATCTGAGCTTGATCTTCCCGGAGCGACCGGTGGGTACAGTACCGCAGTCAAAGGCAAGACTGATGGATTCCTTGTCCGAATGGATTCGCGACTCGAGAAAGTTCTCTCATATACGTTCATCGGTGGGGCTGCCGATGATCGTATCCGTGCCGTTACGCGGGACAAGTCCAACAACATCTACGTGACGGGAGAAACAATCTCCAACGACTTCCCAACGACCTCTGGTGTTACCGGGAAGCTGTACAAGTCACTCTCAGACATCTTTGTTGCCAAGTTTGATTCGACGCTCCAAAAGCTTCTCATTGGCTTCTATCACGGCGGCAACAGGGACGATATCGGGCGTGCCATCAAGGTCGATGGTGAAGGTGTTATCTATGTCGCGGGTAGCACAACTTCGACGTCAGGATTCCCAGTGACGTTTCCGGCTACCATCAAGATCACGATCCCGGGTGGCTGGGGTCGCCCGCCGTCATCTCGCGATGTTCCCGGCGGCGGAGCAAACCAGGGTCAAACAGATGGCTTTGTTGCCACGTTCTCTGCCAACGGATCCATGCAGCTTTCGCGATACTTTGGCGGGGGCGGCCATGACATCTTCACAGCAATGGCCGTCGATAAGTCCAGCAGCGTTTTCCTGACCGGATCGACCACATCATCGAACTTCGAAACTGCGCCGACGTCTGACCGTTTTGCCTCTGGTCGCAAGCCCGCTGATGAGACATTCAACGGTGGACTGACGGATGCCTTCGTGGTCAAGCTTAGCCGTGACCTGACGTTGGCCAGTACGGATGACGGAACATACTCGACCTACTTCGGCGGCAACAATGACGAAGAGGGTAAGGCCATTGTCGTTGATGATCTCGGCAGGGCCTACATCACTGGTGGCTCAACATCGACTAATCTTCCAGCTATCGGAACTCTGAACACACAGTCGTTCGGCAAGAAGGATGTCTTCCTTGCGGTGTTTGCCGATGATGGACGCGAGCTCGTCGGAACAACCTATTATGGCGGCTCCAATGATGATGAGGCGTATGCCATGAAGCTCCAGTCGGGAACCACGGTCCTCATTGCCGGCACCACAGCTTCTGAGAACTTCCCCTTGACCGGCGATGGCATTGTCTCGACGCGCTCTGGCACAACGGACGGTTTCATTGCTTCGATCAATCTTGCTACGAACATCTACGCAACCCTTGTCTCCGGGAATAAGGAAGACTCCGTCAAGAGTCTGTCCATGGATCCTCTTGGTAACCCGTACTACGTTGCCAGTACTACATCGACCAATCTGACAACGTATCCGAAGTCAGCCTCAACGACGTCAACAGGACTTCATGGCTACGTCGCCAAGCATGCATTTGGTGTTGTTGAACTGACTGCACCGGGAGGGGGCGAAACATACTGTGTCGGTATTAGCAAGCCCATCTCGTGGTCGGCGCAGGGCTTCCCCGACACCGCCCGCTTCCAGATCCAGTACTCTGAGGCCGGTTCAGGTAAGTGGGTTGATGTGGCGAAGAATGTGGGTGGGCGCAGCTACCTGTGGAAGGTTCCAGCTCTTGCAACCGGACCTTATCTGGTGCGCATTACCACGATCCACGGTCACCTGAGTGAGCTTCTGAGCCCCTTTACCATCTCTAATCCACCGAGCATTACCAAGCAACCTGTTGATGCGTCAGCGTGCGGTGGTAAGGCGGCCACGTTGTCCGTAACGGCCCTAGGGGCCGGCCTAAAATTTCAGTGGCGCAAGGCGGGCACGAATATCACGGGTGCAACAGAAGCAACGTACACGATCGCCTCGGTTGATGCCTCGTCGGCAGGCAAGTACGACTGCCTTATCACCGGCACGTGCAACCCGAGCGTGACGTCAGCCACGGTCAATGTACTTGTTGGTACGCCAACAGACATTACACGGCAGCCTGCTGGACTCACCGTTGACGAAGGTAAGCCGTTCACACTGTCGGTTGCGGCGACTGGTTCCACGCTGACATATCAATGGAGCAAGGGTGGGGTTGAGATCGCAGGCGCAACATCGGCCGAGTACACCGTCTCGTCGGCAACGAAGGCCAACGAGGGCCAGTACACCTGCGCCGTCACGGGCGGCTGCGGCACGGTCACCAGCTCGTCAGCAAACGTCGTGGTCATGGGTGGCACGTCCGTTGAAGAGGATACTGAAGCCTCATCACTGCTGCGCGTTGTAGGGCCGGTTCCGGCCAATGACTACGTCGTCGTGCGGATCAGTGCAGAACTGTCACGTTCCGGCGCCGCTCATCTTCAGATCACTGATGCTCAGGGTCGAATTGTCGGCCACTACGATGTTGACTCCTCGTCTGATCTGCATTTGCCAACGTCGGCGCTCGCCACAGGCCTTTACACGCTCGAATTGGTTGATGGAATCGTTGTTGCACGGTCTCGGATGCTTATTCAGCACTGATCTTTTCAGGGATACTACCCATATCTCTCTCCCACCTTCGGGTGGGAACGATGCGCCCCTTTTGCCTGTTTCCTGCGGCTCAAGGGGCGTTTCGCGTTCAGCGCGGCGGCTTCTGCACTAATCTAGGACTAAAACAGTCGTATATTTGCCGCCTATGGACCAGCAAACGATACTCGACGAAGTCGTCGGAAGCGACTACAAGTACGGATTCACGACCAACATTGAGCAGGAGCTCCTGCCCAAGGGGCTCAGTGAAGACGTCATACGCTTCATATCGGCCCGCAAGAACGAGCCCGATTGGATGCTCGAGTGGCGCCTGAAGGCCTACGAACAGTGGAAGTCTATGGCCGAGCCCCGCTGGCCGAACGTGGACTACCCGCCAGTGGACTTTCAGGACATCATCTACTGGGCTGCCCCAAAGAAAAAGCCGGAGCTGACCTCGCTCGATGAAGTGGACCCAGAGATCCTTGCCACGTTCGAAAAGCTCGGCATCCCGCTGGAGGAGCAGAAGGTTCTGGCCGGCGTCGCCGTCGACGTTGTGCTCGACTCGGTGAGCGTTAAGACCACCTTCCAGGACAAGCTTGCCGAGCTTGGCATCATCTTTTGCCCCATTAGCGAAGCGCTCGAAAACCACCCCGACCTGGTTCGCAAGTACATCGGCAGTGTGGTCCCGACGAATGACAACTTCTACGCGGCGCTCAATTCGGCGGTCTTCAGTGACGGTTCCTTCGTGTACATCCCCAAGGGGGTTCGCTGTCCGATCGAGCTGAGCACCTACTTCCGTATCAACGCCCGCAATACGGGCCAGTTCGAACGGACGCTCATCATTGCCGATGAAGGCAGCTACGTGAGCTACCTCGAGGGCTGCACAGCACCGCAACGCGACGAGAATCAGCTCCATGCAGCAGTGGTCGAACTTGTCGCGCATGATCGTGCGGAGATCAAGTACTCAACGGTTCAGAATTGGTTCCCGGGTGACAAAGACGGCGTCGGTGGTATCTACAACTTCGTAACCAAGCGTGGCATCTGTGCCGGCGTTGATAGCAAGATCTCCTGGACGCAGGTCGAGACCGGTTCAGCTATCACATGGAAGTATCCGAGCGTCATCCTCAAGGGTGATAACTCGATCGGTGAGTTCTACTCCGTTGCCGTTACGAATAACAAGCAGCAAGCGGATACCGGCACCAAGATGATTCACATCGGCCGCAACACGCGCTCGCGCATCGTCTCAAAGGGCATCTCGGCCGGAGTCTCCCAGAACTCGTATCGTGGCCTGGTTAAGGTACTGCCGGTATCCGAGGGGGCCCGCAACTTTTCGCAGTGTGATTCTCTACTGATTGGCGATGCATGCGGCGCGCACACCTTCCCATACCTCGAAGTGGCCAACAGCTCGGCCACCGTCGAGCATGAAGCAACCACGTCGAAGATCGGCGAAGACATGCTCTTCTACTGCAACCAGCGCGGCATCGATACCGAAGCCGCCGTTGCCCTGATCGTCAACGGCTACGCCCGCGAAGTGCTCAATCAGCTTCCGATGGAGTTCGCCGTGGAAGCTCAGAAACTCCTTGCCATTTCACTCGAAGGAAGCGTCGGATGACACCACTACTCCAGATCTCCAATCTTCACGCCTCGATCGACGACCGTGAGATCCTCAAGGGTATCAACCTTACGGTCAACGCCGGTGAGGTTCATGCAATAATGGGTCCAAACGGCTCGGGTAAGTCCACACTTGCCTCTGTTCTTGCAGGACGTGAAGACTACAGCGTCACTGATGGTTCGGTGCTGTTCCAAAGCAAGGAGCTGTTGGAGCTCTCTCCTGAAGAACGCTCCCGCGAAGGACTTTTCCTGGCCTTCCAATACCCGGTTGAGATTCCGGGCGTCTCAACGGCCAACTTCGTCAAGACCTCCGTCAATGAAGTGCGCAAGCACCGCGGACAGGAGCCCCTTGACCCAGCCGCCTTTCTTGCGTTGATGCGAGAGCGGATGGCACTGGTTGAAATGGACCCATCGTTTTTGCAGCGATCTCTGAACGAAGGCTTCTCAGGGGGCGAGAAAAAGCGCAATGAGATCTTTCAGATGGCTATGCTCGATCCGGTTCTTGCAGTGCTCGATGAGACCGATTCGGGACTGGATATCGATGCCCTTCGCATTGTGGCCTCGGGTGTGAACGCACTGCGCCGCAGTGACAATGCCACGGTGGTGATCACGCATTACCAGCGCCTACTTGACCATATCGTGCCGGACTTCGTGCACGTGCTTTGGAATGGACGCATCATCAGATCGGGCGACAAGACGCTTGCCCTTGAGCTCGAGCAGCGCGGCTACGACTGGCTCAAACAGGAAGCGTCGGTGGAGGCGTAAATGTCACTGCACCCGCTTATTGAACTCGTCCAAAGCCACGTTGCTGTTCCGTCTCGTGACGGTTCACACGAGACGGTCGATACAAGGCTCGGCGCTCTGCGCAGCGAAGGCTTGCGAGAGTTTGTGCGCATGGGCATCCCGACCACGCGTCACGAGGAATGGAAGTACACCAATGTCTTTCCATTCATTGGTCTTAACTATACCTACACTCCGATGCGCTGGGCGCAGTCGACTGAAGCAGCGCACCCCGAGTCGCTGGAAGTATCCGCAGCGCTTGGCGAGCACATCAGTGTGCGCGTTGTCAACGGTTCAATACACATCGGCACGTCCGCGTTGCCGAACGGCCTTGAGATTATGGAGCTCTCTGGCGAACTCGTCGAACGTGATGAGGCCATTGCCCGTGCTCTTGGTTCCGGCGCGCCATTGAGTTCGCACCCCTTTGTGGCCCTGAATACGGCGCTGCTTGAGAACGGCATCGTGATCCGCCTGAGCAAGGGATGCCGTGTGGACCGTCCGATCCATATCTCGATCGAAACAACGGCCAGCTCACCGACGCTTATCACCCCGCGCCTGCTGGTGATCGCAGAGGAGGGGGCTGAAGCTGATATCGTCCAGTCCCATCACACTTCGGGCACTTCCTCGGTCCTCGATGCCACGGTGGCAGAGTTTACCGTAGCCGCATCGGCGCATATTCGCTTCTGCAAGATCGCCGACGACACCGATGCAGCGCGCTCGATCTCGTCCGTGACCGCTGACGTGCATCGTGATGCAACGTTCACGTCGTACGCATTGAGCATCGGCGGACGTTTCGTTCGCAATGACCTGGCCATTCGCCTGTGCGAGCCATCGAGTCAAGGTTTCCTCTACGGAGTGAGTCTGCTGGACGAGAACGAATACACGGACAACCACACCGTGGTCGACCATATGGTACCGCACTGCCACAGTGAAGAGCTCTACAAGGGCATCTACGACGGCAGTTCGACGGGAGTGTTTAACGGCAAGATCTATGTGCGCCCGCAGGCACAGAAGACCACGGCCTATCAGTCGAATCATACGTTGCTGCT
The DNA here is from genome assembly GCA_964393485.1 of uncultured Melioribacter sp. GTDB lineage: Bacteria > Bacteroidota > Ignavibacteria > Kapaibacteriales > Kapaibacteriaceae > UBA10438. The sequence continues at coordinate 6,315 of CAYMTW010000008.1, read as the reverse complement.
GAGCTCCAAGGCTCAGGTGCAGGCCAAGCCACAGCTGGAGATCTGGGCCGACGACGTCAAGTGCTCTCACGGTGCAACGATGGGTCAGGTTGACGAAGAGGCCATTTTCTACTTCCGCTCACGGGGTATCGACCGTGATACGGCCAAGGCGCTTCTCACCTATGCCTTCATCACCGAGGTGGTGGAAAAGCTCACCATTGATGGACTTCGCGCGCTGCTTACGCGCCGCATCGCCCGCAAACTTTCTACCGAGGCACTCCTGTCATAATGTCCGCTGCAGAACCATCAGCCCCTTTGCTGGACGTGGCCCTGCTGCGCGAAGAGTTTCCTATTCTCTATCGCATGGTGCACGGTGACCGCAAGCTGGTGTATCTGGATAATGCTGCTACGACGCAAAAGCCCGAGGTGGTGATCGATGCGATCGTTTCGTATTACCGTCATCACAATGCCAATGCTCATCGTGCCGGACATGTTCTCGGCACAGAGGTCACCTCGATGTATGAGGGGGCGCGGCGCACGGTTGCCATGAGTCTCGGTGCCGAGTCCGACGAGATCATTTTCACGCGCGGGACAACCGATTCGCTGAACATTCTTGCATCGAGCATCGGTCAGCATCTGGGCGCGCGCCTTTCCGGCGCTAACATCGTACTGACCGAGATGGAACACCACGCCAACATTGTTCCGTGGCAGATGCTGCGTGAGCGCTCGGGTGTGGAGCTGCGAGTGATTCCGGTGACCGATGATGGGACGCTTGATATGGGGCTAGCAGCCGAGCTCATTGATGCATCAACGGTCGTTGTCTCATGTGTCCACGTGTCCAACACGCTCGGAACGACCAATGACGTGCGGTCCCTCTGCGCCATGGCGCGCAGCGTCGGAGCCATCTCTGTCATCGATGCAGCCCAGAGTGTTTCATCGATGTCTACTGACGTTCGGGAGATCGGATGTGACGCACTCGTTTTCTCGGGACACAAGGTGTATGGCCCCATGGGCATTGGTGTGGCCTATGTGCAGCGTGACCTACTGGCCGTGCTCCCGCCGTATCAGGGTGGGGGATCGATGATCACCAACGTTACCTTCGATCGGACCACCTACGCCGAGGGTCCGCTTCGCTTCGAAGCCGGCACTCCTAACATTGAGGGCGCCGTTGGACTGGATGCTGCACTGCGCTGGCGCAATCGGTTCGATATGTCGCTCGTGCAGTCCCACAAGTCCTCGCTCACGGAACGACTCGTGGAAGGCCTGCGCTTGCGTACATCGGTGCGTGTCTATGGATCATCACAAGGACATTCCGGCATCGTCAGCTTCAGCGTCGATGGTGTGCACCCGCAGGATCTGGGCATCATGCTCGATTCGCACGGCATTGCCGTGCGTACCGGACATCATTGCACCATGCCGCTGACGCAGCGCTTTGGCGTGAATGGTACAGTGCGAGTTTCTGCAGCCGTGTACACTTCGCACGACGAGATAGACCGATTCTTCCATGCCTTCGACCGTGTTCTCAAGCTTCTACAATGAATACTGTGCCCACCATCGCCGAGGCCACCGAGGAGATCGGCGCCATGCTTGAAGCCCTGCCGGACTGGGAGGAGCGATTCGGAGCTATCATGGCCATGGGCAAGGAGCTTGCCCCATATCCCGAGGAGCGCCGCTCGGATGACTTCATTATCAAGGGATGTCAGTCAAGGGTGTGGTTGTATCCGGAACTGACTGGTGATCGTATTCACTTTTATGCCGACAGCGATGCGCTGATCGTCAAGGGGCTGGTGGCAGTCGTCATCCGCATAATGCAGGATCGGACGCCGCAGGAGATCCTTGCCGCCCCGAAGGATATCCCTGAGCGACTAGGATTAGCGCAACATCTTTCGCAAAACCGTTCGAGCGGTCTGGCCAGTATGCTCAAGCAGATCCGTCTCTATGCCGTTGCCCTGAGTATGAGGAGGTCATCATGACCGAGACACCAATCACGCCTGATAGGCCTGATTCGGCCTTCGTGCCGGAGCTGAGTCTGCGGGACCGCGTGATCGAGGCGATCAAGACCGTCTTTGATCCCGAGATCCCGATCAACATCTATGAGCTGGGTCTCATCTACGAAGTGCGCGTTGAGGACCATTCGCGTGTGCACATCCTCATGACGCTGACCACGCCCAACTGTCCGTCGGCACAGTCACTGCCACGCGAGGTCGAACAAGCCGCCCGCAGTGTTGACGGTGTCGATTCAGTCACGCTTGAACTGACATTTGATCCGCCATGGGATAAGACCATGATGTCGGAGGTGGCATTGTTTTCCATTGGACTCTACTGACCATGCCGCAGATCTTCCATCGGCTGGTGATTGAGCGCGCGTGGGACACCACGCCACGCGCCCGTGTAGCTCAGCTCCGTGTGCCGGAGCAGCTACGCCAGGAGTATGTCTATCGAGCTGGACAGTATGTTCAGCTTCGTGTGGAAACTGAGGGTGCAGTGGAGGAGCCGTTCTATTCGCTCTGCTCCAGTCCCGAAGGTGCCGAGCCCCTTACCATCGCTGTCAAACGAAGTGATGGGTCTTCCATTGCTGGACTTGTGCAGTCGAAGCTTGTTGCGGGTGCAACAATCGAGGTCTCATTGCCGAACGGGGCGTTTGGTCTAGCTCAGAAGCCGGACAGCCACCGTACGGTCATCCTCGTGGCTGGCGGCAGTGGCATTGCTCCGTTGCTATCGATTGCCAAGACCGTGCTCATCACCGAACCGCATAGCCAGGTCATTCTGATCGATGCGAACAGCTCGGCTGAAGAGATCATGTTTGCCGAGGAGCTGAGTGAGCTTGTCCACGCCTGGCCGGGACGTCTCGTTGTGGAGCACGTCCTTGAGTCCGTGGACGGTGATGAAAGTGTTAGCTCAGGTCGGGTCCATCATGGACGCATCACCATTGACCTTCTCTCGTCGGTTCTTTCGCCGACACTTCTGCGTGACCAGTCGACCGAAGTTCTGCTATGCGGACCATCGGCCATGATCGAACATATCAGCGCTTCTCTGGAGGTTCTCGGCGTCGCGTCAGAGCACATGCATTTCGAGTCATTTTCATCAACAGCCCCATCATCACCTATCGAGTAAGGCATGGAATCATCGCAGCAATCTTCGGAACTCGTTGCCCGCAGCGTCACTGTGCGCCTGTACGGTCAGGATACCTCGTTCACCGTTCAGCCGGATGAGACCATCCTAGCTGCAGCGCAGAGGGCGAATCTTGATCCTCCATATGCCTGCCAGATCGGAGCCTGCTGCACCTGCCGCGCACGACTTGTCGCGGGCACGGCCATCATGGACGAGCGCGAAGCCCTTTCGGACGACGAGATCGCCGACGGTTATATTCTCACATGTCAGGCCCATCCGACCTCGGATGGATGTCTTGTCGATTACGATCAGTAAAGGGTCATGGTTCGGCTCTCAAAGCGCATAGAGTACGCCCTGCTGGCTATGCAGGACATGGCATCCCGCCCAGACAACATCGTCTCGGCCAAGGATGTGTCCTTGCATTACGACATCTCGCAGGCTCTGGTAGCCAAGGTACTGCAACAGTTAGCACGTCATGGTATGATCCGGTCGTTTGCCGGCAGTACCGGAGGCTATACACTTGCTCGCCCAGCTCAGAGTATCAGCGTCTCCGAGGTGATCTCCGTCATGGAAGGGGGCTCGCCAGCATTGGTAGATTGCCAAAGCAACGACCACGCGTCCTGCAGTGCTGAGCACACGTGTACTATCAAGGAACCGCTCGGCAGACTGCAGGAGCGGATACAGGAAACATTTCGATCGATGAGCATAGCCGAACTGGCGGCTCCTCGTGAACTCGTACAATTGGAGGTTTTATGAGCGTTGCAATGATCGGCGCTGATATAGTTTCGATCCCGACAGGGGTAAGCGGAACGGACGATGATGACAACATCATTGTCACGACGAAGGCCCTGAGCGAGGTCAAAAAGATCAAAGAGCAGAATGGCATCGCCGACGATTACGGGCTGCGGCTCGGCGTCAAGGGCGGTGGATGCTCGGGCATGTCCTACACGCTCGGGTTTGATGCTGCTACGAAGGAAACCGACCTCATCCTCGAGGCTGAGGGCGTGCGCATCTTCATCGATGCGAAGAGCATGTTCTATCTCATGGGTATGACGCTCGACTTCAGCGACGGCCTCATGGGGAAGGGATTTACCTTCAACAACCCCAATGCTACCAAGACGTGCGGCTGCGGCAGCAGCTTCGGCGTCTAAGCCAGAATAGACAGATAACTATCATTACCAACCGCAACCGAGGTACTCATGGCCTACGAATGGAAATTCAATCCACGTCCGTATAGTGACGAGGAAGCAAAGGAACTGCTCAAGGACGTGATCTCTCCAGAGACCACTGATTGGCACTACAACACGCACCACAAAGGGTACGTGACGTTTCTCAATAAGATCGAAGCCGGGCTTGAGAACGCAGACCGCTCAGCTGCCAACGGCAACTGGAGCGATGTGGGTGAACTCAAGCGTCGCTTTACTTGGAACCACGCCGGTACTGTCCTTCACGATGTCTATTGGGAAGTTATGGGCGGCGATGGAGACCCAAGTAAGGGTCCGGACGTGGTTGCTGCCATTGAGCAGGAATATGGATCATTCGATGCTTGGAAGGCCGACTTTAAGGCTTCGGCGCTTGCGGCCAAGCTCTCGGGATGGGGCGTGCTCTGCATCGATTCTCTGTATTCAGGCCGACTGCTGAACGTCCTGGTAGATGAGCACCACTACGGAGCCATCTGGGGTGGTATTCCTCTTGTGGCCTGTGATGTCTTCGAGCATGCCTATTACCACAAGAGCGGCCCGGGCCGTGCCGGCTACATCGATGCCTTTTTGAACAATCTTCACTGGGGTCGGATCAACGAACGGTATCTCAAGCTCCGTCGATGACCCTTGGACTGTTTCCGTTGAACCTCGTGCTCTTTCCCGAGGTTCGGTTGCCCCTTCACATTTTCGAGCCTCGCTACAGGGCACTCATCAATGAGTGCCTTGAGCGGGGTTCGGAGTTTGGAATCAACCTCATCGAAGAGGGGCGTCTTCATCCAGTTGGTTGCTCGGCCATTGTTGTTGACGTGACCGAGAAGCACCCAGACGGACGCATGGATATCGTGGTTGAGGGACTGCGTCGTTACCGACTTCTTGAGATCGTTCCCTCGGAGTCACCCTATACAGTTGGCACCGTGGAGGAATATCTCGACACCACCGACGTGTGCGACCAAACACTTCTTGAAGAGGTCCTCGCCAGTTACAATCGCATCGTAACCATGGTCTATGGTCTGGCGGCACAGACGTTGACCGTCGAGGATCTGTCGGCAGCACCATCATTCGATATGGCACCCAAGGCCGGGCTCACGCCCATGCAACGTCAGATGCTACTGGAGGTCCAGGACGAGAACACCCGTCTTGTTCTGCTTCGCGAGCACTACAAGGACGTGATGCCGGCTGTGACCAAGGCCGATGCTATCCAGCGGGTGATCCGCAACGACGGCTACCTGCGACCCGAGGCTGACTGATCAGCCCCTTGCGCCGGGACCCGGCGTATTGACCTTCTGCATGGCCAGCGCTGGCCCTACCTTTGATATCTGTCGAATGGCCTCGCAGCCGCGCTCAATCATTATGCCCAGCTCGTCACTCTGACTCGCATCAAACGGCGCTAGCACGTAATCGACGAGCTCACCAGGACCGAACTTTCGGTCGATCCCACAGCGCAGTCGCCAGAAATTGGCCGTCTCCAATTCATCGATCACTGAGGCGATGCCATTGTGGCCGCCCGAGGAGCCCCCTTGCTTGAGATGTAGCTTGCCCACCGGGAAGTTGTACTCATCGGTGATGACCACCACGCGCGTTGGGGAAATGCCCAACTCGCGGCTGCGCTTCGCAACGGCCTTGCCCGAAAGGTTCATGTAGGTAAGGGGCTTTATCACCACCAGTTCTATGCCCGCATAGCGCAGACGGGCCTCGTCGTAGAGTGAGGATACGTTTGACCAGGATTCTCCGGCAGCTGCAACGAAGGCATCGACCACCATAAAGCCGATGTTGTGGCGGGTGCCTGCATACTCCGAACCGGGATTGCCGAGTCCGACGAACATTAGGGTCGATCGAGAGGAAGTGCTCATGGCCTGCAAACCTACGCATCGGCGGTCACGGTTTATGGTCCCGCCGAGGCGGGCCGTTTGCTATATTGCGGCCTCCAAACGGTAAGTGACACTACAGACGGAACCTACAGCGTATGGGCGTGTCAGCTCTGCTCGCAACATTGTTCGGTCCGCTCCTCGGAGCGATCGCCATT